>CAZIRB010000012.1:20127-36359 GCA_964541695.1 uncultured Oscillospiraceae bacterium
AGGTTGTTCGTGCCGCTCTCGTTCGTGCTCATCACGGACACGAGGTACGGCTTTGCCGACGAGAACGCATCCTCGGCGTTTTCGGTCCGGCCGCCGGAGCTGCTGTGGTAGAGCGCCTCGACGAGCTCGCCGTTGTAGACGAGCACCTCCGCGCTCGTCCCTTTCACCGCGTTCTCGATGCGCGAAAGATTGTCCTCATACGCGCCGTCCCACTTTGTACGCATGCGCGCGTCCGACAAAAACGCCTGACAGCACGCGCTGTCCGTACAAACGTCGCTTCCGTGCCGCTTGCAGCCGCCGTGCGCGCGCTTGAACAGCGTGTACGTGCGCGCCGCAACCGCCTGCGCCTTGAGCGCCTCGGGGTGGAACGTGACGGGCATCTCCGCCGCGACGACGCCGACGAGGTAGGTCTCGAGCGGCACCTCGACGATCCTGTCCTCGCGGTGGTCGTAGACGTTCAGCATGACCTGCGACGCGTCGGGCTCCGTTTCCGCCGCGGGCGCAGGCGGACCGCAGCGCGCGATGATATAGCCGCGCGCCACCGCGATCACGATGGCCAGCAGCGTCGCAAGTATCAGCACGATGTCCCAGCGAACGCGGCGCATGCGCTCCCTCCCCGCAATTGCTACTATATTATTTCCTTTTTGCGGCCTCCATGCTAAAATACAGGGTAGTATGATCTGTCGTTTTGAGCAGGGCGCGGCAAAAGCCGAGTTTACGCCCGTCGACAACCGATTTTTGGCGGACTACATGCCGCGCGCGGTCGGCCTGCACGTGCAGGTCTATCTGTACGGCCTGATGCAGTGCTATTTCCCGTCGATGCGCGACATCTCCGTCGGCGAGGCGCTCGGACTCTCGCCCGACGCGGTGCGGACCGCGTTCCTTTACTGGCAGGAGCAGGGGCTCGTGCGCATCGCTTCGGACGAGCCGCTCACGGTCGAATACCGGCCGCTCGGCCAAACGGAGCGCGCCGAGACGACGCCGTACAAGTACGCAAACCTCGTGCGCTCGCTCAATACATTGACCGCGCCGCGCCAGTTCGGCATGCGCGAGCTTGCCGGCGTGTACGAATGGATCGAGCTGTACCACCTCACCGAGGGCGCGGTGCTCGCGCTCGTTTCCTACTGCCTCGAGAAGAAGCGCAACTGCCCCGTTGCCTACATGTCCGCCGTCGCGCGCACCTGGATGGAAGCGGGCGTGTCCACGCAGGAGGAGGCGCTCGCCTACATCGCGGACGCGGACGCGCTCGTGTCCGGAGCCGGCCGCATACTCAAGTCCTGGCGCTACCGCAGGCCGCCGACGGAGGACGAGACCGCGCGATACCGCAAATGGACGCGCGAGTGGGGCTTTACGGACGAGGCCATCGCCGCGGTATTGCCGCGCATGTCGCGCGCCGGCACCCCAAACTTCGAACGGCTTGACGAGATGCTCGCAGAGTTGCACGCGCAGGGCGTGTCGAGCGCGTCCGGCGTCGCGCTGCAGGAGGCCGAGCAGGGCGCAAAGCGCGAGTTTGCCAAGACGCTGTTCGCGCTCGCCGGCAAGGCCGAGCCGCCGACGCTGTCGCACATCAACCAGCTCGCCATGTACGTGGACGATTTCCATATGCCGCCGGAGCTTCTGCGCTTTGCCGCGACACTCTCGCGCGGCGCGAACGAGCCGTTCGGCCGCATGAAAAAGCTGCTCAACACGTGGCGCGCCGCGAACATTTCCACGATCGAGGCCGCCGAAACGTTCGAGGCCGCGGCGGCAAAGGCGGAACCCGCCGTCAAGGGCAGGCCGCAGACAAAGCCGAAGTACACGGAGGAGGAACTGTCGAAGCTGCTCGTGAATCTAGACGAGGACATCGAATGAACAAGGAGCTTGCCCGCCTCTACGACCGTATACACGCCGAGGAGCTCGCCGCGCTCGCCAAGCGCACGCGCGAGGCGTTTTCGCGCGCGCCGGAGCTTGCCGCGCTCGCCGACGAGCGGCGCGGCGTCCTCTCCGCCGTGGGCGCGGGGGCGCTCTCGGCCGCGGACGGCAAAAAGGCGCTTATCGGCATATCGGGCAGGGAGCGCGCCGCGCTGCTGCGCTGCGGCCTGCCGGACGATTATCTCGAGCTCCGCTTCCGCTGCGCGCGCTGCCGCGACACGGGCTATCTCGACGAGCTCCGCCAGAAGCCCTGCGCCTGCCAGCTGACATACGCCGCGCGGCGGAGCGCGTACGGCGCGATCAACGAGCGCGAGACGTTCGAGGCGTTCTCCGAGCACGTCTATCCCGACGAAACGCAAAAAAAACAGGCGCTGCGCGCAAAGTCGCTGTGCGAAACATACGCCGAAGCGCTGCCGCGGCCCGAGAAGCCGAACCTGTTCATCATGGGTGGCAACGGCCTGGGCAAAACGTACCTGGCCAACGCAATCGCGCACCGTGCGCTCTCCCGCGGCGTCGACGCGCACCTCGTGACGGCCTACCGCTTCACGCAGGACGTGCTGTCCGACATCCGCCAGAACACGGACAACGCGCGCCGCTGCCAGTACGCGGAGCTGTTCGTGCTCGACGACCTCGGCAGCGAGCCCGTGATCCCGAACGTGTCCAACGAGTGGCTGTTCGCCGTCGTCAACGAGCGCGCCTCGTTCGCGCGGCCGACGATCATCGTGACAAACCTCGGCTTCGAATCGCTGCAGGCGCGCTACGGCGACCGGCTCGTGTCGCGCTTTGTCGACCAGTCGCGCACAAACATGCTGCGGCTGACCGGCAGGGACCTGAGGCAAATGAAATGCTGATGCTGTGCGCCAGCCCCATCGGGAACCTTTCGGACATTACGCTGCGCGTGCTCGACGCGCTGAAAAGCTGCGACATAATCTTCTGCGAGGACACGCGAAGGTCGGTCCAGCTCCTCAACCATTTCGGCATCCATAAGCCGCTCGTTAGCTGCCACGCGCACAACGAGCGGGAGCGCGCCGCGGAGCTCGTCGGGCTGTTGTCCGCCGGCAGGACCGTCTGCTACCTCTCCGACGCGGGCATGCCGGGCATATCGGACCCGGGGGCCGCGCTCGTTTCCGCGTGCATCGAACACAATCTGCCGTACACCGTGCTGCCCGGCGCGTCGGCCGTGCTGACCGCCGCCGTGCTCTCGGGGCTGCCCTGCGGGACGTTCACGTTCTACGGCTTTCTGCCGCGCGCGGGGAAAGCGCGGAAGGAGGCGCTCGCCGAGATCGGCCGCTGCCGTCATCTCGCGCTCCTGTACGAGAGCCCGCACCGCGTACGGGACACGCTTTCGGCGCTGCTTGAGGCGCTCGGGGACTGCGACGCCGCCGTGCTGCGCGAGCTGACAAAAAAGTTTGAGACCGCGGAGCTCGGCAAGCTCTCCGCTTTGATCGCCCGCTTTGCCGAGGAGCCGCGCGGGGAGTGCGTGATCGCGGTTGACTGCGCCTCGCGGCGGCAGGCCGCGCCCGCGCAGGACGCGGTTTGTTCGCTCGACGCGGCGATCGGGAAAGCGCTCGCGTCCGGCCTGTCCGTCAAGGACGCGGCAAAGGTCGCCGCGGACGCGCTCACCGTGCCAAAGAAGCAGGCGTACGCGCGCGCGCTGCAGCTGAAACAGGAGGGGTAAGCGTATGCAGGAATCCGGCGAAATGTACCTCGAGACCATCCTCACGCTGTCCGCGCACGGCGACGTGCGCAGCGTGGACGTGGCCAACGCGCTCGGCTACTCGCGCCCGAGCGTGTCGCGCGCCATGTCGCTTTTGCGGCAGGACCGGTACATCACGATGGACAGCGGCCGCATCCGGCTGACCGAGAGCGGGCGCGAAAAAGCCGAGCGCATCTACGAACGCCACCGGCTCATCACCCGGTTTCTGTCCGATACGCTCGGCCTTTCTGCGGAGGTTGCCGCGCAGGACGCGTGCCGCATCGAGCACGTCATCAGCGAGACGGCGTTTCAGCGGATCAAAGCGCGTTATACCACTCGATGACGCGCTGCCAGTCCGGAATGTTCAAAACAAGATACCAGTACAGGAATATCCATGCCGAGACGCTCAAAAGCGGCATGGATTGTTTTTTGAGCCGCACGGCGCACAGCACGACCAGCGCGACGAGGTAGATCATCCACCACAGCGGCAGGATGCGGTTGAACGTCAGCCGGTACGCGCCGATGTAGAGCAAAAGCCTCGTCGCCGCGGAGCCGAGCAAAAGCGCGGTCGCCGCGAGCAGCAGCGCCGAGAGAACCTTTAGCACGCGCGACGGCCGCACATAGCGCAAACACAGCGCGAACAGCAAAAAATTGATCGCGGCGACCCACATCAGCTCCGTAAAGCCGCTGCGCGCGTATTCCGAGTATGTGTACGCCGCGGGCAGCCGGCCGCCGAACAGGTACGTATACTGCAGCGCGCAAAACGCCGCGTAGACGGCGATCAGCACGCCCATCGCCACGCCGAGCGTCACGGGCGGCCACGACGGCGCCCGGTACGCGGGCATGGGCAAATTGCGCCCGCCCCAGGTCATGTTGTACAGGAGCGAATAGATAAGGATCGCGGGCATGAGCGTCAGGAACACGTCCGCGAACAGCTCATCCCAGCGCAGATTGGCAAACAGCCCCGAGAGCGCGTCGTTCCACACCGCGTCCGCGGCGGAGAGCAGCGCCAGCACGACCGCGACCACCGGCAGCGCCACGGCTACCCCAAGCAGCGCGTGCTTGCCCGCGCCGTTTTTGCCGCGGCCGAACAGCGCGCCGAGCGCGGAAAAGAAGCGCGGCACGGCCGTGACCGCCTGCGCCGTGTAGCCGTAGAATACGCCGAGCACGACCGCGCCCTCGCGCTTTTTCTCGTAGCCGTAGACCGCGGTCACCGCCGTGGCCATCACGGTAATCGGCAGCGCGAGCACGTTCGTGCCGACAAGCAGAAACCGCGTGTTATTCGGATGGAACGCAAAAAGCAGGCACAGCGCGGCCGCCGGCAGCGCGGCGAATATCGCCGCCCGGCTCGCAAAAAAGCGCTTGCCGTTCAGCGCGATAAACAGCGCGAGGCAGCCGAGCCAAAACAGCCCGTAGAACGCGTTGCCGCCCTCGAACACGGCAAAGCGCAATAAAAGCCCGAGTCCCAGCGTAAACAGCACGAGCAGCTTCTGCAGCGGCGTAACGTCGCGCGGCTTGGCCCGCTCCGGCGCGGTAACAGTATTTTGTTCCTCACTCATGACGCTTCCTCCTTCACAAATTCGAGTATGTCCTGCACCTCGCAGTCGAGCGCGTGGCAGACCGCGTCGAGCGTCGAGAAGCGGATCGCCCTGCACTTGTTGTTCTTCAATATGGACAGGTTGGCAAGCGTGATGCCGCAGCGCGAAGCAAGCTCGTTTAAACTCACCTTGCGCTTGGCCATCATCACGTCGAGATTCACGCGGATCATCGCAACCTTCCCCCTCACACCGTCAGGTCGTTCTCCTGCTTGAACGCGACCGCCTTTTCAAAGACGTTCGAAAGCACAAGGGAGAACAGACCGCACATGCCGACGGGCAGCGCGGCAAGCACGGCGAGCGGCACCGGGTGCAGCAGGAGCGTAAACAGCCCGCACGCCATGACCAGCAGCGCGGCGATGCCCATGTTCCGCAGCGCGCGCACGTTCTTTGGTACGAACGGGTCCTTCTCGACCGAGCGCATCATGCGGTAGAGCGTCACCGCGATGTACTCCGCCCCGAGGATGCACAGCATGGCCAGGATGCCTGCGGCCGCGGTAAAGAACGCGGGCTTGCCGTCGAGCCGGAACGTTTCGTCGGCGTTCGGCAAATAAATCTGAAATACGATTACCGCAAAAGCGATGCCCGAAACCATGCCGAGGAGCAGAAGCGTTTTAACGACTGTGTTCAGCGCCTTTCCCATACGAAAAAAACCGTCACCTCATTTCGGTGACAGTTTATCATCGGCTTTATCGATTGTCAATAAAAATTTATTGAATATCTCGTCCTTTTTATCGTTTATCGGACGCGGAACACTGTGCTGCGGCAGTTGAGGGATAGCACGTCTGAGATGCGGTTCTTCGCGTTTGCGATGTAGACCGTCGTGCCCTGGCGCACCGGCTCCTTGATGAAGTCGAGCTTGGCGCGCGCGCCGTTTGCGCCCGACCTGCTCGCGCCGACGCAGTGCTCCATCAGCGCGTCGATGTTTTCGATCACCTCGTCCGCGTTCCTGCCCTCGACGCGCTCGACGAGCGTACCCGGGTCGTCCGGGTCGCGGTAGATGCCGTCGACGCTCGTGAGGATCACGAGGTTTTTGGCGCGCACGAGCGTGCAGATCACGGACGCGGTCTCGTCGTTGTCGACGCACTCGTAGGCGCTGCCGCCGCTCTCGCGCAGGTGGGCAAGCTCCATCTTGCGCACCTCGTCGACGCTGACGGGGTCGTTGTAGTTGACGATCGGGATCGCATTCTGCTCGGCGCAGCGCAGCAAGAACGCCTTGATGTGCGCGCGCTTCTCCTCGTCGTTGAAGTGCGTGTGCTCGACCAAGAGCTGCCGCACGGAGTACCGGTCCGGGATGTAGCGGCGGTACTCCATCATCAGGATGGCCTGGCCTTGGGCGGCGTAGTCCGCCTTGATCTCCTGCGCGTCGCCATCTAGCTCCGCGCCGTGGCGGTTGACGTAGTCAAGCCGCCCGATCTCGGTCGCGCCGCTCGACACCCAGATCATGCCGGGCCGGAGCTCGCGCCCGAGCCGCGAGAAGATGTTGTAGTCGATCTCGCCCTCGTCCCTGCGGATGAGCGCCATCGAACCGATCTTGCCTACGAGCTCATAATCAAATCGCATCGTTTCCCCCGTCAGGACTTGAGCAGGTACGCCTGCACGAACGCGTCCAGGTCGCCGTCCATCACCGCCTGGATGTTGCCGTTCTCCACGCCCGTGCGGTGGTCCTTGACCAGCGTGTACGGCTGGAACACATACGAGCGGATCTGGCTGCCCCACTCGATCTTCTTCATCTCGCCCTTGATCCTGGCCATCTGCTCCTCGCGCTCGCGCTCCTGCAGCTCAAGGAGCTTTCCGCGCAGCATGCGCATGGCCGTCTCGCGGTTCTGGATCTGGCTGCGCTCGTTCTGGCACTGCACGACGATGCCCGTCGGCAGGTGCGTGATGCGGATGGCGGAGCTGGTCTTGTTGACGTGCTGGCCGCCCGCGCCGCTCGAGCGGTACGTGTCCACGCGCAAATCGTCCGGGTCGATCTTGACGCCGCCCTCGTCGTCGTCGAGAATCGGCGTCACGTCGAGCGACGCAAACGACGTGTGCCGCCTTCCGGACGCGTCGAACGGCGAGATGCGCACAAGCCTGTGCACGCCCTTCTCGGCCTTGAGATAGCCGTAGGCGTTCTCGCCCGTGACCTCGAACGTGACGGACTTGACGCCCGCGTCGTCGCCGTCGAGCATATCCAGCTCGCGCACCTGCCAGCCGCGGTTCTCGCAGTATCGCGTGTACATGCGGTAGAGCATCTCGGTCCAGTCCTGCGCCTCGGTGCCGCCCGCGCCCGCGTGCAGCGAGAGCACGGCGTTCGAGGAATCGTACTGGCCCTTGAGCAGCTGCTCGAGCTGCATGGCGTCGACGTTCTTCCCCAGCTCAAAAAGCTCCTGCCGAATCTCCGGCACGAGGCTCTCGTCGTCCTCCTCCTCGGCCATCAGCATCAGCGTCTCGGCGTCGTCGCACATGCGCACGAGCTTTTCGTATCGTAAGAGCTTATGCTCGATCTGCTTGGCGCGCTGGTTGACCTTGTTCGCGTTCTCGACGTCGTTCCAGAAGTCCGGCGCGCTCATTTTTTCGTCGAGCGACTGTTTTTCCTTTTTTAGTCCCTCGGGGTCGAGCGCGCGGCCGATCTTGGCAAGTTTCTCCTTCGCCTCGCCCCACTGCAGCCTGTATTCGTCCATCGGCACCATATGGTTAGTTCCTCCCGCAGCAGTTCTTGTACTTTTTGCCGCTGCCGCACGGACATGGGTCGTTGCGGCCGACCTTTTTCCCGCTCCTGCGCTGCGGCGAATCGCCGTCCTCGGCCGGCGTGTCGATCGGCTTTGCGAGCTGCTCGCGCTGCATCGGGGCGTTCCGCAAAGCGACGCGGTACAGCGTGCGCACCGTCTGCTCGCGGATGGACTCCACCATGGCGTCGAACATCTCGAAGCCCTCGCTCGTGTACGCGTAGATCGGGTCCTTCTGCCCGTAGGCGCGCAGGCCGATGCCCTGCTTCAGCTGGTCCATCGCGTCGATGTGGTCCATCCACAGCGAGTCGACCGAGCGCAGCAGCACGATGCGCTCGATCTCGCGCATATCCGCGCCGCCTGAAGCGATCTCCTGCTCCTTTTCGGCGTAGGCGTTCTCCGCAAACGCGTACACGCGGCGCTTCACCTCGTCCAGGGACACCTTCTCGTCCAGCTTAAACAGCCACGTGCGCGGCTTTGCGCACGCCTCGCAGACGGCCTTGGACAGCCCCTCGAGGTCCCACTGCTCCGGGGGCACGTGCTCGCCGCAGCTCCCCGCGATCAGCACGTCGAGCGTGTTCCTTGTCATCTCGAGCACGCTGCCGTGCAGGTCCTCGCCCATCAGCACGCGGCGGCGCTGGCCGTAGATGATCTCGCGCTGCTTGTTCATCACGTCGTCGTAGCGCAAAACGTTCTTTCGCGTGTCGTAGTTCATCATCTCGACGCGCTTCTGGGCGGCCTCGATCTGCTTTGTGATGATCCGGGCCTCGATGACCGTGTCGTCGCCGGGGCTGAGCTTCTCGATCAGGCCGGACATGCGGTCCGCGCCGAACCTGCGCATCAGCTCGTCCTCGAGCGACACGTAGAAGCGCGTGCTGCCCGGGTCGCCCTGGCGGCCCGCGCGGCCGCGCAACTGGTTGTCGATGCGGCGGCTCTCGTGCCGCTCGGTGCCGATGATGTGCAAGCCCCCGAGCGCCACGACCTTCTCGTGCTCGCGCTCGGTTTCCTTTTTAAACTGTTTATAGTAGTCCGCGTACCGCGCGCGCGCGTCGAGAATCTCGGGGTCGTCCGTCTCGGCGTGGCCGGTCGCCTCGTCGATTAAGTACTCCTCCATGCCCTCCTGGCGCAGGGCGCGCCGCGCCAAGAACTCCGGGTTGCCGCCGAGCAGGATGTCCGTGCCGCGGCCGGCCATGTTCGTCGCGATCGTGACCTGGCCTAGCTTGCCCGCCTGCGCGACGATCTCGGCCTCCTTGGCGTGGTGCTTGGCGTTGAGCACCTCGTGCGGGATGCCGCGGCGCTCGAGCAGCTCGCTTAAATATTCGCTCCGCTCGACCGAGATCGTACCCACGAGCAGCGGCTGGCCGGTCTTGTGGACCTGCTCGATCTCGTTCACCACGGCGCGGAACTTGCCCGCCTCCGTGCCGTACACGGCGTCGTTATAATCCCTGCGGATCATCGGCATGTTCGTCGGGATCTCCACAACGTCGAGGTTGTAGATGTCCGTAAACTCGGCCTCCTCGGTCTTGGCCGTGCCCGTCATGCCGGCGAGCTTCTTGAACATGCGGAAATAGTTCTGGAACGTGATCGTGGCGAGCGTCTTGTTCTCGTTCTCGACCTTGACGCCCTCCTTGGCCTCGAGCGCCTGATGCAGCCCTTCGTTGAAGCGGCGGCCGAACATCAGCCGGCCCGTGAACTCGTCGACGATGATGACCTGGCCGTCCTGCACGACGTAGTCCTTGTCGCGCGTAAACAGGCTGCGCGCGCGCAGCGCCTGGAATATGTGGTGGTTGAGCTCCATGTTCGCGGGGTCGGCCAGGCTCTCGACGTTGAAGCGCTTCTCGGCCTTCTCGAGGCCCTCGGCGGTCAATTGCACGGTGCGCTTTTTGATGTTGCACTGGTAGTCGCCGTCCTCGGGCTGTTCCTCGCCCATGAGCTGCTCGGTCTTGGACTGCTCGACGATGTCCGCGCCGCGGGTCAACCCTTTGACGAAGCGGTCGGCCTCGATGTATAGCTCGCTCGACGTCTCGCCCGCGCCGCTGATGATGAGCGGCGTGCGCGCCTCGTCGATCAAGATCGAGTCGACCTCGTCGATGATCGCGTACACGAGGTCGCGCTGCACCATGTGCTCGCGGTAGACGACCATGTTGTCGCGCAGGTAGTCGAAGCCGAACTCGTTGTTCGTGCCGTAGGTGATGTCGCAGTTATAGGCCTCGCGCCGCGCGTCGTTGTCCATGTCGTGCACGATGCAGCCGACGCTTAGCCCCAAAAACCTGTGGATCTTGCCCATCCACTGCGCGTCGCGCTTGGCCAGATAGTCGTTGACGGTCACGATGTGCACGCCGTCGCCGGTCAACGCGTTGAGGTACGACGGAAGCGTCGCCACGAGCGTCTTGCCCTCGCCGGTCTTCATCTCGGCGATTCTGCCCTGGTGCAGCACCATGCCGCCGAGCATCTGCACGTCGAAGTGCCGCATCTCGACCGTGCGCACGGCCGCCTCGCGCACGACGGCGAACGCCTCGCACATGAGGCTGTCGAGCGTTTCGCCCGCAGCCAGCCTCTCCTTAAACTCCTGCGTCTTTCCCCGCAGCTCGGCGTCCGTGAGCCGCTGCAGTTCGGGCTCGAGCGCGTTCATTCGGTCCACGTACGGGCGCAGCCTTTTCAGCCGCCCCTCGCTCGTATTGCCGAGCAGTCTATCCACTAACCCCATGGTTTGTCTCCTTTATCCAAGCATTGCCTGAACAAATAGTATAGCATACCGGCCCCCTCCGCGCAATGCGGCAAATCGCCGCGGCGGCTTGCACGCAGGGCGTAAAAAGGCGTATACTGAACGGGTATGTATGCGGGGGACAATATGATAAAAAACCTGATATTCGACATGGGCAACACGCTGCTGGCCTTCGATCCCGAGCGGTATGTTTTGCAGCGCGTTCCGGACGCGCGGGACGCGGACCTTCTGCTAAGCACGACATTCCGCTCGGCCGAGTGGCAGCGGCTCGACAACGGCACGCTGACCGCGGAGGACTTTCTGCCGATGGCGCTGGCAAAGCTCCCGGAGCGGCTGCACGCGGCCGCGCGCGGCATCTTTGTCGGCCCGCCAGGCTGGCTGTACCGCGTGCCCGAGGCGGAGACGCTCGTTTCGGAGCTTCGGGCCAAAGGCCTCCGGCTCTACCTGCTATCCAACGCCTCGATGCGTTTTTTTACGTACCGGTACGGCTACCCGGTGCTGTCGATGCTCGACGGCGAGGTGATCTCCGCCGCCGAGAAGCTCGTCAAGCCCGACGCGCGTATCTACCTGAGGCTGCTTGAAAAATACGATCTCGACCCCGCGGCCTGCCTGTTCGTCGACGACCTGCCGGCAAACGTCGAGGGCGCGCGAAACTGCGGCATCCGCGCGTATCAAATCGCCGATCTCGATTACGACGCGCTGCGCGCACACCTAAGGGAATTGCGGATTTTATAGCGGTTTTATTCGATTTGGCCCGCCGCGCGCAGCCGCTCCACAAACGGCGCGATCTCGTGCAGCATCGTAAACTCCGCCTCGCGGTGCGGCGAGAGGTTGAAGCGGACAAACTCCTTTTTCTTTGCGTCCGGGCAGTCGGCAAGGCACCGGACCCGCCCCGGATGGAACAGGATCTCGAGGTCGGCGCCGCGCGCGCGCGCGTAATCGATCAGCGCCGGCAGCACGCGCTCGACGGTCTTTGCGTCGACCCCGCCCGTGAGCAGCACGCCGGAGAACGACGCCGACGGGATGCCCGATTGAATCAGTTTTTTCCGGTTGATCAGATAAAAGAGAAACAGCAGCGCTTGCTTGGCGAAATTTTCGGCGGGAATCCGCAGCAGCACCGACGGATGGCGCAGAAACGGCCGGATCGGCTCGAACGGCATGCGCAGGTACGACACCGGCAGGCCGTTTTCGCGGATCGTCTCCAGTATCGCGTCGAACACGAGCGGGATGGCGTGCGTGTGCTGGTGCGTGTCGAGACGGAGCGGCGCGTCCGCGGGCAGGGCCGCGCGCACGGCGAAAATCTGCGCCAGCGCCTCGCGCTTCATCTGCGTCTTCAGCTTTCCGCGGCCCGGCAGGAGGCTCCGGAAGAACAGCCGCGAATAGGAATTGAAAAACAGCCCGTCGCTCCCCGCGAGCATCGGAATCTCGGCGGCGGGGGCCGTGCAGCGCCCCTCGACGAAATTGATGTGCACACCGGCAAGAAGACGCGGCGCGCGCTTTGGCAGTTCGGCAAGGTATTCGGTCAAGCGCGGGCTGTTGGCAAACACGCTGGCGCTGCCCAGGCAGCCGCGCTCGGCGCAGCCCAAAATCGCCTCCACCTGCTCGTCCGATATGCCAAAGTCGTCGGAGTGAAACAAAACCTTCAAAACGCGGCCCTTTCCGTCCGGGTGATTGCTGTAAACACGATATTATACCTTTTTATCACAAACGCTGTCAATTTTCTTCCGGAAACCACGCGCTTTTCAGACGCTTGAGCGCCTCGGGGAACCGTTCTGCGGTCACGCCGCCGTAGCCAAGTATCAGCCGCTTTTCGGACGGCGGCGCGGGGGGCGGATAGCAGTCCGCGACCGGATAGAGCCGCACGCCGCGCGCCTCCGCGCGGGCAAGCAGCTCGCCGGGCGTCCACGGCGCAGAGACGCTCAGCAGCACGTGCAGCCCGCCGCCCGCAGCCGCGACGCGCACACGGTCCCCGAAGGCGCGGGTAATCTCCGCGAGCAGCAGGTCGCGCTTTTTGCGGCTCGCGACGCGGAAGCGGTCCATGTGCCGCGCGCAGTCGCCGCTCTCAATATAGTCGGCCACCGCGCGCTGGATAAACGGCGGCACGCTGCCGTACTGCAGCGCGTATTGTTCGCGGTAGACGCGCATGAGCGCATCCGGCAGCACCATGTAGGCCACGCACAGCTCCATCGACAGCGGCCGCGACAGCGTGCCAAGGTAGATCACGCGCCCGCCCGCGTCCATCGCGTACAGCGCGGGGATCTGGCGCGAGTTGTAGCACAGCTCGCTGTCGTAGTCGTTCTCGATGATGTAGCCGCGCTCCGCCGCCCAGTCGACCGCCTCGAGGCGCTTCTTGATCGACAGCACCGCGCCCGTCGGGAACTGGTGCGACGGCGTGGTGTACAAAAGGTTCGCGTTCGACGCGCGCACCGCGGCGATGCTGACGCCGTCGCGCTCGACGGGCACCGGCACAAGACCCGCGCCGCGCCGCAGAAACAGCTCGCGCGCGCCCGCGTACCCGGGATTCTCCATCGCGACGACCGGCCCCGCGCCCGTTAGCAGCGTGCAGATGACGTCGAGCGAATACTGATGCCCGTAGGTGATGACGATGTTCTCCGCGCGGCAGATCACGCCGCGGATCGCGTACAGATGCGCGGCCACCGCTTCGCGCAGCCGCGCGTCGCCCTGCTGCGGCGGATAGTCCGGCGCGTCCGCGTCCGGCATGCGCCGGATTTGCTCCAGTATCCTGCGGCGCATCCGGTCGGCCGGGAACAGCCGCGTCTCGACGCGGCCCGCGCGAAAGTCGAATTCCGGCGGCGGCGCTTCCCCGCCGCGTGCGGTCCCGGCGGCCGGTACAATGGAGCGCGCATCCCCCGCGGCATGCGGCAGCGCCAGGTCGTTGACCGTATAGCCCGAGCCGGTCCGCGGCGTGACGTACCCCTCGACCGCGAGCTGCTGGTACGCGTTCTCGACCGTGTTGCGGCCGACCGAGAGCTCGAGCGCCAGCCGCCGCGTAGCGACAAGGCGCGCGCCGCCCGGGAGGCGTCCGGACAGGATGTCCTCCTTGATCGCGCGGTAGATCTGTTCATACAGCGGGACGTTCTTCCCGCGGTCGATATACGGCATGGCAAAAATTGTATCCATATAATTTACGAAAAGTGGCTATTTTCATCATAACACTTTCGCGGTATGATGAGCAATAAGAAGGGGCGGTCAGCCCGGCGGGACGGTGAGCAATTAAAATGGAACAAAACGCGCTGGACAGGCGTCGGGCGCTGCAAAATAAGATCGCGATCTACGCGGTGTGCTTCATCAACCTCGTGTACCTGCTGCCCTCCGTCGCGATGGCGGACCTGGTCGCGACGTTTTCGCATGTCCCGCAGGCCACCGTCATGCTGACGGTCTCGCTGCCGTGTTTGTTCTCCGTGGCCGGCATCCTCGCGCTGCCGCTTCTGCAGTCGCGCTTTTCGCTAAAGCGCATCACGCTTTCAGCGCTCACGCTCTCCGTGCTCGCCGGCGCGCTCTCGCTGCTGTTTCGCGCAAGCTTCGCGGCAATTCTGTCGTGCGCGGCGCTGCAGGGCGTCTCGTACGGCGTGTTCGTGTCCGTGTATCCGCTGCTCAACGCCGCGCGCTTTGCCGGCGAGGAGCGGGCAAGCGTAATGGGCGTCTCCACGGCGATGATCCAGCTCGGGCGGCTGACGATCCTGTTCTTCGGCGGGCTGCTCGCGGACATCGCGTGGTACTATGTGTTCTTCCTAATCGGCATGGTCGCGGTCGCGCTATTGATCGTCGCGCTGTTTCTGACGGACTGCGGCCCCGTCCCCGCCAAGCCGAGAAAGGACAGCCGCGCGCTGATTAAAAAGCTGTTTCAGTGCCCGTCGTTCTGGTATCTGGTCGCGACCGGAAGCCTGTATCTGCTGCTGTACTACAACGTCACGACCTACGCCTCGCTCTACGTGCAGGGTAACCATCTCGGCACGGCCTCCGCGACCGGCACCGTCTCGTCGATTGCGAGCGGCGTGGCGGTGTTCACCGCGCTCGTCTCGGCGCGCGTGCGCCGCGTCACCGGCAAGTATACGAGCGCGTTCGCGTTCCTCGGCCTCGGCCTCGGGCTGTCCCTGCCGGGCATGTGGATCTCGCTGCCCGCCATCTGTATCGGCATGGTCGTCGCCTCGGTCGCCAAGTCGCAGCAGATGCCGCATCTGATGGATCAGATCGCGGGCGTCGGCGACGAGTCGCTGCGCACGGTGGCGATGTCCGTCGTGCAGACCGGCATCAACCTGGGCTACTTCCTCTCGCCCGAGATTACGACCTTCCTCGGCTCGGCCTTCGGCAACGGCAGCCCCGCCGCCGTGTTCGGCGCGTCGGGCGGGGTGGCGTTTGTGATCGGCCTTGCGATGCTCATCATTGAGAATCGACGGCGGAGCCAGCCGTCTCTGTCGTGCCTGTTGTAACCGCGGTGCGCCGCTGCACCCGCTCACGCCGGACAATGCCGGCCGAGAACAGCGCAAGGCCGAGCCAGATCAGTATAAACGGCAGCAACTGCCCGTCCCCGATCGTTTCGCCCATCAAGAACCCCGCAAACAGCATCAGCGTCGGGCTGACGTACTGCAAAAAGCCCATGACCGTGAACGGCAGCGTCGTCACGCCGCGCGTGTACAGCACCATCGGCACGGCCGTCGCCGGGCCCGTCATGATCAGCAGCAGCCACGTTCCGACCGACCACTGCGGCGCCGCGGCCCGCACGCCCGGCGACAGCAGCAAAAACCCGAGCGCAAACGGCGCGAGCAGCAGCGTTTCCACCGCGATGCTGACGATGCCGGACACGCCGGCGTATTTTTTCAGCACGCCGTAGGCGGAGAACGAGAGAGCGAGCGTGACCGCGACGAACGGGAACTTGCCGAGCCGCAGCGTTGCCGCGAGCACGCCCGCGGCCGCCAGCGCGAGCGCCGCCCATTCCATCGCGCCGCATTTTTCGTGGAACACGATCAGTCCGCAGGCAAACACGACGAGCGGGTTCATGTAGTATCCGAGGCTCGCGTCCATGACGTGGCCGGCGTTCACCGCCCAGATATAGACGCCCCAGTTGACCGAGATCACGGCGGCGGCGACCGCGAGGTAAAGCATCTTGCGGCGGCTGCGCAGTACCGCGAAGAACGCGTCCAGCCCGCCCGTGACCGCGAGCAGCAGCAGCGTGAACACGGCCGACAGCACGATCCGGCTGCTCAGCAGCACCATAAAATTGACGTGCTCCAGCACATGCCAGAACAGCGGCAGCGCGCCCCACAGCGCGTAGCTCAGGAAACCGGCAAGAAAATCGTTTCGCTTCATACGGCAGGCCCTCATCAAAAATTCGACAATGCATTATTCTAACATAAGGATGGGCGGAAAGAAAGGGCGAATGTGGGGGGTACGGGGGCACTGGGGCGGGATTTCCCTTCTGTGGGCGCAGGGTTCGGGATTTTTTCCGAGGCGCTGGGTGCCGTGACTTCTTTCTGAGGGCTCCGCCCTCAGGCACCCGCCAAAGGACCGACGGCCCTTTGGAAACCCTTTCTGGCGGCTATCATCATCCGCCACAGGCGGCGCTCGGCTGCGGC
>CAZIRB010000013.1:0-2974 GCA_964541695.1 uncultured Oscillospiraceae bacterium
CAGGCCAGCGGCGGCAGATTTACCAGGGCTGCGTAAGGAGGATTTTATAAATGTCTGACGAACTGAAAAACACCGTGGCGGACGAGGAGCAGGTTCCCGAGCAGGCGGACCAGGGCGTAGAGATTTCCGAACAGGAACTGGACCAGGCCAGCGGCGGTAAGCGGGTATCCAGGGCCGCGTAATGCATCGTATTCGGTATTGATCTAAGGAGGGCATTGCAATGACGGATGAGCTGAAGAAGGTTTGCGAGTGTACCGCATGCGACGAGAAGGCGGCTGAAGAAACCGCGGAGATCACCGAACAGGATCTGGACCAGGCCAGCGGCGGCGCGCGTCGAGTTCAACGTTAATTGTGATGGAAGCGGACACAGGTAAGGTGCCGCGATCCGTCCTGCTAAGCCTGCGATACAATACGGACCGGGCGGTTTTCTGCGCGGTCCGCATTGTATTGATGAAACACCCAAAACACAAAGCATAAGCCGAAATCACCGGCTGCGTCATAAAACCTGTGTTTTTCGCCTGAACAAACCCGTTAAAGCCGTTTCAATCGCCCGCCGTGCCGACCGGACGGCAGAAAGCAGGGACAGATGTTAAAAAAGCGCTTTCTACGCATCGCGGCGCCGCTGCTCATCAGCGCTTTGTGCTTTGGCGTTGTGTTTTTCAATTTGCTTGCCGGTCTGGATTTCTTCGCCAAGGACCTGCTCTATGATAACCGCAGGCCGACCGGCAGCGATATCAAGATCATCGCCATCGACGAAAAAGCGATCGAGGCGCTCGGCCCGTTCGGAACCTGGGACCGCGGCGTATACGCGGATCTCGTCCAAATGCTGAACCGGGACCCGGCGGCAAAGCCCGCCGTCATCGCCTTCGACGTGCTGTTTACGGGGCGCATGGGCGGCCCGGGCGACGAGGCGTTCGCCAAGGCGGTGTTGGACGGCGGCAACGTCGTCAGCGCTTCGCATCTGATTATCCGGGAGCAGGCCTTCAGCGCGGACGGACAGTGGTCCGTGCAGGAGACGGCGGGCGGCCTGGAGCTCCCCTATTATCTTTCGGCCAGCGACGATACGGTCGGATACTCCAACGCGGTGCTGCAGCCGGACGGCATGGTGCGCGCGGCGCTGATCCGCTATCGGTACCAGGGCGCGGAGCTGCGGAGCCTGGCGTACCAAAGCTATCTTGCGTATTGCGCCGCCACGGGGCAAACGCCGCTCGAGCCCCGGACGCGGCAGGACGCGTTTTTGATCGACTATGCAGGTGACTCCGGGGATTTTGAGGCCGTTTCCCTCACGGACGTGTTAAGCGGCGCAATCGACCCCGCGGTCTTCCGCGGCTGCGCGGTGCTTATCGGCGCGTACACGACCGGCCTGCAGGACAACTTTTTCACCGCTACCAACCGCAAAGCCCCGCTGTACGGCGTGGAGATCCACGCGAACATCCTCCAGAATCTGATGGAGGGCAGGCAGGTCCTCCCCGCCGGACCGGCATGGGTCGCGGGCTGCACGGCGCTGGCCGCGATGGGGTTTTATCTGGCGACGAAAAACAGGAAGCTGCTGTTCAGCACGCTGCTGGCGGTCGGGCTGATCGCGGTTTATCTGATCGCGGCGAGGCTGCTGTTCCAGGCCGGCTGGGTTGCCGCGGTGCTATACCTGCCGCTGGCCATCCTGCTGCTGTACGCCTACAGGTATTTGAAGCTGTATTTTGCCGAACGGCTGCACCGCACGCGGCTGTCCAACGCATTCAAAAAATACGTCGCGCCGCAGGTCGTGGACCAGTTGGCCAGGGATCAGCGGTTTGAGATCAAGCTCGGCGGAGAATTGAGAAATATCGCGGTGCTGTTCATCGACATCCGCGGCTTTACGCCGCTGTCGGAATCGCTGCCGCCGCAAACCGTGGTTTCCATTTTGAACGAATACTTCGCGCTCGTCACCGGAGCGATATTTGAAAACGGCGGCACGCTGGACAAGTTCATCGGCGACGCCGCGATGGCGGTGTTCAACGCGCCGATCGACCTGCCGGATTACGAATACCGCGCGATCTGCACGGCGCTGGACATCGTGGCCGGAGCCAGCGCGCTGGAGCAGAGGCTGTTTGCGCAATACGGAAAGCACATCGGCTTCGGCATCGGCATCAACTGCGGCGAGGCGGTCGTGGGCAACATCGGCTGCGACTTCCGCATGGACTATACCGCCATCGGCGACACCGTCAACACGGCCGCAAGGCTCGAGAGCAACGCAAAGCAGGGACAGATTATCATCCCCGAATGGCTGTACCGGAAGGTCAAGGACCGCGTCGCCGCCGAGGAGATCGGCGTCATTCCGCTGAAAGGCAAGGCCGCGGGCGTTCTCGTGTACAACGTAATGGACAGAAAGCAGGTATCGGATGAAAACCAGGCGTAGCAGGCTCTATATTTCGCTCGCGGTTCTGACCGCGCTTCTTACCGCGCTGCTTGCCGGCTGCAAGGCCGGATACCGCAGCATATCGGTGGTCACACTCACCGGAAGCGCCACTGTGGCCCGCGAAGGGCAGTCCGGGGAAATCTCCGCTTACGAGGGCATGAAGCTTCAGGAAAAGGACGTTCTGACCGTCTCGGACACGGGCAGCCTGGCCCTGAAGCTGGACGACGACAAGTACGCCTACCTCGAACCCGGCACGCAGATCGCCATCGCCGCCGCGGACGGTGGGAAAACGACCATCGAACTGCTCAAAGGCGCCATGTCCGCGGAGATTCAGAAAAAGCTCGCCGCGGGCGAGTCCTTCAACGTGACGGTGAACAACATATCCATGGTCGTGCGCGGCACGATATTCCGCATCGAGCTCGGCAGCGACGCGGACGGCAACCCGACGGTCACCGTGCAGACGGTGGAGGGCGAGGTCGCCGTCGAGGCGGGCGGCCAGACCCTGCATGCGCTCGGAGACGGTCTGGAGGACGTGGTGCTGCTGACGGATTCGGGCGGGACAATGGCGTCGATCGGCAC
>CAZIRB010000013.1:3074-9642 GCA_964541695.1 uncultured Oscillospiraceae bacterium
CACATCAAGTTTACGATGCCGCATTCCGACACGACGATCAGCGCGGCGTTTGCATACGTCCCCCCCGCCGATCCCCCGAAAAAAACGCCCGAGCCAACGCCGGAGCAGAACCCGCCGCAGGATCCGGAGCAGAACCCGAAGCCGTAGGATCCGTGGCTGCAGCCGTGACCGAGCCCGATTCATCTCCGCGGAGATTGAACGTTGTCGGAGGCCGGGCGGCGGCGCGACCGGCCTCCGACAAAATTCCGATATGCCGCGGATCTGGGAGCTCTGCGTAATACGGCTCCGTTGCAGGAGCTCGGCCGGAAAGACCGCGCGTCGGCGAGGTGCCGGACCCTGCCGAAATCGCCTTTGTGATGCCGGAGCGGAGCGCGATCTTCGTCGCGGCCGCGACAGCGTCAGGACGTTCGTAACCGGCGCGGTTTTCTATTGACCCGGGATCGCCGTAACGGTATTCTGAAAACAACAAAAGGAGCATCGGATGCTGATCATTCCGGAAAAAACGCGAATTGAGGAAAGCCTGTCGCTCGCTGGCGAATACGGGCTTGGCTTTGAGTACAACGATTTTTACATCGGCTTGGACGACGCCGCGGCCATCGGCGCGCTGATCGATCTGTATGCGCAGAACAGGCCGGAGCGGCCCTGCACGATGCACGGCGCGTTCTACGACATTGCCGTCGGCAGCGTGGACGCGAAGATTCGCGCCGTTTCGCAGGAGCGGGTCCGGCAAAGCGTCGACATCTGCCGAAGGCTCGGCGCGCGGGCCGTGGTATTCCACACGAACACGATCCCGAACCTGAACCTGCCCGTCTACTGCGACACGTGGGTGGATTCGAACGCGCGGTTTTACGCCGAGGTGCTGGAGGAAAATCCGGACATCGGCATCTACGTCGAAAACATGTTCGACTTTGCGCCCGAACTGCTGCGGCGGCTGGCGGAGCGGCTGGCGCGCTACGAAAACTTCGGCGTCTGCCTGGACTTTGCGCACGCGTGCCTGTCGCCCACGCCGCTGGAGCGCTGGGTCGAGGCGCTGCATCCCTATGTCCGCCACTGCCATATCAACGACTGCGACGGCCGCGCGGACCTGCACTATCCCATCGGCCGCGGCGTGCTCGACATAGCGGGCTTCTTCGGGCTGCTGAAAAAATACCGGATCGACGGCACGATTCTTTTGGAGGTCCGGGGAATCGAAAACCAGCGTGAAAGCCTGGAATATCTGCGCGCGCGCGGGCTGCTGGAACGCCAGGTCCGGAACGGCTAGAAAACGAGGATTGCATGAAGCAGACGATTTTTCGCAAGGTCTCGGTGGAGCGGCTTTCGTCGCCGGAAAACCTCGATCAGGTGATGCGCGTGGTGCCCGTGAAAAACTGGATCGCGCTAGCCTGCCTGTTCGCGGTTGCCGCGGCCGTCGTCGCGTGGGCCTTTCTGGGCGAGCTCGCAATTCAGGCACAGGGCACCGGCATGGTTTTGCAGGCCGGCGGCGCGCCGGGGGACGTTGTCGCCGTATTCTCCACGGAGGACGGCCCGGCGGTGCAGGCGGGTATGGAGGCGTCCGTCGTGCTCGCCGCTCAGGATAACGCCGCCGTAACGGGGCATGTTGCGGCCGTGCTGGCCACGGACGGGCAGACGGTTGTAGTGAACGGCGGGTCCATACCCGTGGCGGATATTCTGGATCAGGCAGCCGCGCCCGGGGATGTGGCGGCGCTCATCCGGCTTGACGACGGCGAAGCCGCCAGGGCGCAGAAAGTGCTGGCGGCGGTCGAGCCCGAACCGGCCGGTTCCGCCTTGGGCTGGCCCTGCCGCGTCGAAATCCTCGTCGAACGATTCCATCCCGTAAAGCTCATCCTGCCGGATTGAGCGGAGAGGAACAGAGCATCCGCATGCATAGCGCCCCGGTCCAAAAAAACGAGCTGTTTCGCAACCGATTCAGCAGGCGCGTCAAAACCCCCACCGTCATCCAGATGGAAACCATGGAATGCGGCGCGGCTTCGCTCGCGATCGTGCTGGGGTATTGGGGAAAATTCGTGCCGCTGGAGGAGCTGCGCGTCGCCTGCGGCGTGTCCCGCGACGGCAGCAAGGCGAGCAACATCGCCAAGGCGGCCAGGAAATACGGCCTGGTCGTCAAGGCCTGCCGGTACGAGCCGAAGGAGCTCAAGTCCATTCCGCTGCCGGCGATCATACACTGGAATTTCAATCATTTTCTCGTGCTCGAAGGCTTCAGCGGCGGGCTCGTCTGCCTGAACGACCCGGCCGGCGGACCGTATCGCGTGACGGAGAGCGAGTTTGACGCGGCCTTTACCGGCGTGACGCTGATGCTCCGGCCCGCGCCGGAGTTCGTCCGGTCCGGCAAGAAGCGCACGCTGTTTGCCTCCATCAAAAAAAGCCTGGCCGGGCTCTCGTCTCCGCTTGCGTTCCTCATGCTGATCAGTTTTCTGCTGGTCTTCCCCGGCCTGCTCACGCCGTATTTTTCCAAGTTCTTCGTCGACGAGATACTGGTCGGCAGCGCGGACGCGTGGGCAATTCCGTTTTTTCTCGGGCTTGCGGTTGTGGCGCTGTTTCAGGCCGCCGCGTCGCTCGTCCGGAACCGGTATATGGCCAAGCTGCAGAACGCGCTGTCCAACGGCTTCTCCGGCCGCTTCTTCCGGCATCTGCTGCGGCTCCCGATGGAGTTTTTCCTGCAGCGGTTTGCCGGCGACATCGCGTCGCGCATCGCCTACAATGACATCGTCAGCGATCTCATCACCGGCAGGCTTGCCTCCACGGCGCTCGACCTGCTGACGGCTGTCTTTTTCCTGGCGATGATGTTCGTATACAGCCCGCTGCTCGCGCTGTGCGGCGCGGGCATCGCAATGCTGAACTTCATCTTTATGGCGCACCTGTCGCGCAAGCGCGCCAACCAGCAAAGAAAGCTCCTGACGGACGAGGGCAAGTTCTACGGTACCAGCACGGCCGGGCTTGAGATCATCGAGACGATGAAGGCCGGCGGCTCGGAGTCGGACTTCTTCGCCCGCTGGGCCGGTTATCAGGCAAAGCTGCTCAACGCCGAGCAGCAGATGGGCGGCACATTGCAGCTGCTGCTTGCCATCCCCCCGCTCATCACCCTTCTGGATGCCGCGGCCGTGCTGGCGCTGGGCGCGTGGAAGGTCATCGACGCGCAGATGACGCTGGGCACGCTGGTCGCCTTCCAGGGCCTGCTGGCCAGCTTCATCGGCCCCATCAACCGCTTGGTCGGCTTCGGCGATGAAATCCAGGATCTAAACGTCTATCTGGAGCGGCTGGACGACGTTTATGAGTATCCGGCGACGCGGACCGAGACAGCTCCTGCGGAGCGGGCGGATATCGGCGAAAAGCTTGCCGGGCGCGTGGAGATGAAGGACATTTCGTTCGGCTACAGCAGATTGGAGCCGCCGCTCATCGAGGGCTTTTGTATGACGCTGGAACCGGGCGCGCATATCGCGGTCGTGGGCGCCAGCGGCAGCGGCAAATCCACGCTGGCCAAGCTCGCCGCGAATCTTTACGCTCCCTGGTCGGGAGAGATCCTGTTCGACGGCAGGCCGCGCGACGGGATTCCCGCAGGCATATTCCAGCGCTCATTTGCGATGGTCGACCAGGAGATCAGCATATTCGAGGGGACGGTGCGCGACAACATCACGCTGTGGAACCCCGCCATCTCGGACGCCGACGTGGAGGCCGCGGCGCGCGACGCCTGCATCCATGACGTGATATTGGAGCGCGAGGGCGGCTACGGCCTGGCGCTTGGCGAGAACGGCAAGAGCTTCAGCGGCGGCGAGAAACAGCGCATTGAGATCGCCCGCGCCCTCGCCGTAAACCCGACAATACTTGTGCTGGACGAGGCGACGAGCGCGCTGGACCCGCTCGTGGAAAAGCAGATTATGGACAACATCCGGAAAAGGGGCTGCGCCTGCCTGATCGTCGCCCATCGCCTGAGCACGATCATGGATTGCGACGAAATCATCATGCTGGACCACGGGCGCGTGGTGGAACGGGGCACGCACGCGCAGCTGGTCGCGCTGGGCGGCGCCTACTGCAAGCTGGTTTCCAACTCGTAGCGGAACCCTTGCGCATAAAAGGAAAGGGCGGATTTCGTGCCGGAACGGGAACAAAAACGAACAATTAAACAAAGAAGACCGGCCTCGACCCCGCAGGACGGCGCTGAGCTGCATCCCCTCGACGCGGCGCTGCTGCGCATCGCGGCGTTTTTGGGCTTCCCCGCTTCCGGCGTCGACGCGGCCGCGCGCCCGGAGGAGGAGCTCTCCGCGCAAAAAGCTGCGGCGCGGTTCCGCCTGCGCCTGCGGCAGGTCATGCTGCAGGGAGACTGGTGGAAGCAGGACGGCGGCCCCTTCCTCGCGTTTTTGGAGGATGGCCAGGAGCCGGTCGCGCTGATCCCCGCCTCGCCGGGCGGGTATAAGCTGTACCGCGCGGGAAGCAGCGCAGGCGCGACGGTCGACCGCGCGCTGGCGCGCGAATTGCTCCCGGGCGCCTACTGCCCGTACGCGCCGTTCCATTCCGGCCGGATCGACTTCCGGCAGATCCTGCGCTTCGGTCTGAAACGCTTCTGGCGGCGGGACCTATCCGCAGCGCTCCTATCGAGCGCCGCGGGCGGCGTGCTGGGCCTCGCCATTCCGTTTTTCACCGGCATATTGTTTGACTACATCGTCCCCGCCCGACAGCTTGATCAACTCGTATGGATCGTTTTGCTGCTTATTGCAAGCAGCTTTGCGTCCTTTGTGTTTCAGCTCACGCGCTCCGTCGCGCTGCTGAGGATCGAAGGCAAACTGGACATGGGGCTCGAGAGCGCGCTCTGGGACCGGATACTGAAGCTCCCGACGGAGTTTTTCCGCGATTTTTCGGCGGGCGACCTGGCCGAGCGGGCGGCCGGCATCACGATGATTCGCAGGGCGGTTTCCGGCGTCGCGCTCAACGCGGCGCTGGCCTGCGTGTTTTCGTTGTTCAGCCTGGCGCTTGTGTTTTCGCACAGCGTCGCCGCCGGCTTTGCGGTGCTTCTCTGCGCGGCGGCGCTTGTCGCGGTTTTGACCGCGTTTTTCCGCAGGCTGAAGGAGCCGGTCAAGCTAAAATCGTTGCAGGACGGCAGGATCAAGGGCCTGCTGGTGCAGCTGGTGCGCGGCGTCCACAAGTTCATCATCACGGGCTCCGAACACGTGGCCTTCGCGCTGTGGAACAGGCCGTTTGCACAGAGCAAGGAGCTGGAGCTGAGCATCGAAACGTCGGCGGCCGGCCTCGACGCGCTCCTGTCCGTATTCCCCATCGTGTCCAGCATCGCGTTCTATGCCGCGGCGTTCTATGGGCGGCCCGCCGTTTCGACCGGCGGCTTTCTCGCGATGTTTTCGGCGTTCGGCGCGTTCGTATCCTCGCTGGTCGCCGTGTCCGAAGCGTTCGGCAGCCTGCTGAAAGTCCTGCCGCTGTATGAACGGATCAAGCCCGTTCTGGACTGCCTGCCGGAGGTAGACGAGTCCAAGGCGAACCCGGGCAGGCTCCGGGGCAACATCGCCCTGTCGCACGTCGTCTTCCGCTATCCCGGCGGCGGCCGGAACGTGATCGACGACGTGTCGCTCACCATCCGCGAGGGCGAGATGGTGGCCCTGGTCGGCGGCTCCGGCAGCGGCAAGTCCACGCTGCTGCGGCTGCTGCTCGGCTTCGAGCGGCCCCTGTCCGGCTCCATCCGCTACGACGGCATGGACTTAAACGACCTGGACGTTTCGGAAGTGCGCAACCAAATCGGCACCGTGATCCAGAACGCGCAGATCATGTCCGAGGATATCTACAAGAACATCATCGGCGCCGCCAACCTGTCCATCGAGGACGCCTGGGCGGCCGCGAGGCTCGTCAGCCTGGACCGGGATATCGAGGAGATGCCGATGGGCATGCATACGTTTTTGAGCGAGGGCGGCAGGACGCTCTCCGGTGGGCAGCGGCAGCGGATTCTGCTGGCGCGCGCGCTGGTGCGCAAGCCCTGCATGATGTTCCTTGACGAGGCGACAAGCGCCTTGGACAACAGCACGCAGGCGGCCGTGACGGAAAGCCTGAACCGGCTGCACATCACGCGAGTCGTGATTGCGCACAGGCTCAGCACGATTATAAACGCTGACAGGATCGTGGTGTTCGACAAGGGCCGGATCGTGCAGGACGGCACGTATCAGGACTTGATCGCCCGCCCCGGCCCGTTTCAGGAGCTGGCCAGGCGTCAGCTCGTCTAGCGCCACGCGGACCTACGAAAGGATGATGCGCGATTCAGAAGAATAAAAAAGGCATTGGCATTGCCGGGGATAAACTGCCCCGGGCTTTGTATGCGCTGCTGCTTCCGGCAGCGGCGGCGCTGTTCGGCTGGGTCTGCGGCCCCGCGGGTGTACTGCTCTCCGAGAGCCTAAAAGCGCTCCTGTCGCTGCAAGCGGGCGCGCAGGCGGGCATAGTATGGGTCGTCCTGCGGTCGCTCCTGCCGGTGTGCTTGCTTGCGCTTGCGGCATATCAGGTATGGAACATTTTCTCCGTGTTTCGGAAAAAGGCGCTCCTGGTCCTTGCCGCGGCGCTC
>CAZIRB010000013.1:9742-19296 GCA_964541695.1 uncultured Oscillospiraceae bacterium
GAACATTTTCTCCGTGTTTCGGAAAAAGGCGCTCCTGGTCCTTGCCGCGGCGCTCGTTTGTTCGCTTTCGGCGCCGCTTTTCCCGCGCGCGGGCGCGCCGCTTGCCGCAATGTGGCTTTTTAACCTGCTCTTTTCACTGTTTGCCGCGCAGGCAGCGCTTCAGCTGGCGCTGACGTCGCCGGAGATCATGTACAAAAACACCGGGCTCGGAACGCTGCTGTTTCTTGCGGTAATCGGGCTGTTCGCCCTCCTTTTCCCGCGGGAAACTTTTGCGCGCGTTCCGGGCGCGGCATATTGGGCCTACGCGGTCCTGGCGGCGGCCGCGGCCGCGCTGCAACTGCTTTGCGTACGCAAGCAGCGGAATTTCCGGCTCCTGCAGATCACGCTGGACGATTCGTCGATGAAGGACAGCTTAAAGACGGCGCTGGGATCCGAGGGCATCCAGCAATTGCTGCCGTACATCGGCCGGCAGATGCGCGAGGGGACGTCCGTCGCCAAGTTGCTGCTTTTGGACATGATGCGGGGCGTCGAGTTCGACGCGAAGCTCGACCTGGTCAAGACGGCGTTCGATTCCGGGCCGCTGGAGGTGCAGTTTGCCGTCGTCGATCAGATATTCGGCTGGAGCCTGCCCTACGAGCTGCTGCCCTACGTGGTCGAGCGCTGCGAAGCGTCGCTTGCGGAGTATTTGATCCGGATGCTATTCCTCAATTACGCCGACATTGCGGACCACGGCGCGTTGGACGCGCTGCGCGATCGGTCGGGCTCGCTGCGCCGCTACGCGCAGACGGAGGAAGCCGGGCGGATGTTCGACTACGTGTTTATGGACAGGCACGAGGGGTACGTAAAGATTCTGGACGGCCTTTTGGGCTCCGACCGCAAGGAGGACAGGCTTTTCGCCTGCGAGATCATGGCCGGCTTCATCGGCCGGGAGGACGCCGCAAACCGAAAGTATTTGGCCGCGGTGATAAAAAACACGGTGTTGAACCCGGCGGAGCTCGAGGAGATGATCGAGCTATGCGCGGAGTACGACGACGGCCTGAACTACATTAAAAACGACCTGAGCCGCTATTACGGCTACGCGTTCCTGAAAAAGGTCTGCCGGTACTACGAGCCGGTGAGCATCGTCAAATCGTTCGGCAGCAGCGAGTACCCAGTCCCGATGGCGCTGGTGCTCTGCGCCGCCTGCCGCCTCGAGCAAAACAGCGTGGGCGCGTATCGCGCCAAGGCGGGCCAGTTGATCGAGTACCTGCTTCGCCTGCGCGCGGAGGAGGCCAGGATTCGCGCGGCGGGGCTTTCTGCGGGGCGGCTTCTGCTGGACGAGATCGACAGTCTAAAGCGGACGCTGATCGCGGTCGCGCTCGATTACCTGCTGCTGGTCGAGGCGGGAAAACGGACCGAGGACACATTCGACGCGCTGGCGCAGGCGCTGGCGGACGGCGAGACGGAGCGGCTGCTCGCGGATTTGTCCGCGCAGACCCGGGCCGCGCTGCTTGAGCTGCTAACGCCGGAGGGCACGGCGGGCGATCCGGATTATGCCGTGCTAAGGGTCAGCGAAAACAACGCTCTGCTGGAGTCCATATACAGATATTCGGGAGGCGAGGCCATGGAAACGAACCTGACGGACAATATTGAGAAGCTGATCACGTTGAAATCCATCCCGATGTTCAGCGAGCTGGATGTGTTTACGCTGCAGCAGATCCAGAAGATCGCGGTCTACAAAAAAATCCCCGCGGGTGAAACGGTCATCGCCGAGGGCGAGGAGGGCACGAGCCTGTATGTCGTCATCAGCGGCAAGGTGGGCGTATACAAGGGCGAGAAGCAGATCAACGAGATCGGGGCCGGCGGCCTGTTCGGCGAGATGGCGATCATCGAGAAGCAGCGGCGATCGGCGACGATTAAGACGCTGGTTGAAACGAGCTTTTTGATGATTGAGGGCGACGATTTTGAGAGGCTCTTGGAGCGCAACAGCAGCATCTCCGGCTCGGTCATCCGGACCTTGGCGGGCAGGCTGCGAAAGATGCTGGAGGCGGGCCGATAGCAGAACGGAAAGCCGATGCAACGAAACCAGGATAAAGCAAAGCCGACCTGCATGGCAGCCGCCGCGCAGGTCGATTTTATCGTTTGCTTCGAATTGCACATTTTGAAATCCGTTGTTATGATAAAAAAGGGATTCGACGGCTTTTAGGCCGCGTCCCGTCGCGCGGTCCGTATCTACATCAAATCTTCACATCGAGACGGTATTCTTCTGATATACGGCGGATCGGAATATCAGGTATGCCGGAAGGATGTTGAAAAAGCATGACAAAACAGATTGTGTTCCCCATTTGGGGTATGACGTGCGCAAACTGCGAAAAGCGCGTATTGGACGCGGCGAAACGTTTACAGGGCGTTTCGGGCGTCCATGCGTCGTTTGCGCGGCGATGCGCCGTTGTGTCCTTCGATCCGGAACGGACGGACGAAGCCGCCGTCAAGGCCGCCATCGAAGCGGCAGGCTACCGCGTGCCCGGCGCGGCGCGCGAGCGTCAGCCGCTTGGAAAGGTGGCTCCGGTCGTGTTGATCGTCTCGGCGTTGTATTTCATTTTGCGCCACACAGTCGGGTTCGATTTTATCAGCTATATCCCGAAAATCGACAGCACCGTTTCGCTCGCGGCGCTGCTTATTACGGGGCTGCTCACGAGCGTGCACTGCGTCGCCATGTGCGGCGGCATCAACCTGTCCCAGAGCGTCGGCGCGGGCGGAGGCAAATCGGGCGGGATCAAAAGCCCGCTGTTGTACAACCTCGGCCGCGTGATCTCCTATACCGCAATCGGCGCGATCGTCGGCGGGCTCGGTTCGATGCTGTTTCTCAGCCAAACCGTCAAGGCCGTCATCCTCGTCATCGCGGCGGCAGGCATGCTGCTCATGGGGCTCTCCATGCTCGGCTGGCTGCCCTGGTGGCTCGTGCCCCGCCTGCCCGCGGCCCTAGCCAAAAAAGCGGATCGGGCGAAAACCGGGGAGGGGCCGTTCATCGTCGGCCTGCTCAACGGGCTCATGCCCTGCGGGCCGCTGCAGGCCATGCAGCTATACGCGCTCGCGAGCGGTTCCGCGCTCACCGGCGCGCTTGCGATGCTGCTCTTCTCGCTCGGTACCGTGCCGCTCATGCTTGGCGCGGGCGTACTCTTCTCCTCGCTCAAGGCCAAGTCAGCGCATACGATCGCGCGCATCAGCGCGGTGCTCATCCTCTGCTTTGCCGTGATCATGGCGGCAAACGCGGCAAGCTTATTGGGCGCCGCGCCCGCAAAAACGCCGTCCGCTGCCTCCGCGGGGACGAACGCGAAGCAGGACGCGTCCGCGGAAGACGAATCCGTTGCGCTGATCCGGAAGGCGCTCGACCGCGGGTACGTCGCCGCCAAGGTAGACGACGGCGTGCAGAAGGTCGAGGCTGAGCTAAGCCCCGGCCGGTATCCGTACATCATCGTGCAGAAGGATGTTCCCGTCGAGTTTACGATCTCGGCGGACGAAAGTGCGATCACCGGCTGCAATCAATCTTTGGTCTTCCCCGCCTACGGCGTCGAACAGGCGCTCGAGCCCGGCGACAACGTAATCTCGTTTACGCCCGATCAATCCGGCCTGATCAGCTATACATGCTGGATGGGAATGCTACAAGGGCGTATACTGGTTGTGGACCGCCTGGACCCGTCGGGCGCTGCGTAAGCTGCCGCGCATATTCGGCGCGGCGGAAAAAGGCTGAACAAGTGCGCGTTGCGATGTTCACGTACGGCCGCGCTTGCGTAGCCGCGGCAAACCCATCATTATGCCCGCGCGGCCCCTTCCTTTCTTCGAAATTATGCAGGGCGCGCAGGAAGGAGATACAATATGAAGGAATCCACTTACCCGGTCACCGGCATGAGCTGCTCGGCCTGCGCCGCGCATGTGCAGCGCGCGGTATCCAAGGTACCCGGCGTGGAGTCGGCCGAGGTCAATCTCGCGGCCGAAAAGCTCACCGTCCGCTACGACGAAACGCAGGTCTCGTTTGACGCGCTCCAAAAGGCGGTGGAACACGCGGGCTACGGCCTCGTTGCTCCGCCCGCAGGCAGACGCATGGAACTCGGCGTGGAGGGCATGACCTGCGCCTCCTGCTCGGCGGCGGTCGAGCGTACGATCAAAAGGCTGCCGGGCGTTTCGGACGTTTCCGTCAACCTCGCGACGAACCGCGCCGCGTTCACCTACGATCCGGCGCTCGTCAAGCTCCCGCAGATCCGCGCGGCGATTACGAAGGCAGGCTACACGCCGGTCGACCTTGCCGGCAAGGAGACACGCGACGTCGAGCGCGAGCAGCGCGAAAAGAAGCTGCGCTGGATGCGGTTCCGGCTCGTGGCCGCGATCGCGTTCGCCGCGCCGATTCTGTACATCGCCATGGCGCATATGTTCCCTTCTCTCGGCGTTCCGCTGCCGAATTTTATCAATCCGCACCGCTATCCGCTCGTGTTCGCGCTCGTGCAGCTTGCCCTGACGCTGCCGGTGCTCGCGGCGGGCGGGCGGTTCTTCCGCGTCGGATTTCGTACGCTTTTTAAGGGCGCGCCGAACATGGACACGCTCGTGGCCATCGGGACGGGCAGCGCGTTTCTGTACGGCGTATACGCGACCGTGCTGATCGCGCGCGGCGATTTCGGCTTTGCGCAAAACCTTTATTTCGAGTCCGCCGCCGTGGTAATCGCGCTCGTCATGCTCGGCAAATACCTCGAGGCGGTCAGCAAGAGCAAGACCTCCGAGGCGATCAAAAAGCTCATGAACCTCAGGCCCAAGACCGCGACGATCGTCAAGGACGGCGCGGAGCTCGAGGTCGCGCTCGACGAGGTCGCGGTCGGCGACGTCGTGCTCGTGCGGCCTGGCTCGGCGATCCCCGTGGACGGCGTGGTCGCGGAGGGCGCGTCGAGCGTGGACGAGTCCATGCTCACCGGCGAGAGCCTGCCCGTCGAAAAGCAGCCCGGATCCCCCGTCACCGGCGGCAGCATCAACGGCGAGGGGCTGCTGCGCTTTACGGTCACGAAGGTCGGCGAGGACACCGCGCTGTCGAAGATCATACAGCTCGTCGAGGAGGCGCAGGGCCGCAAAGCCCCTATCGCCAAGCTCGCGGACGTGATCTCCGGCTATTTCGTGCCCGCCGTGCTGGGAATCGCCGTTCTCTCCGCCGCCGCCTGGGCGATCGCGGGCAAGGACTTCAACTTCGTGCTCAACATATTCGTCACGGTGCTCGTGATCGCCTGCCCGTGCGCGCTCGGGCTCGCGACACCCACCGCCATCATGGTCGGCACCGGTAAGGGCGCGGAGCTCGGCGTGCTCATCAAGGGCGGCGAGGCGCTCGAAACGACCCACAGCATCGATACCGTCGTGCTCGATAAGACGGGCACGATCACGCAGGGCAAGCCGGAGCTGACGGACATCGTGCTCTGCGCGCAGGGTGCGGAAGCGGATGTGCTCGCGCTGGCGGCTTCCGCCGAGCGCGGTTCCGAGCATCCAATCGCCCGCGCCATCGTCGAGGCGGCTGAGAGCCGCGCGCTCGCGCTGGCCCAGCCGGAACAGTTCCGCGCGATCGCCGGGCGCGGCATCGAGGCGAGCGTATCCGGCAGGCAGATACTCGCCGGCAACGCGGCGCTCATGCTGGAGAAGGGTGTGGATATCGCCGGTTCGGCGGAGGACGCCAAATCGCTGTCCGACGCGGGCCGTACGCTCATGTATATCGCCGTAGACGGCGCGCTTGCCGCGCTCATGGCGGCGGCGGACGCGGTCAAGCCCACGAGCCGCCACGCCGTCGAGCGACTCAGAGCCATCGGGCTCGACGTATACATGCTCACGGGCGACAACGCGCGCACCGCGGCGGCGGTGGCCGGCCGCGTCGGCATCGAGCACGTGCTCTCGGAGGTGCTGCCGGACGGCAAGGCCGCCGAGGTGCAGAAGCTGCAGAAGCTCGGCAGGCGCGTCGCCATGGTCGGCGACGGCATCAACGACGCGCCCGCGCTCGTGCAGGCGGACGTCGGCATGGCCATCGGCACCGGCACGGACGTTGCGGTCGAATCCGCGGACGTGGTGCTCATGCGCGGCGACCTCTCCGCCGTCGGCGCGGCGGTTGCGCTCTCCCGCGCGACCATACGCAACATCCGCCAGAACCTCTTCTGGGCGTTTGCGTACAACACGGTCGGCATCCCGTTTGCGGCGGGGCTGTTCTACGCGTTCGGCGGCCCGCTGCTTACGCCGGTGTTCGCGGGCGCGGCGATGGCGCTCAGCTCCGTCTCCGTTGTGTCGAACGCCCTGCGTTTAAAGCGCTTCCGATTCAAGGATTGACCCGTAAGGAGTTGTTGTTTATGAATACGAAGAAGTTTGCGATCTTTCTCGCTCTAATGCTCTCCGCTGCGCTTTTGCTGACCGGCTGTGCCGCGCTGGACGTCGTGCTCGCCCACAGCCGGACGTCGCTCGACGAGCTGCTTGCCGCCTACCCGGCGCTGCTTGGCGAGGACGATTCCGGCCGCTACGCGCGCGTCAGCGCGGACGGCGAGACCGCGCTGCTGATTAGCCGCGACTTTGCCGCAAGCGGCGCGGAGGATGCGCTGATCGAAACACCGCTGCAGCCGTTCCTCGACGCGGGCCTGGACGAGTCGAAGCTGTCGGGCGGTTTCCGTGCGGACGGAGAGAGGTTCTATCTTGCCGCCGACTTCGGCGACAGCGCGGGTAAGCACGCCGCCGTTTCCGATGCGATCGCCGCAGCGGCCGGTTTTGCGCCCATGTCGCTCGGCTACCACGCCGCGCTCGGCCATTTCGGCATTTCGCTCGGCGGCGGCAAGTTCGAGTGGGCACAGGACTACAAAACGAACGATAAGGACATCGTGTTCGTGCTCGACGCGGCCGCGCTGACCGCGTTCGGCGTGGACACGGCGAACGTATCCGGCTGGGTGCTTATGACCATGCAGGACGACGCGGGCAAGGATTTCGACGTGCTGCTCAAGCCCTACTCGCTCGGGAACGGTTGATTGCGCGCGGGCGTTTGACGTAAGATAATGCTATTGTTGGGAAGATTAGGTGAAACGGAGCGCAGATGGACGCCGCAACGCAGCAAAAGGGTACGGTGCTCGTCGTCGAGGACGAGGCAAAAATCGCGGAGGTGCTCAAATCCTACCTGGAGCGGGACGGGTTTCGGGTCGCGTGCGCCTGCGACGGGCCCGAGGCGCTCCGGCTCTGTGAGGAGCTCTCCCCCGCGCTCGTGTTGCTCGACCTCATGCTGCCGGGGCTCTCGGGCGAGGAAGTCTGCCGCAGCATCCGGAAGCAAAGCGACACGCCGATCATCATGCTGACCGCAAAGGCCGCCGAGGAGTCGATTTTGAACGGGCTCGGCATCGGCGCGGACGATTATATCGTCAAGCCGTTCAGCCCGCGGCAGGTGGTCGCGCGCGTCAACGCCGTTCTGCGCCGGGCTATCGGCAGGAGCGCTTTGTCCGCGGACGAGCTGCGCTTCGACGGCGGCGCGCTCGTCATCGACACGGCGGACCGGACTGTCTACCGCGACCAGTTGCCTGTTTCCCTGACGCCGAGCGAATACCGGTTGCTCGTGACGCTGGCCGGTCGCCCGGGCAGGACCTACACGCGCGACGAGCTGATCCGCCTTGCGCTACCGGACGATTTTGTGGGGTACGACCGCGTGATCGATACGCACATGAAAAACCTGCGCCAGAAAATTGAACCGGACGCGAAACGCCCGCGCTACATCCAAACCGTGCACGGCATCGGCTATCGCTTCCATGGAGAACGCGCATGAAGCCCGTAAGCCTGAAAACCAAGCTGACCTTGGCGTTCCTGATGATCGCGCTGTTCACGCTCGCGCTCATCGGGCTGTTCGCCAACTTCATACTGGGCAGGCAGTTCGAGCGCTATACGATCAGGAAGCTCAATCAAGCCGTCGACGGCGCGGTCGCCGACATTTCCGCGCTCTACTCGCCCGCTGCGGGGGACTGGGACGTGCTTGCCCTCGAGGAAGCGGGCATGCGGCTTTTGACCGAGGGGCTCATCCTGCGCGTGACGGACGAAACGGGCGCGGCCGTCTGGGACGCGCAGGAGCACAACAACGGCATGTGCATGCGCATCCTCGAGAGCATGGCTGAGAATATGCAGTCCTACGACGCGAACTTCCAGGGCGGCTATACCGAAACCGAGCATCCTGTGCTTTCCGGCGGCCGGCCGGCGGGGACCGTCTATATCGGCTACTACGGCCCGTATTTTTACAGCGACGCGGACCTGCAGTTTTTGACGAACCTCAACCGCCTGCTGCTGATTGCGGCGGCGATTTCGCTTGCAGCGTGCGTGCTGCTCGGCGCGTACCTTGCGAAGCATTTTTCCGGACCGCTCGCGGACGCGATCGACGCGGCGGGCAGGATCGCCTCGGGCGACTACGGCGCGCGCATTTCCAGCTCGTCCAATACCCGGGAGATCGTCGCGCTCACGGGCTCGGTCAACCGCCTGGCCGCGTCGCTCGGCGAACAGGAGCGGCTGCGTAAGCGGCTCACCGCGGACGTGTCGCATGAGCTGCGCACGCCGCTCACCACGCTGCAAAGCTCGCTCGAGGCCATGCTCGACGGCATCTGGGAGCCGAGCGAAGCCCGCCTGACGAGCTGCCGCGAGGAGGTGCTGCGCCTTGCAAAACTTGTGGACGAGCTCGGCACGCTCTCGCGCTATGACGGCGAGCGCCTCGTATTGAACCGCGAACGCTTCGAGCTCGGCGCGCTGGCAAAGCGCGTCACGGCCGGCTTTGAGGCTGCGTTTATTCGAAAGGGCGTCGGGCTTACGCTTGGCGGCGCGGAGGTTTGGCTCGTTGCCGACCGCGATAAGGTCGGCCAAATCCTCGTCAACCTGCTTGGGAACGCGCTCAAGTTCACGCCGGCAGGCGGCCGCGTCTTGATCGAGACCGGGCGGGAGTCCGGAGAGGCGGTTCTGACCGTGCGCGACACCGGCGTTGGGATCCCGCCGGAGGACCTGCCGTATATCTTCGAGCGTTTCTACCGCGCGGACACGTCGCGCAGCCGGGAGACCGGCGGCTCCGGCATCGGGCTCACGATCGCCTCCGCCATCACGGCGGCGCACGGCGGGAGCATACGAGCGGAAAGCAAGCTCGGAAGCGGCAGTGTCTTCACCGTACGGCTGCCGGTTGGCGAGGCTGAGGTGTCTGGTTCGTCGGCCGGGAAGTAACAGGCACGGTTGGGTGGAAGGGATTGACCCATGCTTCCGTGCAGGGGAGCGCAAAATGTGCGGGCTCACGGAAAAAACAGAGCGAAATGATGCGTCGAAACGCTTTCCAGCCGCTTATGGAGACAAAATAAAGCGGAGGCCGTAACCCCCGCGACAAGTAAAAACCGGCGCCTTCCGCGGGACGGCAATCTTTGTTTTATCCCGCTTTACCCCGCATAAGGCAGCTTCTCAAAGCAGTCGAACTCCGGCACGCCGTCGATCAGATACGCTCTGCCCCATTCTTCGTTAACTTTATCGAGGACGACAAAGAGCCGGCCGGCGGAGCCGTCGGACGCGTTAAGGTA
>CAZIRB010000013.1:19396-32846 GCA_964541695.1 uncultured Oscillospiraceae bacterium
CTTTATCGAGGACGACAAAGAGCCGGCCGGCGGAGCCGTCGGACGCGTTAAGGTAATACACCGTGCTTTCCTCATCCCAGGCCGTCACGCGGATACTCTGATCTGGTCCGAGCGTCGCATCCCTGTACTGGCCGTTCTCCAGCACCTGCACCGGAATCTTCCGGGTCGTCGCAAGCGTGTAATACGCTATGTTTTCCTGATAGACATCGTCCTCCAGCACCTGCCACAGGCCGTCGCCTGCGGGCTCGAGGACATACTCCGCGTTCAGCGCATACTCGCGGCAGGCGCGGTAGGAGCCGAGGATGTCGATCCATTTGCAGATCGTCGCGAAAGCGGTCAGATCGCCGGAACCGCCCGCAATGTGCGTCACATACCCGTTCGCCTTGCTGGTCTGCGCGAGGGAGCCGTCGGCAAGCGCGTACACATATGTTCGATACAGCTCCGTGCCGCTCTCGTCCACGCTGAGCACGACGCATGCGCCGCCCGGATTCTCGATATAATATGCGGATTTAAAGAATCCCTCGGCCTTTATGGCCGTTTCCCGGCCGCCGCTCAGCGCCGTAAGCGTGATCTCGCTGTCCCCCATGTCGGGTGTGCCCACCTTCTCAGAAATGGTCAGGGTTGCGCCGCCAGAACCCGTGTAGGTGTCGCCGACCGACAGGGACGTGATTGCGGGCCCAGCCGGTTCGGGGGTGGACGCCGCGGGAGTTTCTAAAGGCGTCGTCTCCGCCGTGGCCGCGGGCGTTTCCAAGGGCGGCGGTTCCGTCGGTTCCGCCGGGCCTGCGACGCGGACCTCCGCGCAACCGGCAAGCAGGGTCGCCGCCAATACAAGGCACAGCACCGCAATGCGTTTTCTCATAAGCATTCTCCTCCCTGCCCTCTTTGGGGAAAGCGGCGGTCAGGCTGGTCGCGGCAACCGAATGACGCTGTTAACCCTCACCCCGCGTAAGGCAGCTCCACGAACCATTCTTCCGCGAGCTTGCCGTCGATCAGAATCTCCCAATTCTCAACGGTGACCGAAAGCCTACCCGCGCGGCCGTCCCGCGTTTTAAAGTGCACGACCGATTCTGCGTCCGTCGCCGTCACGCACAGCTCCGCCCCGGTGGCCAGCGTCCCGTCCTTGTACTGTCCGTTCTCAAGCATCTGCACCGGCAGCTTTTGCGTGGTCTCAAGGAAGAAATCGTTCTCTGTAATGTCGTACAGCCCGTCCCCGGCGAGTTCCAGCGTAAAATCTTCGTTTAATGTATATTCGCGCGTCGCGGAATATGTCCCCAGCATGTCCACATGGCAGGAGACGTTGATCGCCCCGTCGGTGATGCTTTTTACGGAGCCGCCTACGCTGTCCGTTTCGGTCAGGGAGCTTGCGTCCAGAACGTAGGTCGTCACGCTCTCGGACACGCCGATGTCCGTGGTGAGCAGTATGCACGCTCCGCGCCCAGTTTCACAGTAATAGGCGGACACGAAATACCCGTCATAGGCGGCCGCGGACTCCCGGCCGTTGTTTTCTTCCGCGAGCAGTCGCGTGGTGGGCCAATCATCCTCCGCGCAGCACTCGGCTGTGATGAAGTATGTCGTCTCATGGAACGTGTAGGATGTGTCGCCCTCCAGCGGTTCCGCCGTAAACGCGTCCGGGGCCGGTGTGAGTGCGGGCGTCGGGTCGGCCGCTAAAACGGCGGTCGGCGCGGGCGGAGACGGCTCCCTGTCCCCTACCGGCGGGTTGTCGGCCGGCAGGGCCGGGCCGCAGCCGCAAAGCAGCAGCGCGGCGGCCAGCGCAAAACATAGTACGCGGATTTTCCGTTTGACCATTTTTGCCCTCTTTCTCATTGCGGGTTGGACGGCGGCTTGCCGTGGAAAGAACGCTGGTGCAGCGGCGCTGCGGGTCGGGGTCGGCGCTGCGCGGTTTTTAAAGTTATTCTGCTATAAGCCGTCGGACGCGCATTGCTTATGCCAACAGTTGGCCGTGGATCAGCAGCCCCGTCAGCAACGAGCCCGCGTTCATAACGCCCGATACGAGCAGCGCCTTTGGCGGCCGGAATCCGCAGAGCAGCCGCATGACCCACGCCTCCGCCAGAACGGCCAGGATTTCCAGCGCGGTCAGCACCGCCGCATAATACCGATCGCCCAAAAACCGGACGATGCCCATAAGCAGCAGGTTCAGTGCGGGGTTGGTCAAAAGGTTGCACAGCGCGCTGTAATAGACGTAATCGCGCCTGCGGAACCACAGCGCGACGATACCGCCCTCAATCAGCAGCGTCGCCGCAAGATTGCCAAAAAGGTGCCCGTAAATCACGTCTATTTTTTGTTTTCTTGTTTTGCTTTGTTTTTGCGGCGCGCCCGCACGATCAGCACGATGGCGAGCGCGACGAGCGCGATCACCACGGCGATCACCACCACGGGCATGTCGTAGGCCAAAGCGACCACTCCCGGTACGGGGGCGAGGTCAGGCAGAGCGTTCGCTGCATGAAAAGTCCAGATACCCATTGTTTCAATTCCTTTCTTGATTGATTGTCGCAACAAACAGGCACAACGCAGAGAGGGTGATGCACAGCGCCATAACGGCCGGCGTGGCGGCTATCGGGAGCGCGAAAAAGAACGTGGGCACGCTGCCGCACAGCAGGCCCAATGTGGTCAGGCCGAAGGCAAGCCCGGGATTATGCGGAAAGCCGGAGGCGACGGCGCAGAGCGTGATCGGCATGGTTACATTGAAAAGGAGTAGCCCGGCCGTGCACAGCACGGGGTATCCGTACCCGAGGCACAGGAGCGGCACGGACAGCAGCAGCGTAACGACGGCCGTCGTCTTTGCGCCGAACCGGTCCGCAAGATATCCGCCCGCCGCCTTGCCTGCGCAGGCCCCCACGCCGGGCAACAGCGTCAGAAGCGCGGTGGTTTTCCAGGCGATCGGGATGGAGGAGCCGACATAGGCGCGGATCACGATCGAGACCAGGCACAGCGCAAGCACCCAGGAGAACGGCAGCGCCGCGTTGGCGATCGGAAAGCGCGCCGCCGGACGTTCGCCGTTCCGGCTGCAATCCAACACGAGTATGAGAACGCCGCACAGCGCAAGGAGCACCAGCGGCGCAAGCAGTGGCACGCTTCCGCTTTGCCCCGCCAATATGCCCAGCGTCACGCCCAGCGCGCCCGATGAGACGAATATGCCGCTGCGCGCCATTTTGCCGCCCGCGTGGACAAGGCTGTCGATGCCGCCGCCGACGTGGAAACAGGCGTTTCCGAGCGCGCACAGGATCAGCGAGGTCCAGGGGAATGAAATCAGCGTGAGCCCCAAAACCAGCAGCGCGCAGCCGATCACGGCGATGGGCACGCGTTTTTGCGCGTCGCACAAATAGCCCACGAACGGCTGCAGACCGAACGCGAGAACGTTATACAGCAAAAAACCCAGCGCGACCGTTTGAAACGCTGCGCCGCCCTCCGGCAGACTATTCCGAAAGCCGGAAAACAGCATGAAGAAGCACGCAAAATCCACGCAGAAGTGTGAAAACGTGTATACCGCAAGGGACGCGCGATGCTGCATGAAAGCTTGCCTCCGGTGTTTAAGCTAAGTGTGAAAGTCGCAAAAAAACCACGGCGCTAACCGCCGAGCGTCAGCAGGACCGCCTCGATTTGTTTTGCGTATCCCAGCGTCCAGAATTCGTCGGGAGGGATGTAGATCGTGTCATATGCCTCGCCGTCCGGGCCGTAGAACTGCTCGCGCAGGCGCCGGTTCTCCTGCGCAAATACTTCCCGGGTTACCTGCTGCCCGTCGACTTCAAAGCGCAGGGCGACATCGTAGACGCTGTCCGTAATATCGAAGGATTCCCCCTGCGGAAGGACCGCGCGCAGAACGTGCGAGACGAGATTGCCGCCCCGGACGGTGTAATACGCGCTGCAGAAATCCTCCGTGTCCAAATAGAAATTGAGCCACAGCCCCTCGTCCGTCCTGCAGAGGAGCACCTCCTTGCCCTCGTCGCTCTGGGCAAAGTAATAGCCCACCCGCTCCTGCAGCACGCGGACGGCCTACGCGTCCCGATAGGTGTACAGCTCGACATGCGGAACGTTGCGCACATCCTCATAGACGGCGCCGCCGTACGCATAGGTATACGCCGTGGGCACGCCGTACATGCAGAGCAGCTCGGAAGCGCCGTCAAAGTCGCAGTCGATAAGAGTCGCGTAGAACACGCCGGCGGGATAGTTCTCCAGTTCCTCCTCCGGCGCTTCGTACCGGCCGTGTTGGTCGATCAGCGCCTGCAGCGCGGCCCGGTAGGCCGTGCCCGCGCCCGCGCCTATCCGCATATCGTTCACTAAGCCCGCGATCAGATCGTCGACTTCCTCCGATTCGGCCCCGTACGTCCTCGCGCCGAGAAGCACGGCGAGCGAGCGCATCGGCTTTCCCGAAAGATCATAGGCGCGGGACAGGCTTAGGTACAGCCGCGTCAGCTCCTCCGGCGGGCGGCCCTCGTCGACGGCGTACCGAATCGCGGCCTGGTAGGCGTAGGCGGCCTCCTGCCACTCGCCCGCTTTGGCGTGTTCGTCACCCCGTACGGTGTTGTAAAAGGCAAGCGATTCTTCTCCCGCCTCAACGGCCGTTGTCTCCGGCAAAGGAGCCGGCGTCGGCTGCGGCGTCGGGTTGCCTAAGGCCGGCTGCAAATCGGGCGGCGGAAAACACGCCGTCAAAAAACACAGCGCCATGAGCAACAGGGCCGGCAGCGCAATCCGGCGCATATGGTCCTCACCTCCCTCAAAACCGTAACCGCCGTCCGATCAGACCGAAACGCCGTTTAAAAACCGGCCGGATAGTTGGGCAGCGGAAGCATGTCCGGGAACTCGTCGACCGTTGCGGAGAAGCCCGCCCAAATCGTTTCCCACTCTTCCATCGATATCGGGGTCAGCGCGTCGGGCGTCGGGTACAGGTTGGACGCGCCCTTGTAATGCTCGCCGTATCGAATGATCTCGGCGTTTTCGAGGCCCGCGTATTCCTCGTTTTGAGCGGCCGCGTTCCAATCGGTATACAGCCCCTCCGCGAGGACCAAATTTGTCCCCTGCTCGGGCAGCCTGTAAAACATATCGACCGCCTCACCCATGTGCGACCAGCTCAGGACGAGCACGCTCTCGCCATCCTCATTATAATGAAGCCTGAGCTCGTCGCGCGCGTTGGCCTTTTGGTACAGCGAGCGCGGCGCATGATCGGCTATGGTGTATACGCCCCAGATATAGTCGCCGTACGAGTCTACGGCGATGATGAACAGCTCGGGTGTCCGGTCCTTGTTGATGTCCCGGGCCGCATAACACAGGGACAGGCCGGCGATGTCCACGCCCACGCCGCCCATGTCGGGGCTCAGGCTCTTGGCGGTGGCGAGAAACGCGTCATTGAGGATCGGGGCGAAGCTGGTAAACCCGCTCGATTGCGCAAGGACATACGCGTCGATGATCGGCCGGTACACCTCCAGCGGCGCGCCGGCGTCGGCGTTCTGCTGCGGCCCTTCCGCCGCGGTCTGCTCCGGCGTCGCGGCCGGCTCGGGCGTTTGCGCCGGCTGCTCGACGGCCGGCGGCGCGGATTTAGCCGCGTCCGCAAACGCGTCGATGCCGCAGCCCGCCAGTAAAAGGACCGACGCCGCGATAAGGGCCAGTATGCTCCGTTTCCGTTTGCCGGCCGTTCCGCTCATAGTGTTTTCTTCCTTTCTTCCGTTCATCGAGAAGGATATGCCGCGCGTCGCGGCGTAAATTGCGGTTGTTCGGGTACGGACCGCTGAAACCGGTTGGAACTCTATGCGGATACAAACCCGCGCGCCGTATTCGGCGCAGAGGGTCTCGGTATTTGGCGTGTATGTCGGGCAGCCTGTGTTTTTGCAAAGGTTTGGGGCGCAAGAACTGCGCGCGCGGACGTGAGTTTCCTATAACCGGCGGAAGATACCGCGCCGGTCGGCGGATGGTCGCATATGCTCTTGAGCGCGCGATCGACGCGTCTGCTTTTCGGGATTTTGAGCCTTTCGATAGGGCGTTCCTCCTTTTGTGGGAAGTGTCCTATTAAAAACAATATACAGGATTCCGCCGCGGCGCGCAAGGAAACCGGGCAATCCGGGCGCGATAATTTTTTTGACCGGGCCGCGCGTGACAAAAACGCAGATTCCGCGGCAAAAGTGCTGTTGACCGGACAATATCGATGGTATACTAAATTGACGAATTCATCGGAGGCGCCTATGACCGACACGTTGGACCTGCGGGTACAGTACATCTTCCACAGCGGATTTTTGGTCGAAACGGACGAAAGCTGCTATCTGTTCGACTATTACCGCGGCGAGCTGCCGAAACTTGACGCGGACAAGCCCATCGTCGTGTTCGGCAGCCACGGCCACCGCGACCACTATAACCCCGATGTCTTTCCCCTGCTGCGGGAGATGGGCATGAAGCGCGTTTTTGCGGTCCTTGCCGAGGACATATCCGAACGGAAATATCCCGACGGCGTGGATGTGCTGACGGCCTGCGCGGACAAAACGTACGACCTGCCGCGCGGGGAACGGCTGGAGACGCTGCGCTCCACCGATAGCGGCACGGCTTTTTTGCTCACGACCGGCGCGGGCACGGTCTACCATGCGGGGGATTTGAACGATTGGACCTGGGAGGGCGAGCCCGACGAGGACAACCGGCAGATGCGCGAAAACTATCGCCGCGAGATCGATAGGCTCAAGGGCCGGCGGATCGACGTCGCCTTTGTTCCCCTGGACCCAAGGCAGGAAGCGCACTATGCGGCCGGGCTGCTCTACTTCCTGTCGACGGTCGACGCAAAGCGCGTATATCCGATGCATTATTGGAAGAAGCCCGACGTGATCGGGCGGTTTTTGACGGAGTACCCGCAGTACCGGGACATTGTGCAATATACGGAAAAATTATCGGGAGGTATGGAAGCATGAAATTTAAGATGATCCACGAGAACTACAACGTCAGCGACCTTAGCGCATCGCTTTCCTTTTATCAAAAGGCCCTCGGCCTTTCGGAGCGCCGGCGCATAACGGGCGACGATTTTACGATCGTGTACGTCGGCAACGAGGAGGCGGAATTCGAGCTGGAACTGACCCGCCTTGCCGGGCACCCGCAGAAGTACGATCTGGGCGAATGCGAATTCCACCTGGCCTTCCAGGTCGACGACTTCGAGGCCGCGCACAAGCTCCATGAGGAGATGGGCTGCATCTGCTACGAGAACCCGTCGATGGGCATCTACTTCATCGAGGACCCCGACGGCTACTGGCTCGAGATCCTCCCCGCGCGCAAATAGAGCGCTTCCGGCAAGCGGAAGCGCAGACCGGCAGGCGCATTTTTTCAAAAGCACCGAATTGAATTTTAGGTGGTCGATTGAAACGACCGGAAGGAGCCGCCCATGGGAGAGTTCAGCAAGCTGCCGAACATCGGCCCGGTTGTGGAGGAACAGCTGATCGAGGCGGGCGTCGGAACGGCGGAACAACTGAGGCAATTGGGCAGCCGCGAAGCGTGGCTGCGAATCCGCATAAACGACCCGTCCGCCTGCATCCACCGGCTGTACGCGCTCGAGGGTGCGATCCGGGGCGTCCGCAAGGCGGAGCTACCCGAAGCGGTCAAGGCGGAGCTGAAGCAGTTTTACCGCTCGATCTGCGGCTGACACACGTCTGCGGCGGCGTGACTAAGGGAGATCAAGGTTACAATAAATTCCAACGCGAGAGCGCTGACGTGCGGCCCTCGGTGTGTGGCTGCGACTACACGAACCGTTTGAAGGCTGCGCTGTATTCCGGCGTGAGGATGCCGACGTGCACGACCCCGCGGCGCGCGGGTCAACACGAGCTGTCGCAGACCGCATTGTTTTCCGATATGAGGACGAGAACGTGCGGCCCGCGGCGCGTGGCTGCAAAGGCACGAACCGTTTGAAGGCTGCGCCGTACTCCGACGCGAGGATGACGACACATAAGAACACGGCCCTGCGACTCGCGACGCGTGACATTGCACAACCGAGCCCCAACACAAGGAAATTGGCCGCCCGCCATCTACTCTAAACCGGTTTTGCCGCGTCCCAGAGGTAAAGCGAGGCGATCGACGCGTACGGAGAATACCGCGTGCGCAACGCTTCGAACATCTCGTTCGACACATCGTCCACGCCGTACAGCCGCCGGATGCCGCGATTGATCCCGAGGTCCTTGCGGCTCAGCACGTCCCTGCGGCAGAGCGAGAATATCAGCAGCATCTCCGCCGTCCACTCGCCGATGCCGGGGAGCGTGACGAGCGAGGCGATCACCTGCTCGTCCGGCAGATTGTTGAGCGCGTTCAAGTCCAGACTACCGCAGGCGACGCGCTCCGCGGCGGTATGGATGTACCCGGCCTTTTTCATCGTCAACCCGCAGCGCTGGATCGCCTCAGGCCCCGCCGCGAGTACGCGCCCGGGCGTAAACTCGCCCAGCAGCCCCTCCATCCGCATGAGGATGGTCCTCAGTGCCGCGGATGAGATCTGCTGCGCGACGATGCTCCTTACAAGTCCGGCGAACAGGTCCGGCACGATCTCGCGCTCCACCCGGCCGACGCGGCCAATATAATCGGCCAATACCGCGTCCTTTTCCCGCAGCGCGAGAAGCTCCGCGTCCGTATACGGGAACGTCGGCATCTATGCGCCCTTCCCCGCGTGTTCGCGCTCGAGGTGAAGCAGCAGCTCCTTGACCGGGAGACCGCCGCCAAAACCTGTCAGACTGCCGTCCGCGCCGATCACGCGGTGACACGGGATCATGATCACGATCGGGTTGTGGTGGTTCGCGCCGCCGACGGCGCGGAAGCCCTTGGGCGAGCCGACCGCCGCCGCGATCTGGGCATAGCTGCGCGTTTCGCCGTACGGGATGGCGCACAGCGCATCCCAGACGCGCTTTTGAAACGGCGTACCCTGCGGCGAAAGCGGCACGGAAAACGCGGTGCGCTTGCCGGCGAAGTATTCGTTCAGCTCGATCTCCGCCTGCGCGATCAGCGGCGTTTTTTGAAACGCCAGCTCCGTGTCCGCGGCGGTCTTCTCGCGCTCGATCCACATGATGCCCGTGATATGCGTGTCGTTCGCCGTGATGCGGATCGGGCCCGTGATCGAGGGAAACTCATACGCGTACAGCATAGGATTGCCTTTCGTTTTCTTTTTATTATAATGGGTTTGTCGAAGAATGGCAATTTGTGTTACGATGGTAAAAACAAGATAAAAGGAGCGTTCGGGCATGGAAGGACTCGAGATTCAGGACAACAACAATCTGCTGGCCGAAATCCGCGCGGAGCTGATGCGACAGAGCGCGCACGACCGGGAACGGCTGCTGTATCAGAAGATGAGCTTTTTCGGCGTCGCCGTCATCGCGCTCGCGCTGCTTGCCGCCGTCGTGCTGCTCGCGCCGCCGATCCGCACAGTGCTCTCGCAGGTCAACGGGATTGCGGCCACGCTGAAGGAGTCGGACCTTGCCGGCACGGTCGCGGACGTGCAGAAGCTCGCCAAGGACAGCAGCGCGGCGTTCGCCTCCGTCGGCGAGACGGCTTCGTCGCTCGACGGCATCGACATCGAAACGCTCAACAGCGCGATTGCCAAGCTGGACGCGGCGGCGGACCAGTTCGCGGCGTTCGACGTGGAGACGCTCAACACGGCCATCTCCAACCTCAACGCGTCCGTCGAACCGCTCGCCAAGTTTTTCGGCGTGTTCAAGAAATCTTAGCGGTGGTCTGCATAATTTGAACGGATAAAAAAGAGGGCCGGAACGGCCCTCTTTTGACGCGCTTCGTTACGCGGCTTTCTTCCTCCTGTAGAACGCGGCGCCGATCAGCATGATGACCGCGAACACGATCAGGTAATGCAGGCACTGGATGCCGTAGGCCACATACGTGCAATAGAGCATGAACAGGCAGGCGACGATCGCGGCCGCGGGCGCCACAAAGCGCTGGAACGGCTTGAGGTCGCGCTCCTTGATCATCATGCTGATGAAGATCGGGATGTAGCAGCCAAACAGAGTGATGATCGGCAGCTCGTCCGGCTCCCAGTTGATCAGCGCAGGGATCGGCAGCTTGCCCAGCACGGCGCCTTCCCAGAAACAGATCTGCCAATAGAAGAACCACAGCGTGCACAACAGCAGGCCGACCACGGTGGAGTTCGTCGGGGAGTCCGTGCGCGGGTCGACCTGAGAAAGCGTTTCGGGCGCGATGCCCTGGCCGCGCACCGCAATCGAGTACGCGCCGCGGATGCAGCCCATCATCAGGCCGTTGGCCGTGCCCAGGCACGAGATCACGATGAACACGTAGATGATGCTGCCCACGAACGAGCCGAACACCGACGTAAACGCCTGGCCCGGCAGGTTGTCGCCCGCGGCCATCATGTCCGGCACGCTCATCGAGCCGGTCAGGCCGATGAAGTAGAGCATGTACACGGCGATGACGATGACCGCGCCGATGAGCAGCGCGCGCGGCAGATTCTTCTTGGAGTCGTGCAACTCGGCGTTGATCGAGGTCGCAATGATCCAGCCCTCGTACGAGAACGCGAACGCGACGATCGCGCCCATCATTCCGCCGCCGCCGACGCTGTCGGCAACCTGCTGAGAGGTCTTGGCGAACGCGTCGACCGTCAGGCCGTTGATCATGCCCACGATGAGACCGACGACCGCCATCAGGCACAGCGGGATCAGCTTGATTACGGTCGTAGAAACCTGGAACTTGCCGCCAAGCTTCGGGGAGAGCGTGTTCATGGCGTAGATGCAGATCATAAACAGCACGCCGATGGCGATGTGCTCCGCGCCGCTCACCTCAAATCCGAACAGCGAGCAGGTATACATCGAGGAGATCCAAACGAGGCAGCTCGTCAGAATCGGGTAATACAGCGTGGTCATAAACCAGGCCACAAAGTACCCAAAACCGCGGCCGAGCGACGCTTCGGCGTAGTCCACGATTCCGTTGACCTTTTCGTAGCGGTTGGCGAGAATTGAAAACACGTACGAGCAGATGATCATCACGAGGCCGACGATGCCGACGACGGCGAGCGACTGGCCCATGTTGCCGTTGGTAACCTTCAACACCTTGACGGCCTTGAAAAAGATACCGGAGCCGATGACGATGCCGACGACCATGGCGATCGCGGTGGCAAGGCCGTACTTTTTCTTAAGTTGATTCTCCATCCCTTTCCCTCACTTCTTCCCAATGAATGTATCCTTCTTTATACACTATCGGCGGGCGTTTGTCAACACAAAATATATAATTGCGTCATATTTTTGCCACAATCCCGATCGCTTCATGCGCATGAATACGAAGGCGTCCGGCTTGAATGGTCAGGCGCACGATAAGGAGTTCGCGAATTTAAGAGGAGAGCGCGATCCCGCGCTATCCTATGAAAAGTACCGGTCCATAAACGCCGTGCGTGCGCTTAGATACGAGAGCATATAGTCGCCGCCGCGCTGAACCGGCGGCTTAGTCCACCGCGCCTGCTCGCGCGCGATCGCCCCGCTCGTTTCGAGCAGGGAAAGCGCGGCGTCCGCCCGTTGCAACAGCGCTTCGTCGGACAGCGCGCCCCCGCGCAGTTCGTGCCAGCGGCCGATCAATGTATCGCGCGCCGCGACCTCGTCCAGCTCGAGCAGCACGCGCGTCTCCTGCGGCAGCAGCACGGTTTCCGTCTCGGAGAGCGGCAGCGGCGAGCCGGTCCATACGGTGTCCCAACTGTTGCCGAACGTCATGTCCATGTCCCACGGGATCAGCGTCAGCCGGAAATTATCCTCCGCGCCGCGGAACAGCAGGATCGAATTGGAAAAATCGTTGTCGCGTGCGGAGACGAGCATGTAGAACAGCGTGTAGTCGACAATGTTATCCAGATTCAGATGTTCCGCGGCCTCCGCGTAGGTCTGTGACGCGCTGCGCCGATAGAACGCGTCGACATACCAGAGGATCGGATCGTACAGGCCCTCGCGCCAAATCTTCGGAAAGCGGACGCTGCCCTCCGAAAAATCCGGCAGCGGCGCCCCCGCCGTCGCGTACTGCAAAAACGCGAACGAGTTGGCGCGAAACAGGATGTCGCTCCGTTCGTCGAGACCGTAGTCCGCCGGGTCGACCTTCGTCATCAGCCCGTACAATCCCTCGTACGCGTCGTCGACGAAGGCTTCGGCGTAGCGAAAATCCGCGGTCGGCGGATCGGTTTTTTCATCCTCCGCGCTGATGGCGTTCCAAATGCCCGAGGCGATGCACTCGCGCGTGCGCAGCGGGTCCATCAGGAGGCTTTTCAATATCCATTGGTCGTCACGGCGCATGCCGAGGAGCGGGAGTCCGCTGCGCATGCCCTTCTCGTCGTAAATCGTGAGGTTGTAGGACTTTTTTTCATAGTTGATGCTGGACGTGCCGCGCAGCGACAGCTCGGCCTGCACACGGTCGGCGCCGTACACGCCCGCTCCGCCGCGGTCCGGATCCAGCACGCAGACCGAGGCGATCGCCGCCGTGTCCGCGGTGAATGTGGAGCTGTCGGACTCGAAGTCGATCACGACCGCGGGCAGGCCGGTGAATACGACCGACACGAAATAATAGCCCGCGCCGCCGCGCACCAGCAGCCGGTACGCTACCCCGTTCGCCAGAGCCGCTGCCTTGCCCGGGAACGCGGGGTCCATGATAAGATAGGCCGTCTGCTTTCCGTTCGACCAGCTTAAAGCGCCATCGAGCGCGTCCGTTTTTGGCGACTGCGGCACAAAATAGCAGTTCGTTTCCGCGTCGAAGGGCGCGTTCTCCCCCTCGATCAGCAGCCGGCCCCGCGACGGCGGCAGCGGTTGCATCTGCGCTAGATCGGCGCGGAGCGCGTCGAGTTCTGCCGCGTCCGCAAACCGCACGCCCGTCCGCCGCTCCGCGGAAGCGGAGACGACAAAGGCCGCGCACAGCGAGAGGATGCACGCGAGAACCAATATCCATTTGACGATGCGACCGTTCAACATTGCGCCCAATCCCCCGCCCATGGCCGAAAGACCGGAAGTCTTGGCTCCCGTTTCCGGATTTTCGGCAAAAACGCCCGCCCTTTCCCATGGCTCGACACCCAATATATCATAGAATGTCGGGCGGCACAAGGAACGGGGCGGGAGGCGCGGGAACTGATGGAAAAACGAACGGTCGAAAGACGCAGCCGTACGGGGGCTGCGCGCGGGGGGAGTCAGAGGTCTGCAAAACCTGTATCCCTCGTTTAGGGCATTGCCCGCATGCGGATGGGCTGCCGACAAAAGCTCGGTGCAAAACAAGCCGAAATAAAAGCAAGGCAAGTTTTCACGGGGCACTTGCACGGCTCTCTTTGGCCACCCTGGTCCGGCGGCTTAATATTGAGTCTTCGCAAACGTTCTTGGCTTATCGGCCGGGCCAAAAACAGAAAACCCCGAAAACACACGTTGTTTCCGGGATCTTCGTGGCTGCGGAACTAGGATTCGAACCTAGACAATACGAGTCAGAGTCGTAGGTGCTACCATTACACAATTCCGCA
>CAZIRB010000014.1:0-30979 GCA_964541695.1 uncultured Oscillospiraceae bacterium
CAAGGGGGCGCAAGCCAAACAAGGCTTGCGCGACCATTGCGAACTGTGGGCAGCAGGGGTGAAACCCCTGCAAAAACCCCGGTCCATAAAAAGCGGCGGGAGCACTCCCCCGCCGCCGCGACCAGCCATTCTTCACTTAGCCCCGTACTTTCCTTCTACGGACCGCGCCGGGCCTCTCCCGCTCAGTTCAGGTCGATGAGCTTCGCGGTGACACCTTCAAGCGCGTTCAGATCCCGGACCAACTGCTCAACCTCGTCCTTTTCGCCGCAGGGCTGCAAAATGATCAGCCCGTCGTTTGCGCACACGGTCTCGCTCGCCTCGTGCAGGCCGATGCGCGCCCGGATCATGCAGCCGTTTTTGGTCAGCGTATCCTGAAAATTGACGGCGTTGCCGACCCTATTGTCCATGCGGACACCAATCACATAATAACAGGACATCGTTTCTCCTCCTTCATTCATTGTGCCAAGGGAAAACGCGTTTTATCCAATGTTACTCCCACTCCACGGTTCCCGGCGGCTTACTGGTGATGTCGTAGACCACGCGGTTGACGTGCGGCACCTCGCCGATGATGCGCTCCGAAATGCTGCGCAGCACCGGGTACGGCAGCTCCGCCCACTCGACCGTCATGGCGTCCGTCGAGGTGACCGCGCGCACGCCGATCACATAGTCGTACGTGCGCAAATCCCCCATTACGCCGACGCTGCGGACACCGGTGAAGACCGTAAAATACTGCCAGACCTTTTCGGCAAGCCCCGCGGCGGCGATCTCCTCGCGTAAGATCCGGTCGCTGTGCCGCAAAATGTCCAGCTTGTCCTTCGTGATTTCCCCCATCACGCGGATGGCGAGCCCGGGCCCCGGGAACGGCTGGCGCCACACGAGCGCGTGCGGGATGCCGAGGTATTCGCCAAGCGCGCGCACCTCGTCCTTAAACAATGTGCGCAGCGGCTCGACCAGGCCGACAAAACCGATGTCCTCCGGCAGGCCGCCGACGTTGTGGTGGCTCTTGATCGTCGCGGCGCTGTCCGTGCCGCTCTCGATCACGTCCGGATAGATCGTCCCCTGCAGCAGATAGTCCGCGCCGCCGAGTTTCTTGGCCTCCTCCTCGAACACGCGGATGAACTCGCGGCCGATGATCTTGCGCTTCTTCTCCGGATCGGTCACGCCCGAAAGCTTCTCCAAAAACCGCTCGGACGCGTCGACCGGGATGATGTTGAGGTTCATCTGGTCGCGGTAGAAGCGCAGCACTTCCTCGGCCTCGCCCGCGCGCAGCAGGCCGTGGTCGACGAAGATGCAGGTCAGCCGTTCGCCGACCGCGCGGTTGACCAGCACGGCCGCGACCGACGAGTCCACGCCGCCGGACAAAGCGCCGAGCACCCGCCCTTCCCCGACTTTCTCGCGCACCTCGCCGATGAGCTGCTCGGCCAAATTTTCCGTGCGGTAATCGCACTTGAGGCGGCAGATCTTTTTAAGGAAGTTCTGAAATATCTTTTCGCCCTTCTGCGTGTGCACGACCTCGGCATGGAACTGGATGCCGTACACGCGCTGCGCGTCCTCCGCAAACGCGGCTATGCGGCAGTGCTCCGTCACGGCGATAGGTAAAAAGCCGCCGGGCATGCCCACAACGGAATCATTGTGGTTCATCCAGACGATCGCGCCGCCGTCCATGCCGGAAAAAAGCGCGTGCTTGCTTAATATGACCGGCGTCCTGCCGTACTCCCGCACGGCCGAGGCCTCGATCTTACCGCCGAACACACGGGCGATATACTGCATGCCGTAGCAGATGCCGAGCACCGGCACGCCGAGGCGGAATATCGCGTTGTCGCATTTCTTGGCGTCCTCGGCGTACACGCTGTCCGGGCCGCCGGTCAGAATGATGCCGTCGAGCCGATCGCCCGCGATGCGCTCGATGGACGCCGTGTGCGGCAACAGCTCCGAATACACGCCCGCCTCGCGCACACGCCGCGCGATGAGTTGGTTGTACTGGCCGCCGAAGTCCAGTACGACGACGCGCTCACGCATGCTGCCCCTCCCGCCGGAACACGAAGCCGTTCTCGTCCGCCTGCTCGATGACCGCGAGCGACTCGAGCTTGTAGCCCGCCGCGCGCAGCTTCTCGCCGCCGGACTGGAAGCCCTTCTCGACCGCCACACCGATGCCGATCAGCTCCGCGTCCGCCTTCTGCACGATCTCGACCAGGCCGCGCAGCGCCTCGCCGTTGGCCAGGAAATCGTCGACGATCAAAACCCTGTCGCCGCTGCCGAGCCACTGGCTCGAGACGAGCAGCGTGACCTTCTTTTTATAGGTATAGGAGTAGATGTCGCTCTGGTAGAGTCCGCCCTCGATATTGTCCGACTTGGCCTTCTTGGCAAACACCAGCGGCACGCCGAACTCGTCGGCGCACATGGCACCGAGCGCGATGCCGGACGCTTCGACCGTCAGCACAGCGGTCAGGCCCGTCAGGTCGAACCGCCTGCCGAACTCCCTGGCCAGCTCGCGCATCAGGCGCATGTCCACGCGGTGGTTGAGGAACCCGTCGATCTTGATGATGTTCCCGGGCAATACCCTGCCTTCCCGAGCAATCCGCTCCTCGAGCATCTGCATGTTGATTCCCGCCCTTCCTGTCGTACAAAATAATGTGTCTATTATCATACAAATTCCGCCGGGAATCAAGCCGTTCCGACAAGTTCACAAAAATTGCACGCGCTTTCGGCACCGCGCCAAAACGAAAAAAGCGCCCGCCAAATCAGCGGACGCCGGAAGAACGCGAACGATGCTTTAATTGAGCGCGTCCTTGAACGCCTTGCCGGCCTTGAACACGGGGGCCTTCGACGCCGGGATATCGATCTCCTTGCCGGTCAACGGGTTGTGGCCCTTGCGCGCCGGACGCGACTTGGCCTCAAACGTGCCGAAACCAACGATGGAAACTTTATTGTCCGCCTTAAGGGCCTCTTCAATGCTCTCGACAAACGCGTTGACAGCCTTCTCGGCATCCTTCTTCGACAGCGCGCTCTTGGTCGCAACCGCTGCGATCATATCGGTCTTGTTCATGATTCATCCTCCGTTAATGATTTACTTGGACGCGCACTATTGTATCAGCGTTTCCTGGGAAACGCAAGCATTATTTTGTGAACTTTTGCCCAAAACACGGGGGTTTTTCGCCCTTTCCCACAGCTCGTCCATCTCGGCAAGCGTCATATCCGAAAGCTGTTTTTTGTCGTTTTCTGCCAGCGCCTCCATCAGGCAAAAGCGCTCGATGAACTTGTCCGTCGCATTTAAAAGGAGCAGCTCGGGATCGAGGTGCATCAGCCTTGCAACGTTGACGACGGCAAACAGCAAATCCCCGATCTCCTCCGGCACATCGCCGCCTCCATTCATCGCGCGGCGGACCTCCTCCGTCTCCTCGGGGATCTTGAAGAACGCCGCCTCGGCGGAGGGCCAGTCGAAGCCCACGTCCGCCGCCTTCTTCTGCACCTTCTTGCTGCGGATGAGCGCGGGCAGGTTGCGCGGCACGGCGCGCAGCACCTCGGTCTGCGTGCTCTGGTGCTTCTCCGCCTTCTTGAGCTTGTCCCAGTTCGTCATGACCTCGTCCGGCGTGTCGGCCTTCCCCGTGCCGAAGATGTGCGGATGGCGGTAGATCAGCTTCTTGACGATGCCGGTCGCGACGTCGCGGTCGGTGAAGCGCCCCTGCTCGGCGGCGATCGTGGCGTGGAACGCGACCTGCAGCAGCACGTCGCCGAGCTCCTCGACCATGTGCGCGTCGCTCCCCTCGTCGATGGCGTCGAGCAGCTCGTAGCACTCCTCGAGCAGCGGCATCTTGAGGCTGCTATGCGTCTGCTCGCGGTCCCACGGACAGCCGCCCCTGCCGCGCAGCCGCTTCATGACGGCAAGCAGGTCGTCCACGCCGCAGCGCATAAGGTCCATCAGCCCGGCCGCGGGCGCGAATACCACGGTGGACGCGTCGTAGCTTGCCTGCCGGTCCAGCTCGCAGAGCGGGATGCTGATTTGGCTAAACGCGCCGTCCGGCAGCAGGCGCGCAAGGCGCACCGGCCACTCGTCCGGATAGTATTCCGACAGCAGGAGCTTGGCCTCGCCCGCGGCCAGCCGCGAGTCGATCTCCTCGACCGCCGTGGAAAGGTGCGCGTCGAGCCGCTCCGGCAGGCCGTGCGCGCTGACTGTGCGGCCGGCAGGCCTCTCCGGGAACGCGGCCTGCGATAGCGTGACGCCGGGCAGCACGGCTGCCTCGACCCCGCGCGCCGACGCCGCGGATTGGATGGCAAAAAGCTGCGGCGCGGACAGCGAGCCGGTCATGACATAGGTGCAGTCCCCGGCAGAAACGAGCCGCTCAGCGACGGCTTTGTGCAGCGCGTCGAAGTCCTCGGCCGATTCGTAGAGGTCGTCCATCGGCGTGTACGCGTACCCCGCCGCCAGCACGGCCGCGGCGCAGGGGTGCTTGTCCGACTGCAAAAACAGCTTTTTGGCGCTTACGATGCGCGACCACGCGCCCTCGGAGACCGTGGCGCGGCTGACGAGCGAAACGATGTTGATCATACGGCTACCTGCTCCTGAACATAAACCGCGCGAGGCGCTTGCCGCCCGGCACGAACATAAGGTCTTCCATGGTAAACATGCGGCTTAGTACGACGATGGCAAAGTAGATCACGCCGCCCGTCGCGATCGACAGCAGCGTAGAAAGGCTCGTGCTGGAGATCCTGGCCGAGAAGAACGCGTACGCAAAGAACACCGACGCGCCCATCACGACCGCCGCGACGAGCGGCTTGGCCAGCGTGTCGAGCCAGTTGACGGCCAATCTCGTCTTGCGGATGAGGTAGATCGCGTCGAGGATACCCGCCACGGCGTAGCACAGCACCGTGGAGATCGCCGCGCCCTGGATCTCGATCTCGGGGTTGTGCATCAGAATCAGCATGGACGCGACCTTGACGACGGCGCCGACGCCGAGGTTGATCACGGGGATCTGCGGCTTGCCCAATCCCTGTATGATGCCGGTGAGCGTCTGCACGAGCGAGAGGAATATGATGCCGACCGCCATCGTGCGCATCAGCGCGCCCGCGATGAGGAGGCGGTCCGGGCTGATGTCGTAGAGAAAATCGACCACCTGCGTGCCGAGCACGTACAGGCCGATGCCGCACGGCAGGCCGATCACAAGCGCGAGCTTAAAGCCCATGCGCGACACATCCTGTATGCCGCGGCCGTCGCCGCGCGCGCGCGCGGCGGATACCGCCGGAACCAGGCTCATGGCCAGCGCCATGGTCAGCACGGCGGGCATATTCACAATCGCGGACACATTCGTGCGCAGCGCGACGTAGCGCATCGACGCGGCCTCCATGCTCATGCCGAGCTTGAGCAGGATGCGCATGATCATCGTCGAGTCGACGATATTCGTCAGCGGCATGATCGACGCGCCGAGCGTGACGGGGATGGCGATGTACAAAAGCTTCTGCATGATGCCGGACTCGGCGGGGCGCGCGGATACGGTTCGCGGCATGTACTCGCTCCGCCTTGCGGCGTAGAACAGCGCCACGGCGATGAGCGCCAAAAACTCCGACACGGTCACGCCGATGAGCGCGCCCATGGCCGCGTATTCAAGGCCCAGCGGCAAAAATCTGGCCGCGAGGTACAATCCGATGCCGAGCTTGCCCGCCTGCTCGATCAGCTGCGACACCGCCGTGCCCGTCATGCGCTGCATACCCTGCAGATACCCGCGGTACGCGCACATCAGCGACACAAAAAGCAGCGCCGGCGCGAGCGCGCGGTACGACAGCGCCGCGCCCTCCCCGACCTTCTGCAAAGCCGTGATCTGGTCCGCAAAGAGATACATCAGCGCGGTCGTAACGACGCCGATGATGAGCAGCAGCCACTGCGCCTTGCGGAACACGCGCTTGGCCCCCGGCAGGTCGCCGAGCGTCACGCGCTCCGCCACCATCTTGGATATGGCGGTCGGCAGGCCGGACGTGCTGATCACGATCAAAGCGGAATACCAAGGGTACACCGCCTCGTAGTACTTCATGCCGTCGCCGAGCATGTTGTACAGCGGGATGCGGAACAGTGCGCCGATCACCTTGCAGATCAGCCCGGCGACGCCGAGTATGGCGGCGCCCTTAACGAATGAACGCTTTCCTGTCGTTTCCATACGCGTTAGTATACCACAGTTGCCTAAACCAGCACCATCCCCAGCGTCATAATTCCCACATTATCGCGGTATATCCCGGGCAATTGCTCGAGCGGCAGCGGCGCGATCCCGCGCCCGACCTCGATCGTGTAGCCGGGCCTGTTGTAGGTCTGGATAAACCAGTCCTTATAGCCCGCAAAGCCGCTGGCAAACGGCGTCTCCTCGACCGCGTAGCCCGACGCCTGCGCAAACGCGTCGGCGATCTCGCGGCTGCGCGGCGGCTCAAAGTCGAGGAACTTCCAGTAGATCACCTCGCCCTGCGTGTGGTACGCGATGATCAGAAGAAAATCGTGGCTCTGCGTAAACGCGGCCATCGCGCGGTTCTCCGGCTCCGCCAGCGGCGCCGTGCCGACGAAGTCGCGCGGGCCGGGGCGCGTAAAGCCCTGCGCGTACTTGATCTGCCGCGCCTTCTCCCACTCCGCCGGGTACCCGAGATTCAGGTCCGTGCCCGCGATGTTCGCTTTCCAGCCGTCCGGGAACGGGATCGACGGATAGTAGGTCGAAAGCGCCTTGGCGCGCTGGTAATAGCTGTCGCTCTCGGGCAGCGCGCCGGTCACGAGATCCACGCCGTCCGGGTTGACGAGCGGCACGACGTAGAGCTTCGTCTTCTCATACACCTCGCGCGCGGGCACGTCGAATATCCGCCCGCCGGAGGCGTACGCGGACGCGTAGGTCTCGAGGAATTTCAGCACGAGCGGCGTCGTGATCCACTCGTTGGCGTGGTGCGACGCGTTGTACGACACCTGCTGCGCGCCCGTGCCGATCGAAACGGCCTCGATGCGCTTGCCCATCACGGACGAGCCGATCGTCTCCACGGAGAGGAACGGGTAGCGCGCGGCTAGGCCGTCGAGCACGAGCGAGGTCAGCGCGTAGGAATAGCGCACGTTCTCCGGCACGACGGCAAATGCCAGCGGTATGGTCAGCTCCGCACCGACGGCCAGGTTCGCCGGGTCGGCGGACGGGTTTGCCGTCTGGATCGCCTCCACGCTTGTGCCGAAGCGCTTGGCGATCGACCACAGCGTATCGCCCGCGCGCACGACGTGTATCGTATATCCGGCAAGATATGGGAACAGCTTCGCCCACGTCAGCCTGCCCACGACGCCGTCCGCCGCGAGCGAGTTGTTGCGCTGGAACCGCTCGACCGCGTCCAGCGTGCGCGTGCCGAATATGCCGTCGATCCCGCCCGGATCGTAGCCCGCGCGCGTCAGCGCCAACTGCAGGTACTCCACCATGGGCCCCTTGCTGCCGTACCGCAACGTGTCCAAGACCAACCCCCCTTTTTTCTCGACAAACGATGCGCCGATTGTTATAATATAGTTTAGTATGTAAGGAGGTTAGAACGATGGGTTTGATTCAGGCGGCCTTAGGCTCCCTCAATACGGTGCTTGCCGATCAATGGAGAGAGTTTTTCTACTGCGACGCCCTGTCGGCGGACATCCTGGCTATAAAAGGCCAGAAGCGCGTATCCGCACAAAGCTCCAACAAAAAGGGCAGCGATAATATCATCTCGAACGGCTCCGTCATCACCGTCAACGACGGCCAGTTCATGGCCATCGTCGAGCAGGGCAGGGTCGTGGACTTCTGCGCCCAGACCGGCGAATACATCTATGACAAATCCACCGAACCCTCCATGCTCTACGGCGGCTTCGGCAAGGGCCTGATCGAGTCGTTTAAGATCATCGCGCGGCGCTTCACGTTCGGCGGCGACACGGGCAAGGACCAGCGCGTGTATTACTTCAACACCAAGGAGATACTCGGCAACAAATACGGCACGTCGAACCCCGTGCCGTTCCGCGTCGTCGACGAGCGCATCGGCCTCGACGTCGATATCGCGATCCGCTGCCACGGCGAATACTCCTACAAGCTCGTCGACCCGCTGATGTTCTACGCCAACGTCTGCGGCAACGTGGCCGAGTCCTACGGCCGCGCGGAGATCGACTCCCAGCTCAAGACCGAGCTTATGACCGCGCTGCAGCCCGCGTTTGCGAAGATCTCCGCGCTCGGCATCCGCTACAGCGCCCTGCCGGGGCACACGCAGGAGATCGCCGACGCGCTCAACGAGGTTCTGACCGAGAAATGGTCCAAGGCGCGCGGCATCGCGGTCGCGTCGTTCGGCGTCTCGTCCGTCACCGCGTCCGAGAGCGACGAGGAGATGATCAAGAAGCTCCAGCAGGCCGCGGCGCTGCGCGACCCGAACATGGCGGCCGCCGTGCTCGCCAGCGCGCAGGCGCAGGCCATGCAGGACGCCGCCAAGAACGAGGGCGGCGGCGGCGCGTTTATGGCGTTTGCAGGCATGAACATGGCCAACGCCGCGGGCGGCGCGAACGCGAACCAGCTTTTCTCTATGACGAAACCCCAGGCCGCCGCGTCCGAGGCCGCGGTCAAGGTGCCGGCCTGGACCTGTGCCTGCGGCGAGAAGGCCAACACGGGCAAGTTCTGCTCAAGCTGCGGCGCGCAGAAGCCGGACGTCGACGGCTGGCAATGCAAGTGCGGCACGCTGAACAAGGGCAAGTTCTGCGCAAACTGCGGTACGGCAAAACCCGCCGGCGCGCCGATCTACAAGTGCGACAAGTGCGGCTGGGAGCCCGAGGACAAGAGCCATCCGCCGAAGTTCTGCCCTGAGTGCGGCGACAAGTTCGACGACAGAGACCTCGTGTAAGAAACGGCGCGGCGGCGGGAAACGGATTGCCGCCAAAGCGTTGGATTGGGATGGAATTGACAAGAAAAAGCCCCGATTTGCGGGGCTTTTTTTGTCGGCGGCGGCAATGCGCCGCGGGACCGGCGGAATTTGTTGCGGCTGCGGGAACGCCGAGTTGTGCGGCCACGGAAACGCCGAGTTTTACTGCGGCCGCGGGCATGTTGAACCGGCCGATTCGACATTGGCTCTATACGCCCGAATAGGCCGAGAACCCGCCGTCGACCGGTATCACCGTGCCGTTGACAAAGCCGGACGCCTCCTTGCAAACAAGCCACAGCAGTGTGCCGAACAGCTCCTCCGGCTCGCCGAAGCGCCCCATCGGCGTCATGTTGATGATCCGGCCGGAGCGCTCGGTATAGCTGCCGTCCGCGTTGAAAAGCAGGTTCTGGTTCTGCTGCGTCTTGAAGAAGCCGGGCGCGATCGCGTTGACGCGGATGCCCACCTTGGCAAGATGCACGGCGAGCCACTGCGTAAAGTTGGACACCGCCGCCTTGGCGCCGCTGTACGCGGGCGTTTTGGTCAAAGGGGAAAAGGCGCTCATCGAGGAGATGTTGATGATGCTCGCGCCCGGGCGGTCGATCATGTCCCTTGCAAACGCCTGCGTGGTGATCAGCGCGCCCAGAAAGTTCAGGTTGAACACAAACTCGACGCCCTTGGGGTCCAGGTCGAAGAACGTGACGATACCGTCGTGCGGATTCAGGTCCTCCCGGAACAGGTATTCCTTCGTGGTAGTCCCCTTGGGGTTGTTGCCGCCCGCGCCGTTGATCAGGATGTCGCAGGGCCCGAGCTCCGCAAGGACCCTCGCTCTCGCGGCGAGCATGCTGTCCAGCTCCAGCACGTTCGCGCCGACGCCGATGGCGGAACGGCCCTCCGCGCGTATCTGCGCCGCGACCTGCTCCGCGGCCTCAACATTGATGTCCAGCAGCGCCACGTTCGCGCCGCATTCGGCCAGCACGCGCGCAAAGCTGCTGCAAAGCACGCCGCCCGCGCCCGTGACAACAGCGGTTTTTCCGGTCAGATCGATGTGAAACGGCAAATTCATGATGACCCCTCCTTGTTGATAGCCAATGATAGACGATTATGCTGGCCCGTACTTGCCTGCCATATTTGTATCACTGTCGTATTTATATATAGGAAATCGTCCAATATCAAAGTACGTGCCATGCAGGTGATTTGCCCGCCGATCATGCTGTACCTGGACAACCGCGCCACAGCCGCGGCGCTCTCCACAAAAAACCCCTCCGACCCATATCAGACGGCAAAGCCGAAGAACCGGACGGCGTTATCGTAGCATATGTTTCTCACGATGGTCCCCAGCGCCTCCATGTGGTTGGGGTACTCCCCGTTCTCGACCAGGTTCCCGAGAAAATCGCATAGTATGCGCCGGAAATACTCGTGGCGCGAGTAGCTCAGGAAACTGCGGCTGTCCGTCAGCATGCCGATAAACGCCCCCAGCGCGCCGAGGTTGGCAAGGTCGGTTAAGTGCTTCTCCATGCCGGCCTTGTGGTCGTTGAACCACCACGCGCTGCCCATCTGCACGCGCGAGGCGCATGGCCCGTCCGTCTGGAAGCAGCCGGCGAGCGCCGCGATGACGGCGTTGTCGGCGGGGTTGAGCGAATACAGCACCGTATTCGGGAGGGAACCGTCCCGCTCGAGCGCGTTGAGCAGCGCGGAGAGCTTGCGCGCGTTGGGCGTGTCGTCGATCGCGTCGAACCCGCTGTCCGGTCCCAGTTTTTTGTACATGACGGAGGAATTGTCGCGGATACAGCCGAAGTGGAGCTGCATCGCCCAGCCGCGGCCGGCGTACTCCCCGGCCAGAAAGCGAAGTATGCCCGTCTGGAACGCCTCGGCTTCGCGCGGGCCGACCGCCTCTCCCGCCAGCCCCTTTTCCAGTATGCCGTCCAGCTCGGCCTCCGTCGCCTCCTCGTAAACGCAGGCGTCGAGCGCGTGGTCGCTGACAAGGCAGCCGTTCCGTTGAAAGAAATCGAGCCGGAGCCGGAGCGCGCGCAAAAGGTCCTGATAGCCGCCTATGGCCAGGCCGCACGCCTTGCCCAGCTTTTCAACGTACGCCGCGAATCCCGGCTTGTGTACGCCCATGGCCTTGTCGGGACGGAAGGCGGGGAGTACTTTTGCAGGAGCGGCGGGGTCTGCGGCGATCCGGACGTGGGAATCCAGGCTGTCGGCCGGGTCGTCCGTCGTGCAGATCAGGCACACGTTGCTTTTCTTTATGATGCCGCGCACCGTCATGCCGGGTCGCGCGAGCGCTTCGTTGCACGCGCTATAAATGCGCGCCGCGCTTTTACCTGTGAGCGGCTCGTCGATGTTAAAATAACGCTTCAGCTCCAGATGCGTCCAGTGGTACAGCGGGTTGCCGGCCAAACTGGGCATCGTTTTCGCCCAGGCCTCGAATTTTTCGTACGGATCGCCGTCGCCGGTGATCAGGCGCTCGGGCACGCCGCAGCAGCGCATCGCGCGCCATTTATAGTGGTCCTGGCCCAGCCACACGTCGGTGATGGACGCGTACCGCCTGTCGTCCGCGATCTCCGCGGGGTCGATGTGGCAGTGGTAATCGATCACCGGGACCGCTTCGGCAAACTCATGGTACAGGCGCTTTGCGGTTTTTGTGGAGAGCAGAAAATCGTTGTTCAGAAAGCCCCTCATGTACGCCTCCTTTTCGGCGGGTTTATGCGGCGCTGCCGCCCGTGCGGCCGCGATAACAATCCGGGAACCCAGGGTATATCAAGTATAATAAAGTAAATCTCCTGGGGGAACGCATACGAAGCGCCGATCAGCAAATCCCCGCGGGCTCTATCGCTGCACCCTGCCCGAAGCGTCGCCGCCCATCAGCTTTTCGACCTCGGCGGCCGATACGCGGTTGTAGTCGCCCAATATCGAGTGCTTGAGGCAGCTCGCCGCGACGGCAAACTCGAGCGCCCGCTTGCCGTCGGCATACGCGTTGTACGCGTAGATAAACCCCGCGGCGAACGAGTCCCCGCCGCCCACGCGGTCGACGATGTCCCGGATCTCATATTTTTTGCTCAGGCAGAACTCGTTCCCGTCGTTTAGGCACGCTGCCCAGCCGTTGATATCCGCGCTGACGCTTTCGCGCAGCGTGATGGCGATCGCTTTTAGGTTGGGAAACAGCTTCAGCACCGTGTCGCCGAGCCGCCGGTACTGGTCGGTATCGAGCCTGCCGCCCGCAACGTCCACGTCGAGCCGGATGCCGAGCGATTTCTGGCAGTCCTCCTCGTTGGCTATGGCAAAGTCGCAGTATTTGACGAGCTCGGGCATCACGTCGGCAGCCGCCTCGCCGTACTTCCACAGCTTGTTGCGGTAGTTTAAATCGCACGAAACCGTCACGCACTTCGCCTTTGCGGCCCTTACCGCTTCCAGGGAAAGCTCCTTGGCGCTTTTGCTGAGCGCGGGCGTGATCCCCGTGATGTGGAACCATCCCGCGCCGTCGAATATCCTGTCCCAGTCGAAATCGCCCGGCTTGGCCTCGGCCAGCGCTGAGCCGTCCCGGTCGTAGATGACGTTGGACGGCCGCTGGTTCGCGCCGGACTCCAGAAAGTAGATGCCCATCCGCCTGCCGGCGCGCACGATGTTCGACGTGTCGACGCCCCACTTGCGTAGCTCTTGGACGCAGCTGTCGCCTACGGCGTTTTTCGGCAGCGCGGTGACAAACGCGGTGTCCACCCCGTAGCTTGCGAGCGATATGGCCACGTTTGCCTCGCCGCCGCCGAACGTCGCCTCCAGCACCGGCGACTGAAACAGCCGCTCAAACCCCGGCGATTTTAAGCGGAGCATGACCTCCCCGAACGTAACTGCTCTTTTCATGGCCGATCCCCTTCTATTTCTGCATCAGATGCACGGCGAACCCGCCGATCTCTTCCTTTAGATAGACCGCCGCCGGCCGCCCCTCGGGCCCTTTTCTCGTGCTCCAGTCCACCGTAAAGCCGCGCCTCTCCAGATGGTACGCGGCCCGGCCGACGCTGTTGGTCAGTATCGCGATGTGCCCGTTTTTGCCCGGCCCGTCCGATTTGTTGACCTCGATCCTGCCCGCAAAGTTCGACGAGTTGCCCTGCTTGAGCGGGAACCCGAACCGCTCGGCGAACGCTCCTGCGACGCCGAGGGATTCGTCCGCGTCCTGCGCGTTGATGCCCACGTGCGCAAGGTCGAAGCCGAGCAGCGCATCGATCGAATCCCGGACGGTTTTGGTCACGCGCTCGAAGTTGCCCGCGCCGATGTCCTCCGGATTGCACAGCCAGCCGCCGCCGATCGCGTGAATATACGGCTTATCGGCGTAGTCGGCCAGATTTTTTAGGTCGACCCCGCCCGTCGGAATGAACCGGACCATGCGGTACGGCCCGTACAGCGCTTTGCAGCCCTCGACCCCGCCGTAGACGCTCGCCGGAAAGAACTTCAGTATGTGCAGGCCGAGCGACAGCGCCGCGTCGATTTCCGTGGGCGTGACGCAGCCGGGCGTCACCGCGACGCCGTTGTCCAGGCACCAGCGCACAAGCTCCGTATTGAGCCCCGGCGAGACGATGAACTCCGCGCCGGCGTCGACCGCTTCCTTCGCTTTTTCAACCGACAGCACCGTTCCCGCGCCGACCAGCATGGACGGGCACGCCTGTCTCACCTTGCGGATCGCCGGGATGCCTTGTTCGGTGCGCATGGTGATCTCCATCACGTCGAGGCCGCCGTCCTGCAAAGCTTTTGCAGCCGGAACGGCCTTGTCCGCGTCGTCCAGGACGGCGACGGGCACAAGCCCGATGCGTCCGATTTTCTCGAGTATGTTGTTCACGCCCGTACCTCCGTATGGTTTACAGTTGTTTGGTCGCCGTATCTACACCGTCTCCCCGCCGTCGATCGACAGCGCGGCACCCGTCATGAACGAGACCCTATCGTCCGCGGCAAACAGGATGGCCTCCGCAATCTCGGACTCCTCGCCCAGACGTCCGATCGGTCCGGTCAGGGACGCGAGCGTCTTTTCGGGATCGTCGGACGCGCTGATCCGCTGCTGTAGGGACGGGGTGCGCGTGGTGCCGGGGCATATGCTGTTGAACCGGATATTCCTGCGCATATACTCGGCGGCCATGGCCCGCGTCATCGAGAGGACCGCGCCTTTCGAGGCCGTATACGCGAGCCGGTTGGGAACGCCGCGTATGGCGATGGAGGAGGCGATGTTGACGACCGCGCCGCCGCCGGTTTTCAGCATGTGCTCCACGGCGTACTTGCACATCAGAAACGTGCCCTTTACGTTCACGGCCATCGTCCTGTCGAAGTCGGCCTCCCCGGTCGTTTCGAGCGAGCCGGGCGTCACGATGCCGGCGCAGTTGACCAGAATGTCCAGCTTCCCAAAGCTTGCGGCGACGGCGTCGATCATGCTCTTTGCGCTCGCCGGGTCCGCCACGTCCCCCTGCAGAAACATGGCCTCGGAGCCCTGGCCCGCAAACAGCGCCAGCGTTTCATCCTTCGTTTTCAGCGAGACATCGATGAGCGCCACCTTCGCGCCCTCTTTTGCAAACAGCAGTCCGGCCATCCGGCCGATTCCGGCGCCGCCGCCCGTCACGATCACAACCTTGCCGCCAAATCTCATTCGTTCCCTCTCCTCTTCGGCTTTTTGCGCTTTGTCCGCGTGCGTTCAAAAAAAGACGCTTGCTTCAGAATTTGTTGATCTGGTACGGCGGCTTGCCGCCCTCCAGAACCAGCCGCACGTTCCAGGCGCATTTTGTCTTTAATTCGACGATCGATTCCTCCGTGCTGTATCCGGTGTGGTCCGTCAAAACGCAGTTGTCCAGCTGCAAAAATGGGCTGTCGCTTTTGAGCGGCTCGCTGTTGTGCGTGTCCAGCCCGGCGGCGGCTATGCGGTTTTCCTGCAGGGCCCGCACGAGCGCGCTGTCGTCGATCAGCGGCCCCCGCGACGTGTTGATCAGTATGGCCGTGTCCTGCATCAGCGACAGCGTGTTCCCGTTGATGATGCCGCGCGTTTCCTCGGTCACGGGCATGTGCAGCGAGATAAAGTCCCCGAGCGACAGCGCGTCCTCGAGGCTCGCCTTTTGCGCGCCGCACGAGCGGATCGTTTCCTCCGGAACATACGGATCGTAAACGAGGATCCTGCCCAGCCCGAAGCCCGAGACCTTTCTGCACAGGGTTCTGGCGATGTTTCCAAAACCCAGGAGCGAGAGCGTTTTCCCTTTGATGCGGAACTCCTTCTCCTTTGCGATGTTCCAGCCGCCTTGACGCACCATCCTGTCCCGCGCGGAGATATGCCGAAGGCACGCGAACAGATGCCCGATCGCAAGGTCCGACACGTCCTCCGCGCAATAATCCGGGACGTTGGCCACGACGATGCCCTTCTTCGTACAGGCCGGAACGTCGACATTGTCATACCCGACGCCATACCTGGATATGACCCTGCACCTGTCCAGCCCCTGCGCCACCGCCGCCGTCATGGGCGCAAGATCGAGCAAAACGCCGTCCGCGTTTCGGCAAGCCTCCAAAAGCTGCGCCTCGCTCTTGCAATCGGCGACGATTAGCTCCGCGCCGCACTCCTCCAGAATGCTCCGCTCAATCTCATAGTCCCTGTGCCGATTGTCGGATACGACTACGGTATACTGCATACGCTCACCCACTCTTCGTTTTACTGTGATAAAAGCCGCCGTCGGTTTTTCCGGTCCTGAAACAAACCTGTCAACCGTAAAGTGAAGTTTGCCGGTCGGGCACGAGGCGGCCGGCCGAAAATATCATATGGATAAAACCTCCATTGCCGCGATGTTTCCGGCGACGGAGGTTAAACCGCTTGTCGGGAGCCTTCAGTAAACGGTCAAATCACTTTACTTCGCGCAAACTGCCGTTGAATATCTGCGCCAAATAGTATTTCTGGATATCTTCCTCAACAAAAACCCGGATCCAGGCATAGAACGCCTCTTTGCCGGGAGCCGCCGCCAGCTTATGGTCTTGGTCCGCCCGGACAAAGCTAAAATCGCCGGGCTCCTGCTGCACGGGAGCGTCGCCGCCGACGGTCAGCTCAAAATCGGAACGGCCGAGGCAGTAATTCCACTGGTGATAGATGCGATGCGCCTTTTCGTCGGTGCCCCCGCCGACGCCGCGCACAACGCCTATGGAGATGTGGCCGATCTGGAACGGCTGAATGAGGCTCCAGGATTTCGTGCCGGGAAGCTTGCAGTCCTCATCGTACTGCACGCCGTCGCTGTAAAGCGAGAAGAACGGGAAATGCAGGTGCCAGGCGGCGTAAAAATTCCTGTCCCATTCGTTCATGCCGAACACGCCCATGACGAATTCGATGTCCTCGACGGCATGGACGGTGTAGGGCGTGCGATCAAAATCGGGCGCGAAGACGGCGGGCTCGCAGACGCGGAACAGTTCCGTGTCGGTTGTGATATAGCCCTCTTTTCCGTTAAAAATCAGGATGACGACATTGTCCGCGTCCAGGGCCGGGGACACTTGGCAGCCGGCTTTCAGCGAACACCGGTAGAACTTGACGCGGGCGACCTCCTCGCCGGTTCGCAGCTCTTCCTTTGAAAAACCATTGTCAAACTTTAGGTTTGCATCCTTCGCTTCCACAACGTAATCGAGTTTCATAATGGTTCCCCCGTTCTTTTAATAAACGCCGTGCTCGCTCGTGTACAGCTCGACCCAAACGTACCGGACCGCCTTCCCGGGGCATGCGATCATATTGTGATCGAGGCCCGCGGTCACAAAGCTCCAGTCGCCCTGCGTATGGCGGAATACGCGCTTGCTCTCGCCTTCCACTGTCATCAGATAGTCGCAGTCCTCGCCCAGGGCATAGTTGTACTGGTGCACCTCGCGGTGTCCCCGCTCGATCGTGCCGGCGGTGTCGAAGCCGTAGGAGTACCCCATCGTGATTTTGCCGAGGCGTCCGCAGTCGCCGAACAGGATCGATCTCGACTCCACGCCGGGGGTCTTGCAATACTGCTCGTAGCGGTAGCATTGGTCGATGGTCCGAAAGTAAGGAAGATGGACGCGGCATTCGCCCGCGCGCTCGCGGTCGTAATCGTCCATGTCGCTGACGCACATGATAAACTCCAGATCGGAGACGGCGTGGATCGAGTAGCGGGTTTTATCGAAGTTGGGGGCGTAGAAACAAAGCCGATCGATCACAAAGCCCCCCTCCGCGTCGGCGATGTACCCGCTGCCCTTGCCGAAGATGAAGGTCACGGCCTTATCCGCGTACTGCGGCGGGGACACGCGGCTGCCGGGCTTTAAATTGTATTTGTAGGCTTGAATCAGGCTTTTATCCAATACGCCGGGAAGCAATTCGACGCAAAAAACGCCGTTCGCGTCATAATTCCGAATGATGTCCGCATCTTTTTGAATGGCTGCATTCATGTTATTCCTCCTTGAAATGTCAAGAAAACCGGGAGCAACGGCTGTTGTAAGTACTTACGGAACGGGTGATGTATCGCATGTTTTTCGCGTTTTGCTTCTAAGGTTACCCCCTTGCTGAATGGTCGAGAGTAAAAAGATATTGGTATTGTAAGTACTTACATGATCGGCCCTAGTATAATATAGAAAAATAATGTTGTCAATATGCTTTGTCGGAGCGGAGCCACCGTTTTCCGGCAGGATGCATGAAAATATCGACGACGCGTCCAAATTTTGAGGCGAAAACAGTCAATTTAAGGGTGAAAAAAATAAAAACGATACCGGAAGTCCGATAAATTCGACGCCCGGCCCTGCAAAAAAAGAAAAACAATCGAAAAATACGCCAAAAAATCTTCCTCAATTCGCGTTCGCAAAAAAGTTGACAAGACGAAGAATTATTCGTATAATGTTGATGCGTTCATAACTGTCAAAATTGTGTAACTAGTATCATATAATTGTTCTGCTACCGCTGCCGCAACCGAAGGATGCGCCAAGCCCTCCGCATATAAATTGCGAACACAGCAATACGAATGGTCGGGCTCGAAAACTCCAGACAAATACTTTGGAGACGAAATCCGGAATTACGGGCGGTATTTTGGGCCGGAAGACGGAACCCCTTGCAGCCGAACCCGCCGCCAGAGACGCCGGCATCAAGAAGATCGCACCCTCCCCCTCCACCCTTCGCTTCCGGGCATCCCCATCCCGATCGTGGGAGCGGTTTCATACACTCGCGCTCCGCCGGTACCCAACGGCCGGGAAGCGGCGGATCATTTTCATTGGTTATGCAGGATTTGTATCGGCGGACCCTCGGGACTGGGACGGAAATCGGACGGTCGGCGCGGCCAATCATTCGCTGTCTTTTTCATAAGATGCTCGTTTCCCGCACCGCAGGTATCCGCGTTACCCGGGCCGGAAACCGCCGAATCATAACATCAGCATAGAGAAGGGGCAGGAGGAACCAGGCGTGGCCATTGCCGGTATCAAACGAATGGAATTGCAGCGCTCGCAAAAAACCCTGCGTCAGACGCAGCACGTGCAGCGATGCAGCCCGGGCTGACGACGGCAATTGCGCCTTGTGTGAAAAAATACCTGCGTATCCATTTTGCTTGGATCAAACGTCCATACTTTTACAGCCTGCGTAGAGGACAGCTATGAATATTTACGAAATTGCAAAACGAGCCGGGCTTTCCACCACGACCGTGTCGCGGGTGATCAACGACAGCCCGCACGTCAGCGAGGAAACGCGCGAGAAGGTGCTGAGCATCGTTGAGGAAGCGGGCTTTGTTCCGAATTTCTTCGCGCGCGGCCTGAACATGAAGCAGACCCGCACGGTCGGCATCGTGTGCCCCGTGATCACCGACATCAACCACGCGAGGATGGTGTCCGCCCTCGAGAAATACCTGCGCCGGTACGAGTTCGACATCATTCTATGCAGCGTCGAGAAGAACTACGAGAACATGGGCCGCTATTTCGACATGCTCATCGCAAAGCACGCCGACGCGATATTCCTCGTCGGAGTCTGCGCGGACAACGAGGAGAACATCAAGGCCCTGGAGGACACGGCAAAGCGCATACCGGTCATCATCGCCAACGGCGCGGTGGAGCTGGACAACGTGTACTGCGTCGTGTGCAACGAGAAATACATGGCGGTCAGCATCGTGCAGCAGCTGTGCCTCAGCGGGTATTCGCGCATCGCGTACGTATACGACACGATGACGTACAGCGGCATGAAAAAGCTCGAGGGCTACCGGAAGGGCATGGAGCAATGCGGCCTCTCGGACGAGAGCATGACGCTGCAGATATCCGAGGACATCAGCATGTCGGATATCAGCGTCGCCGCGGAAACGATCCGGGAGTTTTTGAATACGCGCAAAATCATGCCCGAGGCGATCATGACGGCGGACGATGTGCTCGCGGTCGCCGTGCTGAAGGCGGAGGCGCAGCTCGGGCTCGAGCTGCCCGTGATCGGCTGGTACAACAATCTGTACTCGCAGTGCTGCACGCCGACCATCACGAGCGTCGATATCGATTTGGACAGGATCAGCGAAACGGCCGTTCTGCTCCTTTTAAATGTTCTTGGCAAAAAGCGTTCCCCTAAATATATTGAAGTGCACGCCCGGTGGGTCGAGCGTGAATCCTATAATGCGGGCTTTATTGCGGATGATCATGATTTCCAACACCCAAAGGGTGTGGAAAAATAAAGCTGAAAAGCATATGAGGAGAGGGAAAATGAACAGGAACAGAAAGAGTATTGCGTTGATCATGATACTGGTTTTCATGATCAGTATGTTGACCGCATGCACCGTCGAGACCTCCCCTGTCACCCCTTCCGAGGGCGCTCCGGCGCAGGAGGCGACGGCGGCTCCCGCCGCCGAACAGCCCAAACCCGCCATCACCAAACGCAACATGGTCATCATCGATCCCGGCGGAGAGCAGGACATGTTCCAGGAGATCGTAGAGCGGTTCAAGGCCGCGTATCCGGAGTATGTCGGCGACGTGGAGTGGGTCCCCGCGTCCACCGGAGAAACGATCGCCAAGCTCAGCGCGGAGCAGGCGGCGAAGGTTCCCTACTGCACACTGGTCATCACCGGGTATGACTGCCTCGCGGCGGGCATCGACGCCGGCGTCTATCTCGACGTTCTCGGGGAGTATTCCGACAAGATCCCCAGCTTAGCCAACCTCTCGGATGATGCAAAACTTCAGATGGACGCCGGTCAGGGCTTCGGCATCCCGCACCTGCTTTCCATCGGCGGCCCCATGTTCACCTATTGGCCGGACAAGATCCCGAATCCCCCGAAGAATCTGGATGAGCTGCTCGCGTTTGCCAAGGCCAACCCCGGCAAGTTCGCCTACCCCAAGACCAGCAACTCCGGCGCCGGATACGCGTTTTTGCAGGGTCTGCCCTATCTGGCCGGCGAGGCGGACGTGAACGACCCCGAGAAATGGACGAAGGTGTGGGATTACTTAAAGGAGCTGGACCAGTATATCGAGTACTACACCCCCGGCTCCGCGCTGCTGTACCGCGACTTCAACGAGGGCACCCGCTGGATCATCACGACCGCGGTCGGATATGAGACGAACCAGCGCGTGATGGGCGCCATGGCGCCCGAGTGCAAGCAGCTGTTTATGGACGACCTGCACTGGGTCACCGACTCCAACTTCTTTGCCATCCCCAAGGGCCTTAGCCAGGAGGATATCGATCTCAGCCTGCTGTTTATCGAGTTCTCGCTGAGCCCCGAAATTCAGGCGCTGATGTACGACGGCGGCTTTATGTATCCGGGCCCCGTCATCAAGGGCCTCACGCTGGCGGACGCGCCGCAGGAATCCCAGGATATGCTCAACGCCGTTTTGACGCCGGAATTGCTTGCGGCCATCGAGAATTACCCGCACGTGGGACCGATGTCCACGACCAATCTCGTGAAGGCGTTTGAAATCTGGGACGAGCAGATCGGCACCAACAAGATCAAGGAGTAGACCGTTCGGTCGAGTATGGGCGTGGGATATGCGGGTTCGGCCGGCGTATCCCACGAGTTTTACACATCTGCAGGGGGTCATCTGTTTTGAGAAAACGACCATTCCTATAATTGAGGGAGCTGCGTATGAAGGATTTTGACAAACTGATCATGACGGACGTGCGCAAGTCGTTCGGCGACTTGCATGTGCTCAGAGATTTCAGCCTGACCATCGACAGAAATGAGTTCGTAACGCTTCTCGGCCCGTCCGGCTGCGGCAAAAGCACCGCGCTCAACTGCATTTCCGGCCTTTTGCGCATCAGCGAAGGCACCATTCAAATCGATGACGAATGCCTCGACGACGGCGCCCACAAATTTGTCTCGCCGGAAAAACGCGGCTTCGGAATCATATTTCAAAACTACGCCCTGTTTCCGCACATGAACGTATTCAACAACATTGCGTTCAGCCTGTCGGTGGCGCACAGGCCCAAAGACGAAATTCTGCGGCGCGTCAAAGAAGCGATCCGAATCGTGCATTTGGAAGGCCAGGAGAAGAAATTCCCGTCCCAGCTGTCCGGCGGCCAGCAGCAGCGCGTGGCCATCGCGCGCAGCGTCGTCATGGAGCCGAGACTGCTTCTGCTGGACGAGCCGCTTTCAAACCTCGATACCAAGCTGCGCATCGAGATGCGATATGAATTGAAGCAGATCCATAACCGGCTGGAACGCGCGTCCGTCTATGTGACGCACGACCAGTCCGAGGCGCTGGCGCTTTCGGACAAGGTCGTCATCATGAAGATCGGAAAAGTACAGCAGATCGGTACGCCCCGGCAGGTCTATCTGCATCCGATCAACCGCTTCGTCGCAGACTTTATGGGATATAAAAATATCTGGAAGGCGAAGGTGCATGAAATCACCGAGCAGGACGGTCAGCGGCAGCTGTTGCTGGACTGCAACGGCTTCCGGCTGGTTTCGCGCAGCGTCATCGCCGAGAACGCGCAGGTCGACGCGGCGGTCGTCAGCGCGGCCAAGTCCGGCGAGGAGGTTTTGGTCGTCATCCGGCCCGACGACATTTCGATCGGCCCGGCCGCGGTCAACGCGTTCGCGGCGGTCGTGGAGGTCACGGAGTATCTCGGGACAACGAACCAGGTTTCGGCCAGGTTTACGGGCGGCGCGATGCTGCAGGCGCGCGTGGCGCCGACATACTGCATCACCGCAAACGACGCGGTGACGTTCAACGTCAACCCCGAAAAAGTCGTTGTGCTCCCGGACGATAAGGAGGCGGCATAATGGGCAAGGGAAAGGGCTGGAGCGCGGAAGCCGCCATTCTTCTGTTCCCGTCCATCGTGTTTTTGCTGCTCGTGTTCGTGTATCCGTTTATTTACGCGATTCAGCTGAGCCTCCAGGACGGGGCGGGCGCATACACCGTGGCCAACTATATCCGGTTTTTTGCCGACGGGGTGGAACTGCGGACCATCTGGAACACGATCACCATATCGCTGCCCGTGACCGTGCTGTCCGTCGTGCTGGCCGTGCCGATCGCGTATCACATGCGCCGCGGCATCAAGCACGAGAAGCTGATCACGTTTTTCCTCATGATCCCCATGACGCTCGGCGTCGTGCTGATTGCGGAGGGCATGATCACGTATTTCGGGCGCAACGGCTGGCTGATGCTGCTGTTGGAAAAGCTCGGACTCGTGGCGGAGCGCACCTCCTTAATCCACAATTACTTCGGCGTCGTCGCGTCGCTGTTCATACAGACCCTGCCGATGGGGCTGATCATACTGATCGGCTACACCTCCGGCATCCACCCGAGCCTTGAGCAGGCGGCGACGATGCTGGGCGCGTCGAAAACCCAAACGTTCTGGCGGGTGATGATCCCGCTGATGATGCCCGGCATTCTGATCGCCTTCTGCCTGAATTTCACCGCGGCGTTCTCCGTGTTTACGTCGGCGATCATGCTCGGGCAGCCGACCAGCCTGACCCGCGTGATGGCCTATTCCGCCTATGTGCACGCGTACGAATTCTATAATTACAACTTCAGCTCGACCGTCTGCGTGATCATGGTCGTGATCCAGCTGGCCATCATCGGCTTTGTGTTCATGCTCCGAAACAGGCTTTACAAGGGCGCCTCCGTCGTGGGCAAGGGCTGAGCCGGCCATTTCTTCGGGGCGTTACCGGTCGACCAAAGGGAGGTATATGATGCGCACAAAAAAACTTGGCTTTTCGGGAGCCATGTTCTACATTGTCAACGCCGTGTTCATGGTCAATGTGATCGGCATTCTGCTGTCCGTCGTCGTGAACTCGTTCGGGACCCGATGGAACCGAGGGACCTGGCTGCCGGAGGAATTCAGCCTGAAATGGTGGGATTACCTGGCGGGCTTCCACAACCTTGGCCAGCTGCTCTGGATGACGATGCTCGTGACGATGCTGACGGTCGTCTGCTCCATCATCATCGCGTACCTGGCCGCGTACGTCATCGCGACGCGGGATTTTGCCGGGAAACGGCTGATCATGGGGCTGTTCCTGCTGCCCATCGTCATTCCCCCGATCTCCTACGGGCTTCCGCTCGCGACGATCATATACCGGGCGGGGCTTGCCACGACCGTGCCCGGCGTGGTCATCGTCAACATGGTGCCGACGGTCTCGTTTATGATTCTCGTCATCATGCCGTTTATCGAGCAGATCGGCGGCAATGTCGAGTCAGCCGCGCGCATGCTCGGCGCAAGCAGGCTGCAGTTTTTCGCGAGAATCCTGATCCCGCTGACGCTGCCCGGCATCATGTCGGCCATCGTGCTCTCGGTCGTGCGCGTGATCTCCATGTTCGAGCTGACGTTTTTGGTGTCCGGAGCCAAGACGCAGACGCTGATCGTGCAGCTTTTCGCGGACGTGAACGCGCCCGGATTCCGGCCGATCCAGATGATCGATGCGCTGGCCGTGATCTTCTGCTGCGTCACAATATTGCTTTCGATCCTGTCCATGAAATTCGGCAGCCCCACGTCGATTTACGCTAGGATCGGGCAAGGCGAGAAATAGGGCCGGAGGCCGCTTTAAGCGCCGCCAAACGGAGCGGCGGCGGCATTTCCCCGGAGGACGGAGGGTGCGGCAGCGGGATGAAACGGGCGCAGATCGCCGGTATGAACCAGAACTACCGGCAGTATTCCTATGAATATTTCCTGGAGAGCCAGGCCATGGCCGGGTACGAATCGGTGGAGCTATGGCTGGGCGCCCCCCATTTTTGGCTGGACTCGCGCACGCGGAGCGACTGCAAAGCAATCCGGCAAAAGACCAACGCGGCCGGTCTCAACATCGTGGCCGTAACCGCGCCGAGCGGCGGCGCGTTTCAATACCAGTACGCGGCGCAGGAGCCGTTTCACCGGAAGCGCAGCGTCGACTATTTTGTAAACGCCGTGCGGACGGCGGCGGAACTGGGCGCGAAAATCATGACGGTGAACAGCGGATGGGGGTATTGGAGCGACGGGTTTGACGACGCGCTGGCGCGTTCGGCGGAAACCATCGCTGCTGTCGCAAAGACCGCGCAATCGGAGGGCGTCATACTGGCGTTGGAGTCGCTCACCGGCGACGAAACGAACATCGGGTCCACGATCGGGCGGGTACAGACCCTCGTCGCGCTCGTGGACAGCCCAGCGCTCAACGTGATGGTCGACCTTGCCGCAACCGCGTACAGCCGCGAACCAACGCAGTTGTGGTTCGATACGTTCGGGGAAAAGCTGATCCACTTCCATTTTCAGGACGGGGACTTCACCCACCCCTCCGCGGGGCATTACGCCTGGGGGGACGGCGAATTCCGGCTGGAGGAGGAACTGGCGTGCCTTGCGCGCAATCATTACCGCGGCTATCTGACGCAGGAGATCTGCGGGAGCGGCGATCCGCGAAGCGACGATATCCGGAACATGCGCGCGCTTTCCGAATTTTTGGAGGATTGACCGATGCGGGATTCGACGCGCTTTGGCGGGCTTAAAATCGCCAGCATGAACGTGCATTACTTCCGCTATCCGTTCTCTTATTTTTTGGAACAGCAGCGGGAGCTGGGTTTTGACAGCTTTGTTTTTTGGGGCAGCGTTCCGCATATTTGGGTCGATCAGTTCGGTTATGAGGATGTTTCAACACTGCGGGAAGCACTCGCAGAGCACGGCGTAAAGGCGCTGGCTTACGCGGCCCGCCCGTACAATTACAGCCTGTTCGCGCCGAAAGGCTCGATGCAAAGGAGCTATTCGGCGGACTATTACCGACTCAGCATCGACGCCGCGCGAGAACTGGGTATGAACCGGATCTGCGTCGACTTATGGGGCGCGCTGCGCGACGCCGGCCCTGCCGCGCAGTATGAAAACTGCCTGGACATGCTGGCAAGCCTGTGCGCTTACGCAGAAGAGCGCAGCTGCACCGTCGTAATCGGCAATGTTCCGGGAAACAGCTCCGCCCTGATGAACACGCTTATGCAGGTGCGGCGGCTACAGGAGGATGTCCGGATGGACAACTGCGAGGTCGCGCTGGACGTATGCGCGGCCCTGGAAAGTGGCGAGACCGTAACGGATTGGCTGGATGCGTTTGGCCAACAGCTATCGATCGTCTACCTTGCGGACGGGTGCGACGCCGGCACCGGATATCCGCTGGGCCATGGCTGCTATCCGATCGCAGAGGCTCTGGGGCTTTTGCGGGAACGGGCGTACCGGGGCGCGGTCGCGATCAAAATGGACCGGGAGAAGACCGACCGCGACCCGGTTGGCGCCGACCGGGACAACGTCGCCTGGCTGAGAAGGCATTTGGATCAGGGGCTTTGATGCGATTTGGTATGCCGTGCGCGAATCGACGTTTCCCGCGGGAACGGCGCTGCGCGTGCCGGCGTTTGCGTGGCGCGCAGGCAGGGATTTCGACGGTAATCGCCGTGTGCCCGCCGCGCTGATTTGCGCGTTTTGCGTATTCATGCTCATCGGCGATTGGCTGCTTGTCAAGTGAATGGCGACAGGCGGGGCGCGGCGTCCCGGCGCGCCTTTGTTAGGTATGTCCGCGAAAGCGCCGACCCCTTTCTTCCCCGCTCCCGTTCATAAAACCCGGAATCCCCGAATCCTCCGCAATGCGGCGGCCCGACAGGGCTCCGCCCGCCCTTGACCGTAACGTAATATGCGCCCAGCGCGCAGGAAGCGGCGGCCGGGCGGGCCGCCGCTTCGCTTGCCTTCCCGCCCGGCCGCCGCTTTGCTCGCCTCCCCGTCCCTTTCCATGCCGTCGCAGCCCGCCGGACATAATCTCCTCCCCGGCGGGCATCCTAAACCCGAGGTGAGCAATACGGAAAACCCAAGAAAGCGCCCCGGCAAGTTCATGTTGGACGATAACGCCGACAGGCCCATTTCGGACGCATACCCGGTGATCGACACCGATCTTGCGCGGGACAACATCGAAAACGATCTGCCCGACGCCGAGCGGCGGGACGTGTAAGACCTGCCTCCGCACGGCGGAAAACATCGGCCGTAAAAACAAAATATCGATCTAAGGAGATAGTGCGATGCGCAAGTACCCGAACATGTATGAACTGTTTCAAAACGACCCCCAGGCCAAGCAATACTTCGACAAGCTGCCGGACTACGTCCGGGACCAGATCAGCACCCGCGCCGACGGCGTCAACTCGTTTGAAAGCCTGAAGGATTACGCGGAAAACCTGCTGCGCGGCGACGACTGAGGAGCTTCGGCTCCTTTTTTAAACCGGCCGCCGACCGGCCGCGCCTCCCTTCCTTCCCCGCGCCGGCGCGGCCTTTCCACATATTCTTCCCGCCGGTTAAAAACCACTCTCTTTCGGGCCTGCAATCGCGCCCGCACCCCGCAAGTTCATCAATGATTCGCCGACACGAGCGGCCCTTCCATGCTAAAGTTGCCAAACGTTGCCTATTGTCTTGCTTACAGCTATAATGATCTTAAAGTACGCGGCTGTTTTAGGAGTGACACGGACAATGAAGATCGTAATCGTAGGCGACGGCAAGGTGGGGTTCACCCTCACAAAGCTCCTGTCCAAGGAAGGCCACGACATCGTGGTGATCGACAGCAACTCCGCGGTGCTCAAAGAATCGCAGAACATGGTGGACGTTGCCGTCGTCACGGGCAACGGCGCCTGCGTGGAGGTGCAGAAAGAGGCGGACGTGCAGCACAGCGACGTGCTCATCGCCGCGACCTCCAGCGACGAAATCAACCTGCTCTGCTGCATGGTGGCGCGCAAGCTGGGCTGCAAGAGCACCATCGCGCGCGTGCGCAACCCCTCCTACGATACGCAGCTCCGGCTCCTTAAAGACGAGCTGGGCCTTTCCCTGAGCATCAACCCGGAACGAGCCGCCGCGCGCGAGATATTCCGGCTCCTGCAGTTCCCGTCCTTCTTAAAGCGCGACTCGTTCGCCAACGGGCGCGTGGAGCTTGTGGAGCTGAAGCTGAAAGCCGACAACCTGCTGGTCAACAGGAAGCTCTCGGCGCTCGGCGACCTTTCGCGCCTCAACGCGCTCATCTGCGCGGTCGACCGCGACGGGGAGATCACGGTCCCGTCGGGCAGCTTCGAGCTGCGCGAGGGCGATAAAATCACCGTCGCGGCGGATGCGGCGGAGCTGGTCAACCTCCTGCGCCAGCTGCATATCGGCTCCCAGAAGGCTGAGAGCGTCATGATCGTGGGCGGCAGCCGCATCGCGGAGTATCTGGCCGTCATGCTCCTGCGCGCGCATGTGCGCGTCACCATCATCGAACAGCAGCGCGCCCGGTGCGAGGCGCTCTCCGAGGCGCTTCCCGAGGCGGTGATCATACACGGCGACGGTTCCCAGCAGGAGCTGCTGCTCGCGGAAGGCGTCCGGCGGACGGACGCGCTGGTGACGCTGACCGGCATGGACGAGGAGAACCTCATCATCTCCATGTTCGGCAACTTCATCGGCGTTCCGAAGACCATCACGAAGATCAACCGGACGGAATACAGCGCGGTGTTCGCCGACAAGGGCATCGACACGATCGTCAGCCCCAAGCTGCTCACCGCGGACGAGATCGTCAGCTACGTGCGCGCCATGGGCAACACCGCGGGCGGTTCGGTCATCACGCTGTACAGCATCGCGGGGGGCAAGGCCGAGGCGATGGAGTTCTTCGTCAAAAGCGACGCGCCGTATTTAAACGTGCCCCTCGCGAAGCTCCGCCTCAAGCCCAATATCCTGATCGCCAGCATCATCCGCGCGCGCCGCGTCATCGTTCCCAAGGGCAGCGACAGCATGCACAAGGGGGATACGGTGATCGTGGTCGCGCCCGCCGAGCACGCCGTGTCCGACCTGAAGGATATTCTCGCCGACGACGAGGCCTTCGACGCGTCGGTTCCCCCGGTCGTGATTCCATGAATGCACAGCTGAGAAAGGCCGCATCCGTATGAACATACGCGCTGTTTCCATTTACATCGGCTACCTCCTCCTCGTGGAGGGGGGATTTATGCTGCCCGCCCTGCTCATCGCGTCGCATGAGCGGCATCTGCCGTCCGTACACGGATTCTTTATCACCATCGTCATACTGCTGGCGCTCGGGGCGCTTCTGACGCGGCAGAAAACCTCCCGGGACGGCGTCTACGCGCGCGAGGGATTCGTGACCGTCGCGCTCGGCTGGATCCTGATCTCGCTGTTCGGCGCGCTGCCGTTTTTCATCAGCCGCGTGATTCCGAGCTATCTGGACTGCTGGTTTGAAACGGTCTCGGGCTTCACCACCACGGGTTCAAGCATCCTCACGGACGTGGAGGCACTGCCCCGCGGGATGCTGTATTGGCGGAGCTTCACGCACTGGCTGGGCGGCATGGGCGTGCTGGTGTTCATGCTGGCGGTCGCGCCCCTCAGCAAGGGCAGCGGCGAGACCTTCCATCTGCTGCGCGCGGAGAGCCCCGGCCCCTCGGTCGGCAAGCTCGCGCCCACCATGCGGCACACCGCGCGCATCCTCTACGCGATCTACATCGCGCTCACGATCCTGCAGATCATCCTGCTTCTTTTGGGCGGCATGCCGCTCTTTGACAGCGTCCTGCATACGTTCGGCACCGCGGGGACCGGCGGATTCAGCATCAAAAACCTGAGCATCGGCGCGTACGACAGCGCCTATCTGCAGGCCGTCATCGGCGTGTTCATGGCGCTTTTCGGCGTGAATTTCACCGTATACTATCTGCTGCTCTTGCGGCAGTTCCGGGCCGTGTTCCGCAACGAGGAGCTGCGCCTCTACATCGGCATCATACTGGCCACGACGGCGGTCATAGCCATAGACATCCTCCCGCATTATGCGGGCGCGGGGCTGCATACGGGCAAGGCGGTGCTGGACAGCTTCTTCCAGGTCTCCTCCATCATGACGACCACCGGCTACGCGACGACAAACTTCGACAAATGGCCGCAGCTTTCGCGGTATCTGCTGGTGGTGCTCATGATCATCGGCGCGTCGGCGGGCTCGACGGGCGGCGGCATCAAGGTGTCCCGCTTGCTCATACTCTGGAAAGCGATCATACATGAAATGCGGCAGATGCTGCGCCCGCGCGCGGTGCGGCCCATTCGAATGGACGGTAAGCCGCTGGACGACGACGTGGTGCGCGGAACCTACGCGTTTACAGCCGTTTACGCCATGATCTGCATTTTGTCGATGCTGATACTGACGCTCGACGACCACAGCATGGAGACCACCGCCACGGCGGTGTTTGCCTGCATCAACAACATCGGCCCGGGGCTGGACATGGTCGGCCCCGCGGGCAATTTCTCGTTCTTCTCGCCCCTGTCCAAATTTGTGCTCTCCCTCGACATGCTGCTGGGCAGGCTCGAGGTGTTCCCCATGCTGCTGCTGTTCATGCCCTCGGTCTGGAAGCGGAAAGCATAGCGCGCGGCGCTGCAAAACAAAGTAAAAGCGGGCCCCATGCGGTTAAACCGGCGGGGCCGTTTTTTTGCGGTATCGGCCGACGGATTGGCGGTGATTGGTTCTTTGTTCGCGGCACGATCGGCACGATTGGCACGATCGCCCCGAGCCGCGCCGCCATGTTCGACCGCATGGCGCGCGGCGGGACCGCCGGGCTTTGCTTGCGTTATTTTGTTGAGTCAATTGCTTTTATTTGATCCGCCGCCTGATTTTCCGTAAAAAACCTCTTGACTTATTCCTCATCGTTACTTACAATTCCCTTATTAGGCGATGATAAGGAGCTATTCATGGCTAAGGATTACTACACCGTCGAACAGATATCCAGCATGCTGGACATCCACCCCAAGACCATCCAGCGGTATATCCGGGAGGGGCGGCTGCGCGCGTCGAAGATCGGGAAAAGCTGGCGGGTCACCGGCCACGACCTGAGCGTGTTTGTCGAGAGCAACGGGAACGACGTGCCCGGTGGGGGTCGGCCGGAGCGCAGCGTCGTCGCCTCATCGGTCGTCGACATCACCGCGATGGGAAAAGAGGACGCCATCCGCGTCATGAACACGCTGACGGCCGTGCTAAACTGCAAGCCGCCGGAATACGGGCAGTCGAGCATGCAGTCGCAGTACATCGAGCGCGACGGCACGGTGCGCGTCACGCTCTGGGGCGGCATCCGCTTTATGTCGGCGATGCTGGACACGATCGCTTTCCTGACGGAACAGACGAAGGAGTGAACGGATATGAAACGCAGCGTATTTAAGACCGAGCAGGGGCGGGACAAAATTCGGGCGTATTACAACCAGGTGCTGAGCCGGTTCCCTTTCGGGCGGCGGACCGTTGAGACCGCTTTTGGGCGGACGTTCATGCTAACGGCCGGGCGGGAGGAACATCCGCCCGCAATCCTGCTGCACGGCTCCTGCAGCAACAGCGCGTTCTGGTTCCCGGAGATTCTGGCCCTTTCCGATCGCTGCCGGGTTTATGCCGTCGACATCATCGGCGAGGCCGGAAACAGCGAGGAATACCGGCCCGATCTGGATTCGGACGCGTTCGCGCTCTGGATGAAGGATGTGCTCGACGCGCTCGGCATCGAAAAACCCGCCCTGATCGGCAACTCGCTCGGCGGCTGGATGGCGCTCAAATTCGCCACGGCCTATCCGGAGCGCGTTTCCGGTCTCGTTTTGATCGCGTCCGCCGGCCTTGCGGAGGTTCGCCCGCAGTTCATCGCGGATGTGGAGCAGTCCCGGCAGGCGGTCGGAACCGTGCCGGTCGACGCAGCCATTCTCGGGGAACAGAATCTCCCGAAGGAAGTGCTCGAGTTTATGAACCTGATCGTCGAAAACTACGAC
>CAZIRB010000015.1:0-2495 GCA_964541695.1 uncultured Oscillospiraceae bacterium
GCGACCGCCGGCGGGACGGTATCGTCGCTTTTTTTGATCCGGCTGACCCAGATGCTCTGGAACGTCGGCTCGTCCCACTGGCTCATGATCTTCCTGCCGAAAAAGCGCCGCGCGTACGCGGGGCTCGCCCGAAACTGCGCGATGCGCGCGCGGATGTCCGCTTTCAGCCGCCCGGCCGACGCGGCCGCGTCCTCCGGGCGGAACGAGTACGGCAGCTCCTTGTACCAGCCAGGCGCGCGGTCGGACTCCGTAATCCCCTGCATCAGCCAGAGCGTCGCGGGCGCGGCGGGGCCCAGCTTCGCGTCCGCCCGCCATTCATACTGCGCCGCGACAAGCTTCTGCCCGCAGACCGAAAGCAGCAGCACAAGCGCCGCGGCCAGCAGCGGCGGCCATTTTTTAGCCGCCAGCGCGTGGAGCATCAGCATGGCGGCGATCGCGATGACAAAGATCCAGTAGTTCGGCTTGAGCGCCGCGGCAGCCGCGCAAAGGACCGCGGCCGGGACCAGCGGCCAGCGCCTGCCCGTCCGCAGGTGAAAAGCCGTCAGCGCGACCGCCCAGGCGGCCAGCGCGTATCCGGGCAGTGTGCCGTACAGCAGCGTACAATACAAAATCCCCTGGAAGAACAGCCCGAGCAGCGCGATTGCGATCAGCGTGACGCGCCGGTCGCCGAATAGTTGGTTTGTCACGAATATCACCGCGGCGTACGCGGCGGCGAGGCAGACGACGTTGATCTCCGCAAGCGCCGTGTAGTGCCCGACGCCGATCAGGCGCTGCGCGCACTCGTAAAACAGCGCCGCGCCGAGCTGGAACCGGTACTGGTGAAAGTATGTGCCGTAGTTGGAGTCGTATGTCGTCAGCGCGGAAAAGTCGCCGCGTATAAAGTCCTGGCTCGCGCGCAGGACCATGCGGGAATCCGCGCTCACCTCGGGCCGGACGCCGACGACCCACAGCGTGCCGGCGGCCAGCACGATAAAAAGCAGGACCGCGGCGGCGGCGGGCACGGACACGCGCCTTAGCGCGCGGGGCAGCGCGCGCCGGCAACCAAACAGTAGCAGGACCGATCCAAGCAGCACGGCGGCGTTGACCGCCACACTGTCCGGCAGGAACAGGATGTGCTCCCCCCAGTACCGCTCGGGGTCCAGCACGCACGTCGTCAGGAGGCTCCCCGCCGAGACACGCGCAAACGCGACCGCCGCGGCGGCAGCCGCCGCAAGGCATGCGCCGTTCGCCGCGCGCGCGGAAAAGGCGGTGAAAGCAGCGTTTGTTTTGCGCATTCGCGTTGTTCTCCTTTTATATGGACGGCGCTTGCTTTTTTGTTTGCTTAATGGTACCACGCAACCGATCAAAACGCAACGATTGCCAGCGGCGCGCGGGTCCTATATACTCAATGGCATGACGGAACTGGAGCAGCTCAAACAGACGCTGGAGCGGTACAATCTGACGCCGAGCAGGTCGCTCGGGCAGAATTTTTTGATCGACGCGGGCACGGTCGAGCGCATCGCCGACGCCGCGGGGATCGAGGGTCGCGACGTGCTTGAGATCGGGCCGGGTCTCGGCGCGCTGACGCGCGCGCTGCTTACCCGCGCCGCGCGCGTCGTGGCCGTCGAGAAGGACGCGCGGCTTGCGGCAGTTCTGCCGGAGCTCTGCCCCTCCGGGCGGCTGACCGTCCTCTGCGAGGATTTTTTAAAGACCGACGCACTGCGCGCCATGGGCGGGAACGGCTTCTCGGCGGTCGGGAACCTGCCGTACTACGTCACGACGCCGGTTGCCGAAAAGCTGCTGCCGCTCCTGCCGTCCTCCGCCACGCTCATGGTGCAGAAGGAGGCCGCGGAGCGCTTTTTCGCCGCGCCCGGCGCGCGCGTGTACGGCCCGCTCGCCGCCCTCGCGCAGCAGTACTACGACCTCGCCCCCGTCCTCGACGTGCCGCGCGCCTGCTTCTACCCGCAGCCGCACGTCGACTCCGCCATCGTACACCTTATCCGCAAGCAAACCCCGCCCGCTTTATCACCCCAAACCTTCTTCTCGTTCCTCAACCGCGCGTTCGCGATGCGCCGCAAAACGCTCAAGAACAACTTCCCCGGCGCGCCCGCCGCGGAGGCTCTCGCTGCGCTCGGCCTGCCCGCAAACGCGCGCGCCGAGAGCCTCGCGCCGGAACAGCTTATGCGCCTGTGCGAACGACTGACGGGGCGCGGGTGAGCACGGGGTAGACTTTTTAAGACGGTTGAAGAAACGATTGAGGGCGGCGCCCCCAACGGTTCTCTGAGGATACGTTGGGGGGTTCCGTCCCCCAATCCCCCTGCCAAAGGGCCGAAGGCCCTTTGGAAACCCAACAAGCTAAAGAGCACGCAACCCGCGTGTCCGGCGGATCGGGATTCTCAAGGGACGCGTCCCTTGAGCGGGGGCGCGGGGGCGGAGCCCCCCCACGCCCCCGTGGGGATACAAAAAAAAAACGGCGGGGGGTTTTGCCACGACCGTGGAAATTAGTATAAAGTTAG
>CAZIRB010000015.1:2505-20609 GCA_964541695.1 uncultured Oscillospiraceae bacterium
GGGGGGGGGGGGGGGCCCCCCCCCCCCACGCCCCTTTGCGGATACTACAAAAAACCGTCGAGGGCTTTGCCCTCGACGGTCTCATTTCTTATCTCTTTCTCAAATCCAAACTCCCCCGCGCGCTACGCGCCGGGGCGTTCCTGCCGCTCCTGCGTTTCTCCAAGCCGTTCGAGCGCCTCGTCGAGCACGCGCTTTACGTCCTGCTCCTCCATATGCCCCTCGAACAGTTTTTTTCCGCCGAGGAAGAAGCTGGGTACGAGGTAGTAGGGCTTACTGTTGGCATAGGCGCGCTCGGCGGACTCGTCCACCATGCGGATGGGGATACCGGCGTACTTGGGCTCCTCGCGGATCAGATTCTCGAGCAGGCGCGACGCGAGGCGGCAGTGCGGGCAATACGGCAGATAAAAATAGGTCAGCACGCCCTGTTCCGTTTCCGCGCCAGGGCGCGCGTCGTTCTTGGAAAACAGCATCCGGCTCTCTCCTTTTTTAACTAGCTTGCGTAGATCAGCTCGACTATACACGAAACGAGCCGCGCGGGCAATACCTTGGCAAGCACGAGGAGCGTTTTATAGAGAGGTCCGACCGAGGAGAACGGCTTGGGCCGCCTCTGTTTCGACAGCTTGACGAGCTTTTTGCCGATGCGGGCCGGGTCCATGCCGCTCTGCTCGCTGCGCTCCATCGACGCGATCGAGCGCCGCATTGCGGGATACAGCTCCGCGCCGGCCTCGCACTTCTCGCGTACGGCCGTAAAGCCGGTCTTCGTGTCGCCCGGCAGCAGCGCGGCGACGCGCACGCCGGTGCCGCGCAGTTCCCCGCGCAGGCCGAGCACGAGCGCGTTGATCGCCGCTTTGGCGGCCGAATAGAACGTCTGGAACGGGATCGTGACGCTGCCGCTCGCGACGGAGCTGATGAACAGCATCGTCCCCTTTGAGGCGCGGATGGCGGGCAGCGCGGCCTTGACCGCGCGGAACGCGCCGAAAAAGCACACGTCGAGCTGCTTTTTTGCGTCCACCTCGTTCGTGAACTCGACCGCGCCCGATATGCCGAATCCCGCGTTGAGCACGAGCACGTCGATGCGATGCTGCTCGGCGAGCACGGTTTCGACCGCGGCGCTAACCTGCGCTTGGCTCGTCACGTCCGTTTGAATAAAGCGCACGGCGGGGTCCGGCGGCGCGGTGCGCGAGAGCGAGTAGACGATGTCCCCGTTCTTGACAAATTCCCCGGCGGCGGCGAGCCCGATGCCGCTCGACGCGCCGGTGATGAGCACGACGCGTCCCTTACCGTTCGACATACTTCGGCAAAACCTCCCGGATGATATCGAGCGCCTCGTCGAGCAGCGCCTCGGTGTGGGTCGCCATATAGCTGGTCCTAAGCAGGCACTCCGACGGGTGCGTGGCCGGCGGCAGGACGGGGTTGACGTACACGCCCGCGTCGTAGAGCGCCTTGGCAGCGCGCAGCGTGTTCTCCATCTCGTAGGTATAGATCGGGATGATCGGCGTCGTGCTCTCGCGGATGGCGATGCCGGCCTTCTTTAAATTTGTCCGCATATGCGCCGACAGCGCGGCGAGGCGCTCGGGCAGCTCCGGCTGCTCGGTCAGGATGCGCAGCGCCTCGGCCGCCGTCGCGGCGGACGCGGGCGGGATCGACGCGCAGAAGATGAACGGCCGCGACGCGTGCCGCACGTATTCCGCGACCTCGCCGCTGGCCGCCATAAATCCCCCGATGCTGGCCAGGGACTTTGAGAACGTGCCCATCGTGATATCCACCTCGTCGGTCAGGCCGAAGTGGCTCGCCGTGCCGCGGCCGCCCTCGCCGAGCACGCCGAGGCCGTGCGCGTCGTCGACCAATGTGCGCGCGCCGTATTTCTTGGCGAGCCGCACGATCTCCGGCAGGTTGGCTATATCGCCGCCCATGCTGAACACGCCGTCGGTCACGATCAATTTGCCCGCGCTGTCCGGCACGGACTGGAGCTTTTTCTCGAGGTCCTCCATGTCGTTGTGGCGGTAGCGCAGCATCGCGCCGTACGAGAGCTTGCAGCCGTCGTAGATGCTCGCGTGGTTCTCCTTGTCGCAGAGCACATAGTCGTTCTTGCCCACGAGCGCGCTGATGATGCCGAGGTTGGTCTGAAAGCCCGTCGAGAACGTCACGACGGCCTCCTTGCCGACAAACCCGGCCAGCTCGCGCTCGAGCTTTGTATGCAGCGTCAATGTGCCGTTTAAAAAGCGCGAGCCCGAGCAGCCCGAGCCGTACTCACGAAGCGACGCGACGCCCGCCTCGATCACGCGCGGGTGCGTGGTCAGCCCGAGGTAGTTGTTCGAGCCGAGCATGATGCGCCGCTTGCCCTCCATGATGACCGCCACGTCCTGGCGAGACTCCAATTCGTGAAAATACGGATAGATATTCTTCTTTCGCGCGTCCGCGACCGCGTCGTTATTGATCTTGCCGAACAAGTCCATTTTGTACTCTCCGTTCACTTTTGTATGTATAGTCGTTATTGTAGAGAAAAAAGCGCGAATATGCAAGCGCACATTAGGGCGGCGTTGACATTTTTCACCGAACTGGCGATAATAAGGAAAGGTTTTTCGCTGGCGGCTCCGGAGGATTCCGGCGCGCGCGCGACAGGAGGACGCCCATGGAAGAGGTCAATAAACCGAAAAATTTCATCGAGGAGCTGGTCGAGGCGGACCTTGCGGCCTCCGGCCGCACGATTAAAACGCGGTTCCCGCCCGAGCCGAACGGGTATCTGCACATCGGCCACGCCAAGGCGCTGTACATCAATTTCAGCATGGCCGAGCGATTCGGCGGCAGCTGCAACCTGCGCTTCGACGACACGAACCCCGCCAAGGAGGACACGGAGTACGTCGACGCGATCAAGGAGGATATCCGCTGGCTCGGCTTTGAATGGGACCAGCTCTTATTCGGCTCGTCGTACTTTGACCGCTGCTATGAGCTTGCGGTCGGGCTCATCCAAAAGGGCGCGGCCTACGTCGACGACCTGACCAAGGACGAGATGCGGGAGTACCGCGGAACGCTTACCGAGCCCGGCCGCAACAGCCCGTACCGCGACCGCTCCATAGCCGAAAACCTCGACCTGTTTACCCGCATGAAGGACGGTGAGTTCCCCGACGGCGCGCGCACATTGCGCGCAAAGATCGACATGGCCTCGCCGAACCTGAACATGCGCGACCCCGCGCTCTATCGGATTCTCCACAAAAGCCACCACCAAACCGGGGACAAGTGGTGCATCTACCCGATGTACGACTTCGCGCATCCGATTCAGGACGCGATCGAGGGCGTGACGCACTCGCTCTGCTCGCTCGAGTACGAGGCGCATAGACCGCTCTACGACTGGGTGATCGAGCAGTGCGGCTTTGACCCGAAACCGCGGCAGATCGAGTTTGCGCGACTGAACCTGACCAACACGATCATGAGCAAGCGGTACCTGCGCCGCCTCGTCGAGGAGGAGCGCGTGTCCGGCTGGGACGATCCGCGCATGCCCACGCTCTGCGGCATGCGCCGCCGCGGCTACACGCCCGCCGCCGTGCGCGATTTTCTCGAGCGCATCGGCGTGGCCAAGGCCGACTCCGTCGTCGACACCGCCATGCTCGAGCACTGCGTACGCGAGGACCTGAACGCGCACGCCCCGCGCATGATGGCCGTGACCGAGCCGCTGCGGCTCGTCGTCGAAAACTGGCCGGAGGGCAAGACGGAACCCATCACGCTCGAGAACCACCCGGACCGGCCGGAGCTCGGCGCGCGCGAGGTGCTGTTCGGCAGGGAATGCTACATCGAGCGCCAGGATTTTATGATCGACCCGCCCGGCAAGTTCTTCCGGCTCAAGCCCGGCGGCGAGGTGCGCCTCAAGGGCGCGTACATCGTCAAATGCACCGGCTACGAGACCGACGGCGCCGGAAACGTGACGCTGATCCGCTGCACCTATGACCCCGGTTCCAAGAGCGGCGAGAACGCGCGCAAGGTCAAAGGCACGCTGCACTGGGTCAACGCCGCCTACGCCGTCCCCGCGCGCTTCCGCCTCTACGAACAGCTGCTGCTCGACGAGACGGACGGCGGCGACGAGGCCGAGGATTTCGTCGACCGGCTCAACCCCGCCTCGCTGACCGAGCTAGCCGGCTTCGTCGAGCCCGCGCTTGCCGCAGCCCCCGCCGGCGAACGCTACCAGTTCATGCGCATCGGGTACTTCTGCGCCGATTTGGACGGGGTGGACGGCGCGCCCGTGTTCAACCGCATCGTCGGGCTGAAGGACAGCTTTAAGATGTGACGGGGGGACGTTGGGGGCGCTGCCCCCAAACCCCTGTAGGGACGCAGGGGACTCCGTCCCCAAACCCCTGCCAAAGGGCCGAAGGCCCTTTGGAATCCCGCAGGAAAATATGTGGAACTATTCGGGTTTCCAAAGGGGGTCTCCCCCTTTGGCGGAGGTGCAGGGGGTGGAACCCCCTGCGTCCAAACTTCGCAGGAAACTATGACGAACATTTTGGGTTTCCAAAGGGGGTTTCCCCCTTTGGCGGAGTGCAGGGGCAGAGCCCCTGCCCGTAACCCCTTCGAACCCACTTTATTTCATAACCAAAGCAAGGAGATTCTCATGATTCGTACGCGGTTCGCGCCGAGCCCGACGGGGTACATGCACCTGGGGGGCATGCGCACAGCGCTGTATACCTATTTGTTCACGAAGAAGAACGGCGGCGCTTTTGTGCTGCGCATCGAGGACACGGACCAGGAGCGGTACGTTGAGGGCGCGACGGAGGTGATCTACCGCACGCTGCGCGACATCGGGCTCGACTGGGACGAAGGTCCGGACGTGGGCGGGATGTACGGGCCGTACGTCCAGTCCGAGAGGAAAGATTTGTACCGGCCGTACGCCGAGCAGCTCGTTGCGCGCGGGAAGGCGTATTACTGCTTCTGCACGAACGAGGAGCTGGAGGAAAGGCGCGCCGAGGCGGCTTCGCGCGGCGAGACGTATAAGTATGATAAGCACTGTTTCAGGCTGTCCAAGGAGGAGATCGCAAAGCGGCTTGCCGCGGGCGAACCGCACGTGATACGGCAGAGCGTGCCGGAGACGGGCACGGCTTCGTTCGACGACCTCATTTTCGGGCACATCGAAGTGGACTGCGCCGAGCTGGACGACATGGTGCTGATCAAGGCGGACGGCATGCCGACGTACAACTTCGCCAACGTGGTCGACGACCACCTCATGGGCATCACGCACGTCATGCGCGGCACGGAGTACCTCTCGAGCACGCCGAAGTACAATTTGCTCTACGACGCGTTCGGCTGGGACAAACCGGAGTATATCCATTTAACGAACATCATGCGCGACAGGACGCACAAGCTCAGCAAGCGCACGGGTGACGCGTACTACGAGGACTACATTAAGAAGGGCTTTTTGCGCGAGGCGATCGTCAACTACGTGGCGCTTCTGGGCTGGAACCCCGGCGACGAGCGCGAGTTTTTCACGCTCTCCGAGCTTGTGGACGCGTTCTCGCTCGAGGGACTGAGCCGGTCGCCCGCGATATTCGACGTGGACAAGCTGACGTGGATGAACGCGGAGTACGTGCGCAGGCTGACCCCGGACGCGTTCACCGCGCACGCGCTGCCGTACTACGCGCAGGCGGGCGTTTCCGGCATGGATTTGACCATCCTCGCGCGCATATTGCAGCCGCGCGTCGAGGTGTTCACGCAGATCCCGGACATGGTCGATTTTCTGACCGCGCTGCCAACGTACGACGCGGAACTGTTTGTCAATAAGAAGTCCAAGACCGACGCGGCCGTGTCCGCGCGCGTGCTCGCCATGGCGATCCCCGCGCTGGAGAGCCTGCCGGACTGGACGGAGGAGGCCGTGCACGGCGCGCTGCTGTCGCTCGCCGAGCGCGAGGGGCTCAAGACCGGCACGATGCTCTGGCCGGTGCGCATCTCGCTCTCCGGCCGCGCCGTCACGCCGGGCGGCGCGATCGAGATCGCGCTTCTATTGGGCCGCGGCGAGTCGCTGCGGCGGCTGAAACTTGGGCTGGACAAGGCGAAAGCCGCGGAGGTAGCGCAATGAAGCTCGGCGTCATCGGCCTGCCCAACGTGGGCAAGAGCACGCTGTTCAACGCGATCACGCAGGCGGGCGCGCAGGCCGCCAACTACCCGTTCTGCACGATCGAGCCGAACGTCGGCGTCGTCGCCGTGCCGGACGAGCGGCTCGACGCGCTTGCGGAGATGTACCATCCGGAAAAATACACGCCGACTTCGGTCGAGTTCGTCGACATCGCGGGGCTCGTGCGCGGCGCGCACAGCGGCGAGGGCCTCGGCAACAAGTTCCTCTCGCATATCCGGGAGGTCGACGCGGTCGTGCACGTCGTGCGCTGCTTCGCCGACGAAAACGTCGTGCACGTCGACGGCGCCGTCGATCCCGTGCGCGACGCCGAGACCGTCGAGACCGAGCTGATCTTCGCCGACCTCGAGACCGTCGAAAAAAGGCTCGAGCGCGCAAAGCGGCTGTTCAAGGTCGGCGATAAAAAACTCGCCGCCGAGGTCGCGCTGCTCGAGCGCGCGCAAACCGCTCTCTACGCCGGCAAGCCCGTCTCGACGCTCGAGCTCGCCGACGAGGAGCGCGAGCTTCTTGCCGGCATGTTCCTCCTGACCGGCAAGCCCGTCATATTCGTCGCCAACGTCGGCGAGGACGAACTGGGTCTTTCGCCCTCCGCGCACGTTTCCGCGCTCTACGCGCTCGCGGCCGAGCGCCGCGCCGAGGCGCTGACCATCTCCGCCAAGCTCGAGGAGGAGGTCGCCGAGCTCCCCGCCGCCGAGAAGAAAGCGTTCCTCGCCGAGCTCGGCATCCCGGAGAGCGGCCTCGACCAGCTCGTCAAGGCCTGTTACCGCCTGCTCGGCCTTGTCAGCTTTCTCACCGCCGGGCCCAAAGAGGTGCGCGCCTGGACCATTGCGCGCGGCACCAAGGCCCCGCAGGCTGCCGGCAAGATCCACACGGACTTCGAGCGCGGCTTCATCCGCGCCGAGATCGTGCCCTTCGATACGCTCATGCAGCTCGGCTCCATGCAGGCCTGCAAAGAGAAGGGCCTCGTCCGCTCCGAAGGCAAGGACTACGTCATGCAGGACGGCGACGTGACGCTGTTCCGGTTTAACGTGTAGGGGACGGAGGACGGGGGACGGGAGTATGGGGGACGATGCAGGGGCGCCGCCTCTGCACCCCGCCAAAGGGGGAAACCCCTTTGGAAACCCAACAAAACAACCCAAAAGATGTGCCGCGATAAAGCGAGGGGTTCGATGCGGGTTGGAGAAGTGTGCTTGCTGACAAGCGATGTCGTTCGGTTGGCGAATTTCTATAAGAAGCTGTTCAACATTGACAACGGCAGCGACGACGACGTGCATCAGTTCATTCTTTCGGAGGAGACAACGCTGACCGTTTACAACGACGGGGTCGAGCGCAACAGCAACCCACATAATATTTGCATCGCGTTTACGGTCGACGATGTGGATGTTGATTTTGAGAGAGTAAAAGCGCTGGGCGCCGAGATCGTTTCTCCTCCGACCATGCGGCCCTGGGGCGCGAAAAACATGAGCTTTCTGGATCCCGACGGCAATTTGATCGCGTTTCGATGTTTCCCCAAATAATTAGTTTTCGGATAACCTTACCAAAAAAGCAGCCTTGCGGGCTGCTTTTTGCTGAGTTTTTCCACGGGTTTCCAAAGGGGGTTTCCCCCTTTGGCGGGTGCTCGAGGGCGGAGCCCCCGAACGTACCTCCGTACCCCCGTACCCCGCTTACGCGTCCGCGAGCCGAACGATCGCCGTGAACAAATCGCCGTCGATCTCGATCCCGAACTCGCCGCCCATCAGCTCGACGAGGCTCTTGGCGATGGAGAGCCCGAGCCCGCTGCCGTCGGTCGAGCGCGACGCGTCGCCGCGCACGAAGCGCTCGGTGAGCTCGGAGGCGGGGATATTGAGCGCGTCCCTGGAGATGTTTTTGACGCGCACCTCGGTTTTGCCGTCGTGGCGGCGCACGTCGATATAGACGCGCGTGCCGGGCATGGAATACTTGACGACGTTGCTGAACAGGTTGTCGAACACGCGCCACAGCAGCCGCCCGTCGGCACGCACGCGCGCGCCCTCGCCGGGCTCGCCGGCGACGACGGTCAGGTTCGCGCTCTCGAGGCGGCCGGCGTACTCGCCGAGGCTCTGACCGAGCACCTCCGACACGCCGGTCGATGCGAGGTTGACCGAGAGCGTGCCGCTCGACGCCTTGGAGGCCTCGACGAGATCCTCCGTCAGCTTCCGAAGGCGCGTGGCCTGCCGGTCCAGCACGTCCACATAGCCCGCGGCGGTGTCGTTATTGAGCTCCTCTTTCTTTAGCAGGTCGACATAGCTCACGATCGCGGTCAACGGCGTTTTCAGGTCGTGCGACACGTTCGTGATGAGGTCGGTCTTCATGCGCTCGCTGCGCAGCCGCGCGTCGACGGCGCGGCCGATCCCGTCCGAGATGCTGTTGAGGTTCTCGCCGTGCTTTTTGAGGTCCCAGTACATCCTGCTCGTGTCGACGCGCTCCTCGAGCCGTCCGGCCGCGAGCGATTCGCCGGCGCGGGCAAGGCGGGAAAGCTGCAGCGTAACGCCGCACACGGCGACGAGCAGCGCCGCGTTGAACAGCAGGAACAGCAGCAGCGCGAGGGTCCCGTTCTGTGCCGCGAGCACGAGGACCGTCTCGAGCAGGGACACGCCGCAAAAGAACAGCACCGCCTTGGTCAGAAGCGCGCGGTTGCGCCAGAACCTGCGCAGGCCGGCAAACGCCCAGCGCAGCACGCGGCCGGCGAGCGACAGCGCCATCCACACGACCGTGTTTTTCAGCAGCGTCCGGGTCTTGACGCGCACCGCGAACGTCATAAAGAAGAACAACAGCGCCAGGCAGCAGATCACGTAGATGACGAACAGCGCCATGACGAGCACCGGCACGGATTCGCCGACGCCGCCGCCAATGCCGCCGGTAACGTTGAGCATCATGTACAGCGTCAGCGCCGTGGCTATTGTATAGAGGTCGAACGGAATGCGCTCGGCCGCGCCGCAGCGCGGCGAGACGCCGTCCGCGTGACGGCCGGAAACGCGCAGCAGGTACACGAACAGCAATATGCTGACGAGCGCGAGCAGCGCGCACAGCGCGATGGCCCAGTATCGCAGCGGATACACGATGTCGAACGCGCGGCTCTGCGTCAAAAACACGTCGTCGTGCACAAGCGGCTGCAAAAGGTACGCGTGCACGGAGAGCGTAACGTAGTTCTCCGGCTCGGCAGCGCCCTCGTACGCGTTCTCGTACGCGTCCAGTATCGGCGTGGCGGTCGGCAGCGGCACGCTGCTCTCGGTGCCCTCGGCCCCGGCCGCTTTTTCATCCGCGCCCATCGCGGGCGCGGCGGTCGGCGTAGGCGTGACATAAACGGAACCCGCCGCATTCTCGCCCCCCGCCGCTTTTTCGTCCGCACCCACCGCGGGCGCGGCGGTCGGCGTGGGCGCGGCGTATGCGGGCGTGGCTGTGGGCGTGACGTCCGCAAGCACGGCAACGGCCTCATACTGCATCCACTCATCGGCGTAGACGTCCGCGACGTTCTCGCCGGAGATGTTCTCGTAGAGCGTGTTGCCCGCCTCATCCCGGATCGTATAGCGGAAGTTCGTTTTCGCGGGGTCGAGCTGCTCGTATACGGAGTTCGCGTCCACGTCCGGATTCTGCTGTTCGTCGAAATACTTTCGCGAGGCCAAACTGCAATAGTTTCGCGCCGCCCGGTGGCACAGGCTGCTGTCCGTATAGCCGCGCGCCGTACCGTCGTAGTAGCCGTCCGCCGCAAAGAACACGACGAGAGCCGCCAGCGCCAGCGCCGCCGCCGAGATAAGCACGAACAGCACGACCGCCGCCGTCTTCGTCCAGAAATTCACCGCAAAGGATTTCATGTTTCCTCCTTTTGAGATTGCATTTTATAGCCGTGGCCCCAAACCACCGTAAGATAGCGCGGCTCGGCCGGGTTGATCTCGATCTTCTCGCGCAGGTGCCTTATGTGCACGGCGACGATGTTCTCCATGCCCGCCGCGCGGCCGTTCCACACGCGCTCGTAGATCTCGCGCGACGAGAACACGCGGCCGGGCTGCTCCATCAGGAGCTTGAGCACCGAAAACTCGAGCGGCGTCAGCGCGACCTCCTCGCCGTCGACGGAAACGGTCCTCGCGCGTTCGTCCAGCAGCACGCCGCCTACGGCCAGCACCGACTCACGCTTCTCCAGGCTGCCGAGCCGCGTGTAGCGCCTAAGCTGGGATTTGACGCGCGCGAGCAGCTCGACCGGGTTGAACGGCTTGGTCACGTAGTCGTCCGCGCCGATGGTCAGCCCGAGCACCTTGTCGCTGTCCTCGCTCTTGGCCGTCAGCAATATGATCGGAAAGTTGTTCGTCTCGCGCAGCCGCACCGTGGCCGCGATGCCGTCCAAGCCCGGCATCATGATGTCCAGCAGCGCCAGATGGACCTCGCCCGCCGCCGCGGCGGCCACCGCCTCCGCGCCGGAGCGGCAGAGCACGGTCTCGTACCCCTCGGCGGTCAAATAGATGTTGAGCGCGGAGACGATGTCGGCGTCGTCGTCGCAAACAAGAATCCGGTACATTTGCCCTCCCCGTTATTTGTGCCGTCTGTGCATATCCATCTTATCCGAAAAATCCTTAAGGCAAAAGCCGCAAAACCATGAAGAAATCATGAAGGTTTTCGCCCCCAAATACGTCAAAAATTGACAAACGCGCGCCCCGGCCCTATCATGATAGCTGGATATGGATCCGCAGCATCCGGCCGTGCGGCCGCACGCCACGAAACATAAGGAGGGCGCCTATGAGACGACGCGACACCCGCATTCTCTCCGTTCTGCTTTCGGCCACGCTTCTTCTCGCGCTGTTTGCCGCGCCGAGGACGGCGCTGGCCGCCGGCATCACGATCGACGGCGATACGTCGACGCTGACCATCTCCTCGACCGGCGCGCCTACGAGCACGACGTGGACCGCCACGTGCGACGGGGCCGGGGCCCATTCCATCACGATGACCCCGCCGCCGGGCACCTCGGTCGTCACAACAAGCGGCAGCGGCAGCTCCATGACGCTGACCGCCGCGGGCCCCGGCACCGCTACGGTGACCGCCGCCTGCTCCGCCCACTCGGCCACCGCCACGCGCAGCGTCAGCGTGATCGTGCAGGGCGCGACGAGCGTGTCGAGCTCGACGCTGAACTTTGACCTCAACAGCCCGTCCCGCACGCATTCGCTCACGGCCTCCTACGCGCCCGCCCTGTTCGACGCCCCGGCCTACGGCTCGTACACGTGGTTCAGCTCGAACCCCGCCGTCGCGACGGTTTCGTCCACGGGCCTCGTCACCGCGGTCGGCGCGGGCACCTCAACGGTATACGCGGCGTTTGCCAACACCGCGGGCACGGTCACAACGGCCGCGCATTCGGACTGCGCCGTCACGGTCACGGACTCCACTCCGCCCGTGTCGATCTCGCCGTCCGCGGCCTCGCCGTACACGGCTTCCGGCACGGCCGTCACGCTCACGGCCGTATCAACCGGCACGTTTGCCGGTTATGCCTGGAGCGTGCGCGGCGCGGCGGGCGTGATTTCGGCTCTTTCCAGCGCGACCGGCTCCTCCACATCGTTTACGACCGCGGCCTCCGGCACGGCCTATATCGACCTTACCGCGACGACCGCGACCGGCACCAAGGCGACCGCCACGTACACCGTGACGGTCAGCCTGCCGGACCCGTCGCTCGACGTTACGATCAACCACAGCACATTGACGTGGCAGCGCCCCAAGACGACCGCCTACGCGACGCTCAGTAACGCCAACGCGACGGTCCCGGACAACAGCCGCGTCTATTGGTACACGTCCAATAAGAAGGTCGCGACGGTCTCGCCCGTGGACAAGTATCTCGAGAACGGCGAGGCGACCGCCGTCGTGCGCGCCGTCGGCAACGGCACGGTCACAATCAGCGCCGAAACGCGTGAGGGGCGCTTGATCGACTCGGTCAGCGTGCTGGTCACGGGCTATAAGTACATCCCGCAGACCGGCCAGGACGTCCGGCTGCTGTACGCCGAGGGCGCGGCGCTCGTGCTGCTTCTTGCCGCGGCGGGGATCGTGTATGTCAAAAACAGGAAAAGGGCGCGCTGACGCGCAAAAAAAGCGCGGCAAAACGCTGCTCGCCGCGCTTTTGACGCTCTCGACCGCGCTTGCCGCCGTGCTCGCCGTGCAGGTCTATCTGGTCTACCGGCAGGGCGCGCTGGCGGGCGAAAGCGCCGCAAAGCTATTGAGCGCGTTCACCGAGCGCGCGAGCGTTTCCCCCGCGGCGGCGGCATCGCCGTCCGGCACGCCCGCGGGAACGCCGGAGCCGGCGGATACGGACACCGCGGATACTGCGGATACTATGGAGGGTACGGACCCGGCCGCGGACCTCATCATCCCGGCCGTCGACGCGGCCGCCGCCGAGGGCGCGGACGAGCACCGGCTCGACGACGGCTCCGCGGGCGTCGACGAGACCGCCGCCTACGTGCAGCCCGACGCGCCGGAGCTTACGGCGCGCGAGGCGATCATTCAAAGGGTCGTCTCCGCCGTCGGCGAGGACGGCATTCTCGGCGTGCTGAGCATCCCGGAGCTTAATGTCGAGCTGCCCGTAATCGGCAAGTGGTCCTACGACCTGCTCAAGCTCTCGGTCTGCCGCTACCGCGGTCCCGAGGCCAACGGGAAGGGCAACCTCATCCTCCTCGGCCACAACTATAAGAGCGGCGCGCATTTCGGCAAGCTCGACCGGCTCAAGCCCGGCAGCGAGCTTTTCCTCACCGACACGAACAGCCAAATGCTGCGCTACGTCGTCTACGAGATCAGGACCATCGAGCCCACGGCGTTTTCGGAGCTCGAGCAGTACCGCGGCGAGCGCGGCCTGACGCTCGTGACCTGCATCAACAGCGGCACGCAGCGCCAGATCTTCCGCTGCGAACAGATCGGCCCGTAAAGCGCTTCTCAATTTATTCAATGTTTATTCACAGAATGTTGCTTGGTTTCCCGCCCCCCGTCCGGCCGCGCGGCTTGACAAAACGGACGCCGTTTTCTATCATGAGATGTGTCTATTGTGCTGCACTCCAGGGGAGAAGCCCCGGGCTGCTTCGCCAAAATGAAGGGGGAATTTGAATCATGAAGGTAAAAAACAGAGTCTTGACCGCCGCGCTGGCGCTGGCGTTTGCCGCCGCGCTGATTATTGCGCCGCACGCGGCCAAAGCAGCCATCTCCTCATTGTCGCTTTCGACCTATGAGCACAGTTTCACGCTTGACAGCGCGGGCGCGCCGATCGGCAGCGGCGAGTTAATCCTGACAGCAAACGAAGTCGGCGACACCGCCGGCGTCGACTGGTCCATCACGAGCGGCTCTTCCGCCACGATCACAGCCCCCGTCGCCCCTTCCCCTCTCGATCCCAATTACAATATTATCGTCAGGCCTAACACCACGCCCGGCGTCTCCTATGTGCGCGCCACATCCAAGGCCGTCGACGCCAGCAGCAACCACCTGACGCAGGACTGCAAGATCATCGTACGCCAGAATGTGGATGTCAATATCGTGCAATCGGCGCTCTCCTTCAATGCCGGCGAGCCCTCGTATCAGGTCACCGCGAACGTTACGCCGGGCACGATCGACCCGAGCAAGTATTATCTTCAGTGGACGAGCTCCAACGCCCAGATCGCGACGGTCTCTCCCGCGGCACAGCCCTCGCTGACCGCCTGGGTCACGCCGGGCACGAAAGGCGGCACCGCCACCATCACCGCCAAGGTCATTTCGCTCGACGGCGCCTACATCGGCGGCGCGCAGGACACGCTGGGAGTCACCGTTATCAACAACAATCCCTACCTCGATCTGACCAGTCCGCAGACATCGTTCCCGGACTACGGCCTCGTACAGGCCGTGTCGCTCACGCTGTTCAACGGCGGCGGCAGCACGCCTTACGCCACCAACGCCGCGATCACGTGGACGCTGAGCAACAACGACGTGATTCAGTTGACAAGCAGCTCCGCCGCGCTCTCCTCGGGCACCGGCTCCGCGACGTTTACGACCAAGAAGAACGGCACCGTGAAGCTGACCGCCACCATTAAGGACGCAAGCGGCAACGCGCTGTCCGACTCGGTCACGATCACCGTGGCCAAGCCTCTGCCCACGCTCAGCCTTGAGGGCGACTCCAATATGAACGCCTCGAACCGCAACGGCCACCTGACCGCCGCGCTGACGCAGAACCCGGGCAACGCCGTCGCGAGCAACGCCGCTTTGCGCTGGAGCGTCGACAGCAGCAAGCTTGCGACCGTCACGGGCGACGCCAACATGACGAACTATTCCGCCAACGCGACCGTGCATTCGCTCTACAACGGCACGATCCGCGTCACGGTCGCGCTGCGCAACGACAGCTCCGTGTCGGCCTACCATACGATGTACATCACGGGGCTCTCCTATCTGCCGCAGACCGGCCAGGACAGCACGGTCCTGTACGTCATCGGCGGCGCCTGCCTCGTCCTGTTCGCAACCGCGGGGATCCTGTATGCCAGAAGAAAAAAGAACGCGCAGCGTGCGTAACGGCGCGGCCGTAAAAGGAAACGCCGCAGAACGTCGCAACGTCGCCGCCGAGGGCGGCGACGTTGCCGTATCCGGCGACGACATCGCCGCGGCGCTGAACGGCGCGGCGGCGGACGAGACGGACATCGTCGCGAGCGCGGCGGCGGCCTGGAGCGGCGGCGCGAACGGCCACGGCCCCCACGCGGCGCCGCCCGGCGAGGACGCGGACGGCGCGGCCCCGGTTGCGGCGGACGATGCGGCCCCTGCCGCGGACGGGCCCGCGGCTGCGGACAGGTCCGACACCGGCACGCCCGTAGACGGAATTATGCCGGACGAGACCGCCTTGACCGAGGCTTTGGACGTGCCCCCGATCGCGGACGAGCCCGCGGCGGGCGAGCGCGATGCGGTTTTGACGGATGATGCCGAGCTCGCGACCGCTGCCGTGCGGCGGCCCGACACGCCGCGCCGCGCGGTTCCGGAGCGCTTCGACGCGCCCAAAAACGGCGGGGAATTTGCCGAAACAGGCGCGTCCGAAACGATTGAGCGTTTTGCGGATACCACCGCGGCCGCGGACGGAGAACGCGTGCCCGACGCCGCCGCGCCCGAAAAAGACAAGCGATACGTCGATACCGGTGAACAGCCGCGGCGGCCCACCGCGGGCGGCGCGGCAGAGCATCTGTCCGGGCGCATGCCCGGCGGGGCGGCGCACCGCGTCGCGCCCGGCCGCACACCGGGGCCCCGCGTGCAGCGGCCGCCCGTGCGCAGGCAGGACGCGCCCGCGCAGGCGCCGAGGCGTTCAGCTCCCGCGCCCGCAAAGTCCGGCCGCAAGAAGCGCAAAAGCCGCCGCGACGTTGGCGAGACGAACCTGCTCATCATCAAGATCTGTCTCGCGGCGGGGCTTTTGCTGGCCCTCGCGCTCGTGATCATATCCGTCGTCATGGTCCAGCGCGGCAAGAAAGCCGAGCAATACGCCAATCAGCTTTTGCAGGCGTACCAGGAGAAGCAGTCGACCGCCACCCCGGTCATCGCGACCGATACGCCCGACGCTACGGAATCCGCGTCCCCCGCGCCGACCGATACGGCGGAGCCCGCCGCGTCGACCGACCCGCAGGCCGACGCCGAAGCCATGACCCTGGCCAACGAGCACGCGTTCGACGACGATTCCGCCGAAAATGTCGACGAGACCGCCGATTACGTCCAACCCGACGCGCCCGACGAGCACGAGGCCGAAAAGATCATCGCCTCCGTCGTCAGCAAAGTCGGCGAGGACGGCATCATCGGCGTACTCAAGATCCCCGTCATCAATGTCGAGCTGCCCGTGATCGGCAAGTGGTCCTATTCGCTGCTCAAGATCTCCGTCTGCCGCTATAAAGGGCCGGCCGCCAACGCGAAGGGCAACCTCGTCATCATCGGCCACAATTATAAGAGCGGCGCGCACTTCGGCAACCTCGACCAGCTCAAGGTCGGCAGCGCCGTCTACCTCACCGATACCAACAGCAACCGCGTGCGCTACGAGGTCTACGACATGGATACGATCGAGCCGGATTCGTTCAGCGCGCTCAACGACTATAAAGGCAAGGCCGGCCTCACGCTCATGACCTGCAAGAACTCCGGCAACAGCCGCCTCGTCGTGCGCTGCGTGCAGAAGGACGCCGTACTGCCCGGACCGCGGTAAGGGCAGGCGAGAGCTGGAACGAAGACTGAACGATGCGAAAAAGCGGCCCGCCTCTTGGCGGGCCGCTTTGTTTTTGGATATGAAACGGAGAAACGTTGGAGGCTCCGCCTCCAAAAAGGGTGCGTTGAGGGCTCCGCCCTCAAACTCCCGCCAAGGGCCTGAGGCCCTTGGAACCCGCAGGAAAAATCGAAGAACTATTAGGGTTTCCGAAGGGGGTTCTCCCCTTTGGCGGAGGTTTGGAGGCAGCGCCTCCAACGTACCCCGTACCCTCGTACCCCCGTCCCCGTTTACAGCCGTTCCTCGAGCTTCTTTTTGACGCGCTGGATGGCGTTGTCGACGCATTTGGTGCTTTTGCCGAGCGCATTGGCGATGTGCTGATAGGAATAGCCCTGCAAATACAGCTCGAGCGCGTTTTTCTCGAGGCGGGAGAGCATCTGTTCGATGCTGGCGGCGACGGCCTCGTAGTTTTCGCGGCCGATGAGCGTCTCCTCGGGATCGCTGACGTGCGCGGACTGGATCACGTCGATGAGCGTGCGCTCGGACTCGCCGTCGAATACCTGGCGGTTGAGCGAGACGTAGGTATTGAGCGGCATATGCTTTTTGCGCGTGGCGCTCTTGATGGCGGTAATGATCTGGCGCGTGACGCACAGCTCCGCAAACGCGCGAAACGACGTTTGCTTGTCGAAGTCGTAATCGCACACGGCCTTGTACAGCCCGATCATGCCCTCCTGAATGATGTCCTCGCGGTCGGCGCCCACGAGAAAATACGTGCGCGCTTTGCTGCGCACGATCTGCTTGTAGCTGCCGTACAGCCTGTTTTCCGCTTCGGCGTCGCCCTGACGGATGCGGCGGATTAGTTCCTCGTCGGTCAGGGCGGCGTAATCAAGTGCGTGCGTTGTCCTGTCTCCTCTTTTCAAACATCAATATCGCCGCGGCCACGGACGCGTTGAGCGAGCCGATATGGCCGGACATGGGGATTGACACGAGGAAATCGCAGCTCTCGCGCACGAGCCGGGACAACCCCTCGCCCTCGGCGCCGACGACGAGCGCGAGCGGCCCGGTCAGGCTCTGCATCGACATGGGCGTGCCGTCCATATCGCCGCCGGCGATCCACAGGCCTGCCTGCTTGAGCTCCTTGAGCGACTCGGTCACGTTCGTCACGCGCGCGACGGGCATGTGCTCGACGGCGCCGGCGGAAGCCTTGACGGCGGCGCTGGTCACGGACGCGGAGCGGCGCTTGCCGATGACGACGCCGTGCGCGCCCGCGCAGTCCGCGCTGCGGATGATCGAGCCTAAGTTATGCGGGTCCTGGACCTCGTCGAGCACGATCACGAACGGCTCCTCGCCCTTGTCCTTGGCGGCGGCGAGTATGTCCGCGACCGTGCAATAGCTCACGCCCGCGGCGTATGCTACGATGCCCTGATGGTTGGCGGTCTTGCCGCCGTGCCCGAACGGCATGCACAGCTCGTCGAGCTTCTTTTTGTCCACCTCGCGGATTAAAAGCTTCCGGTCGCGCGCGAGGTTCACCGTTTCGCGCAGCGAGCCGTCCGGCCCTTCCATGACGAGGATACGGTCGATGCTGCGGCCGCTCTTGACGGCCTCGCGCACGGCGTTGCGGCCGATAATCAGGTACGGCAGCTCGTCCGTCTCGTCCTGCCTGCCCGGCAAGTTCTCCTCGCCCTCCTGGGCGATCCGCCGGCCGTAATACGAGCCGCCGCCTTCGCGCGGCGCGCGCTGGTACGCGGGCTTATCGCCGTATGGTTTTTTCTCGCCGTAGGGCCGCTGCTCGCCGTTGTCGAAGCTCTTGCGGTAGCCGGGCTTGTCGCCGTA
>CAZIRB010000015.1:20709-22303 GCA_964541695.1 uncultured Oscillospiraceae bacterium
CCGCCCTTGCCGCCCGGCTTTGCCGGACCGCGGCCCTTCGTTTCCCCGGGATTGCCGGGGCCGGACCGTTTATTCTGCATGTTTCTCTTCCTCCCATGCCGCGCGCATCAGTTCCGCGATGCGCTCGTCCTTCCCTTTCATAAACAAATACCCGATCAGCGCCTCCAGCGCCGACGCCGCGTGATAGTCCGCGCCCGACGCGTTCTTCGGCATCGTGCCGCTGTGCGCGTTGCGGCCGCGCCGGAATACCGCGCGCTCCTCGTCCGACAGCAGCCCCTCGAGCCGCCGCGCCGCCGCCGCCTGCCCCGCCGCGCATACATACCGGATCGCCGCCGTGTGCAGCGCGTGCGGCTGCATGTTCCGCGTGTGGATCAGAAACGCGCGCACGTACAGGTCGTATACCGTGTCCCCGATGTACGCGAGCGTCAGTGCGGGCAGCTGCCCCGCGTCCGGCGTCCCGCTGTCCGGGAACGCGCGCTTCACCGATTCCTGCATGCTCATGCAAGTATTGTAACCGCTGCGGCGCGCCATAGCAAATCCTTTTCGGTCAGGCACGCGTTTTTGTTTGCACGCACAGGTAAAACGGCGAAAACGAGGGCACGGAAGTATGAAAAAAGGCCCGCCGGAGGCGGGACGAGGAAAGGGAGGCAGGACGGGGAACGTTCGAGGGCTTTGCCCTCGAACACCCACTTCTTTTCTTTAAGAAAAAAAGCAAAAGATACAAAAAACATGCAACGGAATCTTTTTAACAAGTAGGCTGGCTGCACACCTTTTTTCCTTTTGTGTTTGGTACGATATGAACAATACGGTCAGGGAGGATATAGCAATGGCATGTTTGTTCGGACACAAACTGGAAAACGGCAAATGCGTACGCTGCGGAAGCGCTATGATTTCGGGTGTGTTGACACCCGAGGAAACGGAAAAGACCATTGGTTTTTTGGAGACTTATCAGCTCCTGTACGGTCGGCTCGCCCTCGAAGGCACGGGAGCGGACAAAAATTTCGGTTCGGACGCGTCGCATATGTTTGCCACGCTGAAAGCATTCTTTGAAGCATCCGACAAAACGTATGACAAAACAGCGTGGAAAACCGTACTGGATGGTCTGGCCGGCTTTCAGAACGCTCTGCCGGAAGTTTTGAGCGAAGGAATTAAACCAATAACAAGCAAAATAGAACAATACGTAAAGAGCTCTCCGCGATAAAGTGCGTCTCAATAAAAAAAGCCCGCCGAAAGCGGGGATGGGAACGGGGGGCGAGACGAGGGAGCGATGAGGGCTCCCCCACAGTTCACAATGGTCGCACACGCCCCCTAGGGCCTGTGCTCCCTTGCTCACTGGGCCTTCGCCTCGCTTCATCCGCCACAGGCGGCGCTCGGCTTTGGCCCCTTCATACACCCGCCAAAGGGTCGTAGGCCCTTTGGAAACCCATTCCAAAGAGGAAACAAAGTATCTTGCCCAGCTTCTTGGGTTTCCAAAGGGGGTTCCCCCCTTTGGTGGGGTGCAGGGGTGAAACCCCTGCAAAGGTCCTCTCCCCCGTCAATAATAAAACGTAAACTTCTCGACCGGATAGACGCGGAAGCGGAGCACGCCGGCGAT
>CAZIRB010000015.1:22403-29452 GCA_964541695.1 uncultured Oscillospiraceae bacterium
TCGCCGTTTTTATCGGTGAACAGCACGACGTCGCCGCGCTTGGGCGCGGTGAGGTACTTGGCGAGGCGGTCCGCGAACACGATCTCGCCGTCTGTAAGCTGCGGCGCCATCGACGCGCCGGACACGCGCACGGGAGTAAACCACACGCCGAACACGAACGCGAGCACGAGCGCCGAGATGGTCAAAGAGAACACCCAGCCGAGCAGCGTATGCTTCTTATATTCGCGCGCCCTGCCGGCGCTGCGTCTGACCCGAACCTCCATCTAATCAAGCACCTGCCGAATAACTTATTCTAAAAAACCAATCCCGTCTTAATACTGCTTAATACTGCACCTGCCGGAACGTCCTGTATTCCGAGAGCGGCCAGATTACGGCGTGCACCTTGCCGACGATGCGCATGAACGAGATGTTGCCGACGGACGCGGTGCGGCTGTCCTTGCTGCCGTTTCTGTTGTCGCCCATGACGAACACCTCGTTGGCCCCGACCCGGACCTCCTCAAAGTCCCCCAGTATCTCGTCATTCCAATAGCTCGATTCGTCGAGCGGTTCGCCGTTGATGTACACCCGCCCGTTCTCGACGCGCACGCGCTCGCCGGGCAGCGCGATCACGCGCTTGACGCAGCTGTCCGTGTAGCCGGGGTAGTAGCAGATCACGACGTCGCCGCGCTCCGGGGCGGCGAACCAGTACGTCACCTTCTCCACAAACATGTACTCGTTGTGGAGGAGCGTCGGGATCATGGAATCACCGTCGACGCGGATCGGCTCGGACAAAAATAGCCGTACCGAGAACGCGAGCATGGTGACCATGGCGATATAGAGAAGAAAGTCCAGGTTGCGCCACAAGCGGCCGCCGCGCATCTTCTCCTGCTGCTCCTCGGCGGCGTTTTGCAGAATATGCAGCTCGCGCAGCGTAAACCGCGGCTTTCTTACGACTCGGACGCCTTCGCTCGTAGCTTTTTCCCCTTTCTCATAAACTCGAGCCGGTCGAGCATCACGATCCTGCCGCAGCCGTTGCACTTGATCTTGACGTCCGCGCCCGTGCGCACGATCGTCCATTCGTTCGTGCCGCACGCGTGCGGTTTCTTCATCACGACCACGTCCCCGAGGTCGAACGATTCGATCATGCGTTGCTTTCGTCGGTGTACTGGTACACCTTGTAGTTCGGCCGCGCCGGCGGGATATACGAGAAGATCACCTCGAGGAGCTTTTCAGGGTTCTCCTCCTGCACAAGATGGCCCGTGTTGCGCAGTAAATAATAGCGCCCGTTACTCAGGACCCCCTGAAAATACACGCTGCCCGACGGCGGATGCCACCGGTCCTCCTTGCCCCAGAGCACGAGCACCTCGTGCTCGACGGGGCCGAGACCGCGCGCGACGGTCTCCATGCTGAAGTTCTTGAGCGCATACATCAGCGCCTCGCGCGAAAGCCCGTCCGAGATCGGCTGGTAATACTGCTTGACCATGCGCTCGTCGATGATGGACGGGTCGGACACGCATTCCTCGAGAAGCTTTTTTACGTCGCCCGCGGTAAAGAGGTTCCGCGCGAATACCGACGAAACGGGGTTTTTGATGTTGTGCACAAGGCTCGGCATGCGCTTTGTGATGCCGCCGGGACAGATGGCCATGCAGTTGGCCACGCGCTCCTCGTTCAGCGTCAGAAACCGCAGCATGTACATGGCCCCCGTCGAGAAGCCGATCATGTGCGTGGACTCGATGCCCTTCTCGTCGAGAAATCCCTTGATCATATGCGCGAACTCGTCCATCGAGTACGCAAAGCTCTCCGGCCTGTCCGAATACCCGTGGCCGAACAGGTCAATCGCGATCACGCGGTAGTTTTCGGAAAGGTCGGAGAACACCTTCCGCCAGGTGTACAGCGACTGGCCGATGCCGTGGATCAGCAGCAGCGGCTCGCCCACGCCCGACTCCAGGTAATGGATGCGCGCGTCCTCGCCCTTGCCCTCAAAGCCCGGAAGCCTGATGGTTACGTAGTCGCCCACCTGATCGGAATTGATGAACAATTGGCTCAATGTCGTCTCCAAGCGCAACCATCCTCCGATATTGTGATACTTTACATTGTATTTTATACCGGTTTGCTCCCGCATGCAACGATTGGAGTTTATTGTCACAGATTGTTAACCCCCTACCGGCCCAAAACGGGCGTTTTTTAGGTAAGTCCGCCCCCTTTTGGCGGTCCGGACAAAATTTTGTGTTTTTTTGGCTGACCGCGCGGCAAAAGATGTTGTGGTTGGGGGCGAAAACGGCCACAACCGCTTGTTATTCTACCGATTCGTATGATGCTTTTTTGCGCAGTATTTCCCTTTTTTTGGGGCTCTTTGTCGCCTGGGCGCGCTTGTAAACGGGCTTCGTGCTATGGTATGATAATCGTTACAGTAACGACGGGGTGGTTTTACCGGGGTATGGATCAGCTACAGACGGTTTGGGCGGCGACGCGCGAAAATATTCGCCCGCAGATGACGGGCATGAGTTTTCATACGTGGATCGATGTCATCGTGCCGCTGACGATCAAAAACGACGTTTTGGTGCTGGAAGTGCCCTCGCGCGATATTCAGAAGACGCTGACCGACTTCTTTTTTCAGCATCTCGTGCATTCCGCGCAGCAGGCACTCCCGTCGATTCAGGACGTGCGCCTCGTGCTGCCGGAGGAGCGGGAGCAGTACGTCGAGATCGGCAACGCCGAGCCCATCAACGTGTTCGCGCTCAACCCGAAGTATACGTTCGACACGTTCGTGGTCGGCGGCAGCAACCATTTCGCGCACGCCGCGGCGCTCGCCGTGGCCCAGAACCCCGCCTCCGCGTACAACCCTTTGTTCATCTACGGCGGCGTGGGCCTCGGCAAAACGCACCTCATGCACGCCATCGGGCACTTTGCCAAGGACAACAACCCCTCCGCGCGCGTGATGTACGTCACAAGCGAGACGTTCACAAACGAACTGATCACCGCCATCCAGACCGACATGCGGCTGGAATTCCGTAAAAAATACAGAAACGTCGACATCCTGCTCATCGACGACGTGCAGTTTATCGCCAAGAAGCAGGCCGTGCAGGAGGAGTTCTTCAACACCTTCAACACGCTGCATAACGCCGGCAAGCAGATCATCATCAGTTCCGACCGGCCGCCCAAGGAGATCACCTCGCTCGAGGAGCGGCTTTGCTCGCGGTTCGAGTGGGGTCTCATCGCGGACATTCAGCCGCCGGATATCGAGACGCGCATCGCGATACTCCGCAACCGCGCGCGCATCGACAACCTCGACGTGTCGGACGACGTGATCTCGTTCATCGCCGAGCACGTGCATTCGAATATCCGCGAGCTGGAGGGATGTTTAACCCGCGTCGTGGCGTACAGCAATTTCCGGCGCGTGCCGCTCTCGCTCTCGATCACCGCAGAAGCGCTCAAGGACCTGCTGCCCGAGGTGAAGAAGCGCGAGATCACGCCGCAGCTCATTAAGGAGACCGTGGCGGATTATTACTCCATCACGCTCGACAGCCTGAACTCGCAGCGGCGGGACCGCGAGATCGTCATGCCGCGCCAGGTCGCCATGTACCTCTGCCATACGCTGCTGGGGCTTCCCTACCTGCGCATCAGCTATTTATTCGAGCGCAACGACCACACGACCGCCATCAACGCCTGCCGCAAGGTCGGCGACCTGCTCGCCTCCGACGAGCGCTTTGCCTCAAGCCTCGAGGACATCAAAAAACGCATGGAATAGCTGTCCACAGTCTGTGGACGCGCGCTGTGGACAGACTGTTGACAGCGTGGAGAGTATGGAAGGTGTGGAAACGGCTGCCTGCTGAGGAAGGCTTTTCCACAGAGCTTTGCATAGCGAAAAGCCCGTAAAAATCAGACGGATTTTCGATTTTCCACACTATCGTCCGTTCCTACGGCTGCTGCTGCTCTTATCAATACAGTATCGTACATTGCAAACTTGTGGATAACTTCAACGAAAGAGAGGGATCGTCCATGCGGTTTTATATCGACTCCAAGGAATTGAACGCGGGCATATTGTCCGTCATTAAAGCGCTGCCCGTGCGCTCCTCGATGGCGGTGCTCGAGGGCATCCACGTCGAAGCGCTGCGCGACGGCGTGCGCCTCAAGTGCTCCGACCTCATGATGCAGAAGGAGTGTATCCTGCCCGCGACCGTCGAGGAGGAGGGCAAGGCCATCGTGCCGGGCAAGCTGTTTTCCGAGATGGTCAGAAAGCTCCCGGAGGCCATCGCGGAGATATCGCTTGAGAATAAGTCCGTCAATATCTCGTGCGGCCGCGCCAAGAGCGCGATTCAGTGCATCGAGTATGAGGAGTTTCCGGATATGCGCTTTTCCGGCGAGACGTTCAAGCTCGCCATCGACCGCGAGGAATGCCGGGACATGATACTCGAGACCGTATTTGCGACCACGCAGGACGACTCCAAGCCCTTATTGACCGGCGCTTTGCTTGAGATCGGCGAGAATATCTCGCTCGTTGCGACCGATATGTATCAGCTCGCCAAGCGCAGCGCGCCGCTCAAGGAATCCGTGCCGCCGCGCTCGGTCATTATCCCCGGTAAGTCCCTGCTCGAGATCGCGCGCATGATGGACGAGACGGAAAACGACGTCGAGCTCGTCTTTACAAGGACGCACGTCAAGGTCGACCTGTCCGGCAGCTGCCTCATCGCGCGGCTGCTCGAAGGCGATTACCTCGACTACCGGCCGCTTCTGCCCAAGGAGTTCAAGACGCGCGTATTGATCAACCGCAACGAGCTCATCGAAAGCATCGACCGTGCGCAGCTCATGGCGCGCGAGGGCAATAACAACATCATCATGAAGATGCACAACAACAAGCTCGTCATCACCGCCAACAGCTTCGCCGGCAATATCAACGAGGAGATGGACGTGCAGATCATCGGCGAGGACATCGACATCGCCTTCAATCCGCGCTACTGCATGAACATCCTCAAGTCCGTCCGCGACGAGAACATCTATATGGACTTCTTGACCAGCATCAGCCCCGCCGTCGTGCGCCCCGTGCAGGGCGATAAGTTCTATTACCTGATCGTGCCGGTACGGATCTACTCGCAGTATTAAGCGGGAACGGGACAGGGTTTTTAGAAGCCGCTTTCTGCAAAGGGAGCGGCTTTTGGGTTTTGGGAAAGTCGACCAATATGGTTGGGTTTTTAGAGATACGTTACTTTTCTTTCTAGAAAGAAAAGTAACAAAAGAAAGTCGGGAGGGACATATTGCTTAGCTTTCTTTTCGTTTTCTTTTCTTTCGCGAAAGAAAAGGAAAGAGAAAAAGATACTGAGAAGAAAAATCCAAATCCCGCCAATCCTCTCTTTCAAAAGAATCGATGAACGTTTCACGTGGAACATTGTTTTTTGATCGGTTACAACATATAATGACAGTAACACAAACCGGAGGAAATCATTCTGTGAAAGTGATAGCGGTTGCGAACCAAAAGGGCGGCGTCGGCAAGACGACGACGGCGGTCAACCTGTCGGCATGTCTGGCGGCCCAGGGAAAAAAGGTTTTGCTGATCGACATGGACCCGCAGGGCAACTCGACGAGCGGCCTTGGCGTGGATAAGCAATCGATCCAGCACTCGATTTACGACGTGCTGATCAACGAGGTGGCCCTTGACGACGCGGTGCTTTCGACGGTGCAGGAGGGGCTGTTTCTGGTGCCGTCGCAGATCTCGCTGGCGGGTGCGGAGGTTGAATTGGTCAACGCGATGGCGCGCGAGCATGTGCTGAAGAAGGCGATTGAGAATAGCCGGGGGACCTGCGACTATGTCTTTGTCGACTGTCCCCCGTCGCTGGGACTGTTGACGCTGAACGCGCTGACCGCGGCGGACACATTGATGGTGCCGATCCAGTGCGAGTTTTACGCGCTGGAGGGGCTGTCGCTTTTAATGAACACCGTCAAGCTGGTGCGCCGGAGCCTGAACCCGACGCTGGACGTGGAGGGCGTCGTTTTAACGATGTTCGACGCGCGGACGAACCTCTGCGTGCAGGTGGTCGAGGAGGTCAAGAAGTTCTTTAAGAACAAGGTATACGACACAATCATTCCGCGCAGCGTGCGCTTAAGTGAAGCGCCGTCGTTCGGGCTGCCGATCACGCTCTACGCGCCCAAGAGCGCGGGCGCGATGGCGTACGAGACGCTGGCGGCGGAGGTGATCCGGAAGGAGGCTGTGGAATGCCCGGCATGAAGAAGCAGGGGCTCGGGCGCGGGCTGGACGCGCTGCTCGATTATGCGGGGCCGGCCGAGCCCGCGGGCGGCGTGCTGGAAGTCGACGTGAACCTGATCGACAACAACGCGCAGCAGCCCAGGAAGCAGTTCGACCAGGACGCGCTGAACGAGCTCGCCGCGTCGATTCGCACGCACGGCATCGTGCAGCCGCTCCTCGTCAAGCGCCAGGGCGGGCGGTACCTGATCGTTGCCGGCGAGCGGCGGTTCCGCGCCGCGCGCATCGCGGGGCTGACCGAGGTGCCCGTGATCGTGACCGACTTCGACGACGCGGCCATGCACGAGGTGTCGCTGATTGAGAACATTCAGCGCGAGGATCTCAACCCGATCGAGGAAGCCGCCGCGATCCGCTTTTTGATGCGGCAGCACGACATGACGCAGGAGGAGGTTTCCGCGCGCATCGGCAAGAGCCGGCCCGCCGTCGCCAACGCGCTGCGGCTTTTGCAGCTGCCCGAGCGCGTGATTGAGCTGCTGCGCGCGGGCACGATCTCCGCCGGGCACGGCCGCGCGATCGCCGGCGTCGAGGGCGAGAAGCTGCAGCTGCAGCTGGCCGACGAGACCGTGCGCCTCGGGTACTCCGTGCGTGCGCTGGAGTCGCGCATTAAGCACCTATCCGAGAAGAAGCCGGAGAAGGAAAAGCCGCAGCCGGAGAAACGAAACGCCGAGTGGGTGGCCGCCGAGGAGTCGCTTCGCGAGAAGTTCGGCACGCGCGTGCGCATCGAGGGCAGCCCGAAAAAAGGGCGGGTCGCGATTGAGTTCTATTCCGAGGAGGAATTGAAACGGATTTACGAGATGCTGTATTCGGCGTGAGG
>CAZIRB010000016.1:0-10061 GCA_964541695.1 uncultured Oscillospiraceae bacterium
TCGGCCCCTCGGGCACCCGCTCAAGGGACGCGTCCCCTGAGAATCCCTTTCCAAAAAGCAGCCGGTTCCGGCTGCTTTTTATTAAAAGACTTATACAAGAAAACAGGTTCGTATTTTAGGCCACGCCTCCAGCTCCTTGGGTTTCCAAAGGGGGTTTCCCCCTTTGGCAGGAGTTTGAGGACAGAGTCCTCAAAACGTTCCCTTCGCCCTTCGCCCTCCGCTCCCTTTTACTCCTCCAGCGAGCGCAAATAAGCCGCTCGGTCAACCTGGTAAAGGAAGCCCTGCCGCCCTCCCGCCTCTATGCGCGCAGCACGAGGTCGGCGACCTCCTCCGGGTCGTCGGCGATGACCGCGGCCCCGTTCTCAATAAGCTCCGCGCGCGAGCGGTAGCCCCAGGACACGCTGACGCAGTCCACGCCGGCGTTATTGGCAAACTCGATGTCCACCTCGGAATCGCCGACGTATACGACCTCCGGGTCCGGCGCGCCGAAGTAGTCGATCACGAAGCGCAGCGGCTCGGCCGCGGGCTTGAGCGCGAAACGGTCGGTGCGCCCGAGTATCATCGAGAAGCGGTCGCGCGGGAACAGCGTGGAGACGACCTTGACGGCCTCGGCGTGCGGCTTGTTCGAGACCACGGCCAGCGTCAGTCCGGCGGCGCGCAGCTTCTGCGTCATGCGCTGCACGCCCTCGTACGCGCGCGTGCGGTCGCAGCAATGGACACGGTAGTGCTTGTTGAACGCAAGGAGCACGTTCTCCCACTCGTCCCGGCGGTCGGCGGGCGTGGCGTGCTCGCACATATAGGCCACGCTGCGGCCCACGATGCGCTTTACCTCCTCCTCCGTCAGCACGGGAAGGCCGCAGTCCGCCAGCGCGACGTTCAGACTGACCGTGATGTCCGGTATGCTGTCCACGAGCGTTCCGTCCAGATCAAATATGCAGAGTCGTTTCATGTATGCGCCGTCCCATTCATTTTTGGTCAAAAGTTCATCGTCAGCGCGAACATGCCGCACAGTACGAATATCATGCCCAGCACGTTCGCGCCGGACAGCCGCTCCCGCGAGAACATCCGCGCAAACAGCAGCGTCAGCGGCAGGCTCAGCACGGTCAGCGGCGCGAGCTTGTCCCAGTCCCCGGACAGCTCCGAATAGTAGCGGCACAGGACCGAGAGTCCCGTCGACATGCCCGCAAGCAGCGAAAACAGGAAGCTTTCCGCGGTCATCTTGCGCACCGTGGCAAACGAACGCCCAATGACCGCAAACGCGAGCACGACAATCAGCGCGACCGCGACCACGAAGAACATGGCCGCCGCGTCCGGTACCGCTGCGCCGATCAGTAAAAGCAGCGTGTCGGCCGCCGTGACGAACACCGCCGCCAGCAGCGCAAACAGCACCCACAGCAGGTCCCGCGGCCTGCCGCGCTCGCTCTCGAGCAGCACCGTTCCGAGCACGATCACGAGCAGGAATATCACCTTCCAGAACCCCAGCGCGCCCTCGAACAGCAGCACGCCGAGCAGCGAGGTCAGCACGACGGAGGCGTTCGTGATCGGGGAAACGCGCGTGACCGGCCCGGTCGACAGCGCGCGGAACAGGCAGAGGCAGAAAAAGCCCCAGCAGACCCCGGCAAGCGCGAGGAGCGCCGCGGTCCCGCCGTCCAAAAGCGCGGCAAGCGGCGAGAGGTTACGTAGCGCCAGTACGCCGCCGTAATAGACGAGCACAACCGCGGCAAACATGGCCGCGCCGATCGTGGGCGCCGTGCGCTTTGCGCCGGTCTTGATCAAAACGGGCGTCAGCGCGCCCGCTGCCACCGCCGCGACGGCATATCCGATCCACGCAACCATGCCTGTCCCCCGCCTTCTTGTCAGCGCGCCGGCCGCGCTGTTAAGCGTGTCCAGTATAGCATATCCGCGCCGCCGGCTCAATGCGCAAAATCGCCCGGCGTTCCGCTTGCGGATTCGCGTTTTTTTGCTATACTGACAGGTATGGATACGAAACGGAAGCGCTCCCTCGTTTTGCCGCTCGCCCTGCTCCCGGCGCTGGTCCTGCTATGCTGCTGCGCCGTCACGTTTGTACATGTGCGCGCGCTCGGCCTGGAAAAGGGTATCCCGTCGCTGCCGCTGTATATCGCGCTCGCGCTCGGCGCGGCGGCGTCGTTTGCGGCGGCGTTTGCGCTCTCGCGCCGCCTTGCGGCAGGCCGCCGGATTGGCGCGGCCGCGTTTGTCACGCTGCTCCTGTTCGGCGCGGCGTTCTCCGTGCTGCTGCCGCCGTTTGCGTCGCCGGACGAGCAGGCGCACTGCGCCACGGCGTACCGCTACGCAAACGTCCTGCTCGGCGAGGCCAGCCTAAACGAACAGCCGATCGAAAAAAGCATCGGTTTTGTCACGTACCGCGTCGCGTTCCGCGCCGGGGACGCGGCGGTGTTCGACTCCCTCGGCACGCGTGAATACAGCTTCGACCGGTTCTACCGCCCGGTGTTCTTCGCTCCGGCCGCGTCAAACGGCGGCGCCGTCGTGCGCGAGACCATCGTGTACCCGTACGCGGTCACGGGCTATATCGCGACCGCCTGCGGGTTCTTTGTCGCGCGGCTATTGAACCTTTCCGCCGTCCCCATGCTCTACCTTGCGCGCTTTTTTAACCTCGCGCTCTGCGCGGGCTTGATCGCCCTCGCCGTCTCCCGCGCAAAAGCGATGCGGCGCGTGCTCCTGGTCATCGCGCTGTTCCCGATGACGCTGAACCTGATCTCGAGCCTCTCCGCGGACGCGCCCGCCATCGCGCTGGGCTTGCTTGCGTTTGCGGAGCTGACGCGGCTTTTTCCCGCCGGGAAGCCGCTGCGCGCGGCCGACCTTTGGCCGCTCGCGCTGCTGTTTGCGCTGCTCTGCCCGCTGAAGATCCATTTCGCGCCGCTTTCTCTCTCGGTGCTCGCGCTCGGAAAAAAGCGGTTCGCGAGCGCGAAAAGCTACCTGCTCGGCGCGCTTCTCGTGCTGCTCCCGTGCGCGCTCTTCTGCGCGCTCGCCAACCTAACCTCGTTTGCCGGCGTCCTGTCCGGCACGGGCGGGTATCACGGCGACGGCTACTCCGTCGCGTTCCTGTTCACAAACCCGGGCGAAGCGCTTGCTATGATCGCGCGCTCGTTTGTCCGCCAGCTGCCCGCGCTCGCGCTGTGCATGCCGGGGCATCTGCTGGGGCAGCTCACGGTCGCGCTGCCGTCGTATTATTTTACGCTGCTCTATCTGCTGCTCGTCTTCGCCGCGGCCTTCCGGGCAGACGGCGAGCCCGGGCTGCCCGCCCGCGCGCGGTGGCTGTTTCCGTCGCTCGCCGCGCTCGTCGTGCTGGCCAGCTACTGCATCATGCTCGTCTGGTGGACCCCGCCGGGCAGCAACATCGTCGAGGGCGTGCAGGGTCGGTACTTTTTGCCCGCGCTGCCGTTCGGCCTCGCGCTGCTTTGCGGCCGTCGGCCCGCGCTGCCGGACCTCGGGGCATATTTTGTGATCCTGGCGGCGCTCCTGGACGGCGTCGCCGTGCTGTATTGCTACGCTCGGATCATCGCCGCGTAATTTGTGAAATAATTCCGAACTTCGTTGTGCTTTTGCACAATTTGTACTATGATAAGTGGCGATATTGAGATTCTGAGAAAGGACGCTACCCGTTTGAAAACCGTACTGAAAGTGATTCTCATCGTCGTACTTCTCGCCGCGCTCGCCGTCGTCGGCTTCATCGTCTACGCGATGACCAAGATGCACGCCGATAAGGTCCCGATCGTATCCGTTCCGGACGAGACCGCCGTGACGGCCGCGCCGGATTACGCGGGAGCCGCCACCGCCGAGCCCGAAATCACGCCCGAGGCCACGCCCTCCGAACTGACCGAGGAGGCGCTGCTCAACATGGACGGCGGCGCGAAGGAGACCGTCGACCTCGGCATCAAGCAGGTCGACCAGATCGACCCGAACGTGCTCAACGTGCTGCTCGTCGGCGCGGACGTGCGCAGGCTTACCGCGGATTCCGTCGCCAACGCGGACACGATCATGATGGCGTCGTTCAACTTTGAGAAGAAGACCGTCAAGCTCGTCTCGTTCCTGCGCGACAGCTACATCGAGGTCCGGGGCCTCAAGGGCGGCGTCGGCATGAACAAGCTCAATTCCGCCTACGCCAACGGCGGCATGGGCTGGCTGATCAACACGCTCAACTACCGCGGCAATTACGGCCTCGACATCCAGTATTACGTCGGCGTCGGCTTCCGCAACTTTGAGAAGATGATCGACGCCGTCGGCGGCGTCGACGTCGAGCTCACCGCGGACGAGTGCTACTACATCAACTGGCGCTGCGCCGACATCGGCAAGCACGAGAGCACGGCCGTCAAGGACAAAGCGCCGCAGCTGCTCGCCGAGCAGGACAAGGCGGTATTGGAATTGACCGACGGCGTCCACCACCTCAACGGGCTGCAGACGCTCTGGTATTCGCGCGACCGCACGACCGGTGAGGACGAAACCTCGACCGGCAGCGATTTTACGCGCACCGGCCGCCAGCAGGAGGTGCTGCAGCTCGTGTACGACAAGATGCGCACCGAGCTGACGCTGCCGCAGCTGCTGAGCCTGATCCAGTTCACGATGGACAACACGTTCACGAACCTGCCGTTTAAGGAAATGGCCCGCATCGGCCTGTTCCTGCTCAAGAACGACGTTGTGATCGACCGGATGACCGTGCCGACCGAGAAGTCCTGGGAGTATTCGGAGGTGACGATCGGCGCGAGCACTACGCCGGTCGAGGTCGTGACGTTCAAGATCGACCCGAATCGCAAGCGGCTGCAAGCGGCGCTGTACAGCGCGGACGACGCCGCCGAGCCCACGGCCACGCCCGCGGGCTGAGTCGGACCGCGTATTAAAAAAATATATACCGAACATTGAGAGTCCGGCCCGGCCGGACTCTTTTTGTGAACGTTTCATGACAGGTTGCCCCGCTTCGTTGTCGAACGGCGCGGATTATGCTATGCTGGGAACATCCCGTAGTCCGCGCAAAAAGCGGTCGCTTTTTACACAGACGCGGGCGCCGGAAAGGAATGGCGCAATGAAAAAACCGCTGAAGATCGCCCTGTTGGCCGTGCTGGCGCTGCTATTGGCGCTGGCCGCGGCCGTGTTCTATTTCGTGTCCAGAATCCGGGCCAACGCCGTGCCCATCGTCGCGGCGCCGGCCGCGACCGCGAGCGCGGAGCCTTCCGCCACGCCCGAGATCGGCGAGGGCACCGTCGTGTCGATGGAGGCCGTACCGGCCGACAGCTCCGAAAACCCAATCTACCAGGCGGAGCAGAAGGAAGGGAAAATACTCAACATCCTGCTGCTCGGCTGCGATTCGCGCCGCCTCTCCGAAAAATCGGCCGGCAACTCGGACACGATCATGATGGCCTCGATCAATAAGGAGACAAAGACCGTCACGCTCGTGTCGTTCGCGCGCGACAGCTATATGCGGATCCAGGGCGACCAGAGCCGGTACTGGAACAAGCTCAACGCCGCCTACGCGCACGGCGGGTTCGGCCGCATGATCAATACGCTTAACGCGGACTATAACTACGGCCTCGACATCCAGTACTACCTCGGCGTCGGCTTCCGCAACTTTGAGAAGCTGATCGACGCCGTCGGCGGCATCGAGGTCGAGCTGTCCGCCGAGGAGTGCTACTACATCAACTGGCGCTACGCCGGCCTGCTCAAGGCCGACAACAAGGACAAGCGGCTGCAGCTTCTGGCCAGCCAGGACCTGCCCGCGCTGCCCGAACAGGACGGCACCTACCTGCTCAACGGCGGGCAGGCGCTCTGGTACGCGCGCGACCGCTCCACCGGCGACGCGGCCGGCGACAGCGGCAACGACTTTCTGCGCACCAGCCGGCAGCAGTACGTGCTCGAGCTCGTCTACAACAAGGTGCGCTCGGACATGTCGCTCGGCAACCTCGTCACGCTCGCGCAGTTCACCATGGAGAACGCGACCACGAACATGACGCTCGATAAGATGATCGAGATCGGCGCGTTCCTGTTCGCCAACGACGTGAAGATCCGCAAGATCTCCGTGCCCGCCGACGGCATGTGGAGCTACGGCGAGGAGATCATCCCGCCCGCCACGCAGGCCTCGAGCGTCATCCACTTCAGCATCGACAAGGCGCGCGCCTACCTCGAGGATCAGCTGTACGGCAGCGGCGCGGAAGCGGCGGAGGCGACGGACGAGCCTGCCGTAACGCCGGCGGGCTGAGCGCGTAGGGGCGCGGGAGAGATTGACGGAAGATGGAGAATAACCGCCGCGGGGCAGAGCCCCGCGGCGGTTTGTTGGTTATGGGTGTGCGGTGCCAGGGTAACGGTAACGGTGGCAACGGCTGCTTTGCAGGGGCGCCGCTCCTGCACCCCGCCAAGGGTCTGAGACCCTTGGAACCCGCAGGAAGGCCTCGAAGAACCGTTTGGGATTCCAAAGGGAGCCGAAGCCGAGCCGCCTCCTGAGACGGATGCGGCGCAGCACATGTTTTCCGTCGGGTTTCCAAAGGGCCCTCGGTCCTTTGGCGAGAGCTCGAGGGCAGAGCCCTTGAACGTTCCCCGTTCCTCGTGCCGTACCTCGCTCCCCTACCCCAGCAACCGGATCAGCCGGACGTAGAAGCGCACGATATCGGCGATCTTATCCAGCGCGATGCGCTCGTCGTTGCCGTGGATGGTGGCGCGCTCGGCCTTCGTCAGCTCCGCGGGCCAGAAGCGGTACACGTGCTCGGAGATTCTGTCGTACTGCCGCGCGTCGGAGCCGCCGATCATGAGGTACGGGGCGACGACGGCGCCGGGGAACGTCATGCGGATGGCGCTAGCAAGCGCGGCAAACTCCGGCCCGCCGGTCTTGGACACGCGCGACGGCTCCATGGCAAAGACATCCTTGATTTTGATTTCCCTGTCCTTTATACGGCGGCGCAGCCGCTCCAGCGAGAGCTCAATGCTGTCCCCGCTGATGACGCGAAGGTCCGCGCCGACCGTCGCGCGTGTCGGCAGAACATTGCTCGCGCGGCTGCCCTCCATCATCGTGAACGCGCACGTCGTGCGCATAAGCGCGTTAAACTCCCCGCCGGTCCGCCTGCCGATCCAGCCGAGCAGCGGCCCAAAGCACCAGAGGTTGGCGAACACCAGCCGGTACGGAAACGACGCGCGCCGCCCGAGCGAATCAAACAGCGCGCGCACCGGCGGCGATATGCGCGCGGGGAACGGCCGGTTTTCGATGTCGACGACGGCCCTGGCCAGCCTGCCGACCGCGCTGTGCGGCGGCGGTGACGACGCGTGGCCGCCCGCCCCCTCGAGCGCAAGCGTCACGGCGAGCATCCCCTTTTCGGCGATGCCGACCATCGCGGCGGGCCCCGGCGCGCCGAGGAACCCGCCGTCGACGACGAAGCCGCCCTCGTCGAGCACGAACGCGGGCTTAACGCCGCGGCGCTCGAGCTCGTCGACGATCATCGGCGAAACCTCCATGCAGGTCTCCTCGTCGCCGGCGAACGCAAAATAGAAATCGCGCTCGGGTTCGTAGCCCGCCCGCATAAGCGTCTCGGCCGAGCGCAGCACGCCCATGACGGTGCCCTTCGTGTCCAATGTGCCGCGGCCCCACAGCGCGCCGTCCGCGATCACGCCGTCAAACGGCGGATGCTTCCACGCGCTCTCGTCGACGGGCACGACGTCGTAATGCGCCATCAGCACGGCCGGGTCGCCGCCCCTTCCGCCCTTCCAGTGGAACAGCAGCCCGCTTTTTCCGACGCGCGTCAGCGCGCAGCGCTCGTAAACCGTCGGATACAGCCGCGGCAGCAGCGAGCGGAAACGGTCGAACTCGCCCTCGTCGATCAAGGATTCGTCGGAATAGGCAACGGTCCGGCAGCGGACCATCTCGGCCAGGTCGTTTGTCGCCGCGTCCGCGTCGATTTCGATCTCCGGCAACTCCGGCAGCGCCCCCACGCGCGTTTCCCGGAACAGCAGCGCGCGGACGACAAGTACCCCCAAAAAAACGGCGGCCGCCGCCAGCAAGGCCGCGTCGATTCCATCCATATCCGTTCCTCCCCCAACTCGCTTTTTGTAGAATCAGTATACCATAGGTCGCGTTGAACGCGTACAGATTTATCAAGTAAAACGGGCGTTAATCGGGATGCGCCGCCCCAGGCCGCTTCGTTGCGCGCCGGCTCGCTAAGACAAGGACGTCGTGGGCTCCGCCCTCAACGGACTTGATCGCGGGGACTCTGTCCCCGCCCCCCTGCCAAAGGGAGGAACCCCCTTTGGAAACCCAAGGAGCTGTAAGCGTTTTTCATGGGGTTTCCAAAGGGACGTGTCCCTTTGGCGGGAGCGCGAGGGCAGCGCCCCCGCAAAAGCTTACGCCCGCGCCTCGCTTGATCCGCCACAGGCGGCGCTCGGCTTCGGCCCCACCGCCAAAGGGCCGTAGGCCTTTTGGAAACCCAAGGAGCTGCAAGCGTTTTTCATGGGGTTTCCAAAGGGACGTGTCCCTTTGGCGGGAGTGCGAGGGCAGCGCCCTCGCGAAAGCTTACGCCCGCGCCTCCCCGCCCCGCGCCGCCTCCGCCGCGCGCTTTTCGTCGTATTGCGGCGGAGGGACGCGTGTGGTATACTGATTCGTATCCAAAATACCGGAGGACAGGTAAACCGCGTGTACGTAAGCTTCAATGTTCCGCCGTATATCGGCGTCGAGGACGAATACGTCCTCCAGGTCATTAAGAACCACAAGATCTGCGGCGACGGCGAGATGACCAAGCGCTGCAACGCCTGGCTCGAGCAGAAGACCGGCACGAAAAAGGCGCTTTTGACGACCTCCTGCTCCTCCGCGCTCGACATGTCCGCGCTGCTAATCAATATTCAGCCCGGCGACGAGGTGATCATGCCGTCGTTCACGTTCGTGTCGACCGCAAACGCGTTCGTCATGCGCGGCGCGAAAATCGTGTTCGTCGATATCCGGCCGGACACGCAGAACATCGACGAGACGCTGATCGAGGACGCGATCACGGTAAAAACGCGCGCCATCGTGCCGGTCCACTACGCGGGCGTGGCCTGCCAGATGGACAGGATCATGGAGATCGCAAACCGCTACCGTCTTGCGGTCGTCGAGGACGCCGCGCAGGGGCTGATGAGCTCGTTCCGCAACCAGGCGCTCGGCACGTTCGGCAACTTCGGCTGTTTAAGCTTCCACGAGACAAAGAATTACAGCATGGGCGAGGGCGGCGCGCTTTTCATCCGCGACGGCGAGGACGTCGACCGCGCCGAGGTGCTGCGCGAGAAGGGCACCGACCGCAGCAAGTTTTTGCGCGGGCAGATCGATAAATACACGTGGACGGACCTCGGCTCGTCGTTTTTGCCGTCGGAGCTCAACGCCGCATACCTGCTCGGCCAGCTCGAGAACGCCGATATGATCAACAACGACCGCATGCGCGCGTGGAACCGGTATTTCAAGCTCCTGCAGGCGCTCGAGGACGCGGGCCGCGTGCAATTGCCCGCCGTGCCGGAGGGCTGCACGCACAACGCGCACATGTTCTACATCAAGCTCAGAAACGGCATCAATGAGCGCACGGACTTCATTAAATACCTCAAGGCGCACGACGTCGGCTCCGTGTTCCACTATGTGCCGCTGCACTCGTCGCCCGCGGGACTGCGGTTCGGCCGCTTCCACGGCGAGGACAGGTATACGACCGCGGCCTACGAGAACCTCGTGCGGCTGCCGATGCACTACGGACTCGCCGACGCCGAGGTCGACCAGGTCGTCGACGCGGTGTACGGCTTCTTCCAGGGGCGGTAACGGACGCGGACTTTTTTTGATGCGGGGGACGGTTTCGTCCCCCGTTTTCGTTGTCCGGGGCACGCTTATGGGATATAATGGAGCCAAGGGATTCCCGAACGAACGCGCAGGGAGGAGGGGGCATGTTGCGCATCGCGCAGTGTACGGATTCGTTTCTGCCCGTCACGGACGGCGTCGGCCGCGTCGTGTATGAATACGCGCAGTCGCTCGCCGGCGCCGGGCACGCGTGCTATGTCGTCACGCCGCAGCGCGACATCGGCTACCGCGGCGGCTATCCGTT
>CAZIRB010000016.1:10161-28439 GCA_964541695.1 uncultured Oscillospiraceae bacterium
GTGCGCCTGGGCCCGCTCGCGGACGCGGCCGTGCGCGCGGCGGCGGAGTTCTACACGCGCTGCGACGAGGTCTGGACCGTCACGAACCAGGCCGCGGACACGCTGCGCAGCGCGGGCTACCGCGGGCGCATCGAGATCGTCGCAAGCGGCACGGAGCAGGCCGAGGTCACGCCGGAAGATTTAAACCTTGCGCAGAGCATGTTTCACCTCTGCGCCGCGCCCATGCTGCTCTGCGTGGGCCAGATCGACTTCAACAAAAACCTCGCGCGCGCCATAGAAGCCGCGGCGATCCTGTCGGCGCGCAACGTGCCGTTCCAGCTTCTGTTCGTCGGCGAGGGCCCGGATGAAAAACGCGCCCGCGCGCTCGTGCGCGAGCGCGGGCTGTACGGCGCGGTGCGCTTTTTGGGTCCCGTCACGGACGACCGCGTGCTGCGCGCGCTGTACCAAATGGCGGCGCTGTTCGTCTACCCCGCGCTGCATTTGACCGCCGGCCTCGTCGTGCATGAGGCGGCGGCATGCGGCACGCCGTCCGTCGTCATGCGCGGCAGCGCCGCGGCCGAGGTCGTCCGGGACGGCGAAAACGGCCTTGTTTGCGACGACAGCGCCACGAGCCTCGCCGACGCGATCGCGCACTGCCTCGCGCATCCCGACGAGCGCGAAACGCTCGGAAAAAACGCGCGCGCAACGATTCCGCAGCCCTGGTCGCGGGTCATGGACGGCGTGCTCGCGCGCTACAAAGCACTGACGGAACGCGAAAAGTACCGGCTCACGCGCAAGCGCGGCCCGTTCCGCCGCGAGATGGAGGCGGTCGGCGAAACGCTCGAGAAGCGGACGCTGGACCTGATCGGCCGCTTTTTAAGGCAGGACATGCAGCACGTCTACGCCTACCCGAGCCGCCCGCCGAGAACGCGACGGCCGCCCGAGCGCCCGTCCGTCCCGCTGCCGCGCGCCACGCCGGAGTCGCAGGGCGTTTCGTCCGAAGCGCTGCGGAAGCTGTTTACCGCCGTGGACGCGGACAGCGACGCGCACGTAAACGGCATGATCGTGCTGCGGCACGGCAAAGTCATCGCCGAGGGCGCGTGGACGCCGTACGACAACGGCCTCCCGCGGCAGCTCTACTCATTGAGCAAGAGCGTCACGAGCACCGCCGTCGGCATGCTTGTCGGCGAGGGCAAGCTCGACCTCGACGAATACCTCGTCGACATATTCCCGGACAAGGCGCCGGAGAACCCGCTCCACCCCGCGCACAAGCTCATGGTGCGGCATCTTTTGACCATGAGCACCGGTTCGGAGTTCAACGAGATCGGCAGCGCGCTCGGCGCGGACTGGGTGTACGAGTTTTTGCACGCGAACACGAAGTTCGAGCCCGGCACGGCGTTTTTGTACAACTCCATGGACACCTATATGCTCGCGGCCGTATTGCACGAAAAGACCGGCCAAACGCTGACGGAGTACCTGAGAACGCGGCTGTACGAACCGCTCGGCATCCGCTCCTTCGACTGGGAGACCTGCCCGCGCGGCGTCGAGAAGGGCGGCTGGGGCTTGTCGCTCGCGCTCGAGGACGTGGCCAAGCTCGGCCGGCTCTACCTGGCCGGCGGGACCTGGGAAACCGGCAAAGGGCGGGTTTTGCTGCTTGCTCCGGAGTGGATCGCGGAGGCCACGAGCGTGCAGATCGATACGCCGGGCGGCGAGTGCACAAATGGCTACGGCTACCAGATCTGGATGGCGCCGCGCGCGGGCGGCTTTTTGTTCAACGGCGCGTTCGGGCAGTACATGCTCGCGCTGCCGGACCTCGACGTCGTCGTGGCGGTAGCGTCCGGCACCTCGCGGCTGTTCGCGCAGGGCAATTTGATGCAGTACGTCGACGACGCGTTCGCCGCGTGCCAAGGCGGGCCGCTGCCGGAGGACGCCGCGGCGCATGCCGCGCTGAACGAGACGCTTGCCCGCCTCAGCGTGCAGAAGCGCGCGCCGTTCTTCGACGCGAATATCGCCGAGGCGCCGCTTGCCGCGCTCGCATCGCATCTCGACGGGCGCGTGTATACGTTCGACAAAAACATCGCGGGCCTGTTCCCCACAAACCTCATGAGCGTGCATAACAACTTCTCGCCGGGCCTAGCCCATCTCGTGTTCCGCCGCCGCGGCGACGCGCTGTCGATCACGTTCGACGAGGGAATCGCGCAGAACGAGCTGCTGTTTGTCCAAGGGGCATATGCGCGCGCAACCGTATCCATGCGCGGCGAGCAGCACGAGGTCGCCGCGAACCTGCAGTGCGAGAGCCTGGGCGCGGGTGAATGGCGGCTGCACTTGAACGCGCATTTCCTCGGCACGCCGTTTACGCGGCGCGTTCGGCTTTCGATCAGGGGCGACGCGCTCACCGCGCTGTTCGACGAGAGCCCGACCGTGCAGGACGCGTCCATGATGCTGCTCGAGCTCGCCGGCGTGACCCGCATCGAGATCGTGCGCGCGCTGCTGCCGATGCTGCAGCGCGAAAAGCTGCAGTCCCGCCTGCGCACGTACACGACCGTCACCACGCAGGGGCGGTTGTAGGGGGACTGGCGGGGAGCAAGAAACGGCCCGTTGGGTAACGGGTCCGCCTGAACAAAAAAATAAACCCCCGCTCCCGGACACCGGGAACGGAGGTTTTGTTAGTTACGCCAGGATTCGGGGCTTTGTTTGCAGGGGCTTTGCCCCTGCACCCCACCAAAGGGGGAAACCCCCTTTGGAAACCCGGCGAAACCGAGCGGAGTAAATTGAGTTTCCAAAGGCGGCGCTCAGCTTCGCTCCCTTTGGAAACCCGGCACAAAGAATATGCTTTGGAAGAACCTCTCGCATCTTTTGCTTCTTTTCTTTAAGAAAAGAAGCGGGTGCGCGAGGGCGGAGCCCTCGCATTTCATGCTTTCTCTCACCGCATCCGCAGTCTAAAACCGTTCCGTTACTCCGCCGCCCCCTCGAGCGCGACAATCACGGTAAACCGGTCGGAGACCGCGGCGATCAGCGGCTGGAACAGGTCGTGCGCGACGGTGCAGGCCGCCTGATCCGCCTTTGCGAGCAGCTCGGCGCTGTTGAGCGCGCCCTCCATGGTCTCCTTCGCGGAGCTCTCCAATATCTGCTGCTGCTCCTGCGTCAGCGTCACGTCGCCGAACGCGAGCAGCGCTTTCTCCGTGTCCTCAAACGTCGTCTTCTCCGGGTCGATGTTAACGTACTGCAGCACGGCGCGCGGAATTGTGACGGTCACGGTCCGGCGGTCCATGTCCACGTCGATGTGTTCGGCGTCGACGAGGCCTAAGTCGACCGTGTACACGCCCACGCCGTTGAGGTGCACCGTCTTCGTCTTTTCAAATATCGGCAGGTTCGCCAGCGCCTGCGAGATCACGCTGTCCACCTGCACGTCCTGCTCCATCACGACCAGCTGCTGCTTCTGCCGCGCCTCGCCCAGGATCGCGTTCTCAAAGTCGATCTCGCTGTAGCCCATCGTCTCGTCGGGCAGCAGCCCCTTGATGCCGTCGGGCAGCGCGCTCGTGATCGACGTCTCGACCGCGGCAAACCCCAGAAGCGGCGCAATGCGCGGCCAGAATTTGATCACGATCAGCGCGGCAAACGCCAGAATCAGCACCGCGAACATCGCGCGCAGCATGCGGAAGAACCAGCCCCGGCGGCGCCTTTTCCGCCGCGGCCCGGGCTTTTCGGCCTCCTCGGCATCGCGGTCCCGCCTGCGGGGGCGCGGCGCGTGCTCGTTCTCGTCGCGGCCGCGGCAGAACGCCTCGTCCGCGGCCTTGGCCTCCTCGTAGGCGCGCCGCTTTCGCTCGAGCTCGAAGTCGGCGGCCGCGCGGCTTTTGCGCAGCCCCTCGTCCGCCTCGGCCGCAAGCTCGCGGATGTTCAGTACCTCGTCCGCGTCCTCAATCGGAAACCCGCCGCCCGGCGGGCCGTATGCGTTCCCGTTGCCAAAGCCCTTTTCGGCCATGGTACCCCCTCCGTTCGTGCCTGATCTGCGTTCCGCGCGCCGGCGCGGCCCTTGCCTTGCGCAAAGTCCCCCGTCACGCAAGCGCCGCGCCCAAAAAACGACGCGCACCCGGTATTTTTCTACAGTATACGGCAGGGATAAGATCGAATGCAAGCGCCGCGGCCCGGAAGGAGTTTCCAGCGCGCGGACCGCCCCGCCACCGGTCTTGTGCCGCGTCAAATAAACCCGGATGCGCTGCGCGCGCCTCAGACCCAGTTTTTTAACGGATTGCGGCGCGCTACGCGCGCTTTTTTGTGCGCACAAGCCGCGTAAAGACGGCGGCAAGCCCCGCGGCCGCGACCGGCATCATCAGCGGAATATAGACGAGCACATACTGCGCCTTGGCCTCGAACAGCGCGTGGTAGAGCGCCGCGCCGAGCAGCACGAGCGGCAGCATCAGGGCGCCCTCGTCCGGCTTTTTGAGCAGCCGGAACAGGCCGACGAAGAACGCCGCGTACAGAACCTGCACGTACTGGTTGCAGTACGCGTGCAGCACCTCCCGCGCTTTACCCGTATAGACGTTCTGCACCCAGGCGGCGGGCGCGGGGTCGTGATGCCCGACCTCGCTGCTCCAGACGGACTGGAACTCCGGCTCCTGCCACTGGCTGACGACCTTCTTGGAAAAGAACGACAGCACGTACCGCGGCCGGCCGCGAAACTCCGCCAGCCGCCCCTCGAAATCCTCTTTGATCTGCCGCGTCGTTTTATCCTGATCATAGCCGTTTATCATCAGAACGGTCGTCGTATAGCTGTTGAACCAGCCCGGTGCGAGCGACGACTCCCGAAAACCGGTCACGAGCCACGCGCCCTGCGGCGTGCCTTTGCCGAACGACACGTCCGCGCGCGATTCGTAGCCCGCCTGCACCGCCTTCGGCAGCAGCACGGACAGCGCGATCAGCATGGCCGCAAACAGCGCGGGAAGCGCGCGCCGCTGCCGCAGCGCGGAAAGCACGAGCGCGATGGCAATCGCCGCGGCGACGATCGAAAAGTTCATTTTAACGAGCACCGCCAGCGCGCCGAATAAGGCGGCGAACGGCAGAAACACGATTTTGCCGGAGCGCAGGTACCGCGCGGCAAACAGGACCGCCAGCATGGACAGCGCCATGCCGGGGATGCTGCCGTATAAGAATGTGCACAGGAACGCGGGCTGCACGAACAGCCACAAAAACACGACTGTGAGCAGCTCTGTGCGCGGGTCGTCGAACAGCACGCGCGCAAGACGCGCTGCCGCGTAGTACGCGATCACGAGGAACGCGACGTTCGCGTACGCGGCGGACAGGATGTTCGCGCTGCCGAACGTGCGCGCAAACAACTCGAGGTAGAACAGATACCCCATCTGGAACGGGAACGTGCGCAGATAGTACGATTTGCGGAACGCGTGCATATCGCCGCCCGCCAGCATCCGCAGGTGCTCGACGAGCCGCGCCGAGTCGGCGACGGGCAGCGCGTGCGCGTCGCGTACGAAAAGGAACGCGAGCGCGGCGACGCTTGCGAGCATGCCGACGGTCAGCCAGCCGATCGCGCGCCGGCCGATATTCAGCCGCAGCAGCAAAAACACGAGGCAGAGCGCCACGGCAAGGCCGATTAAATTGACCGCGAGGTTGTCCGGGGCAAATACCACGTGCTCCATGTTCTGCGTCTCGCGGTTAATCTCGACCTTACAGGTATAGAAAAAACCGGACGCCGCGATGAACGAGAAAACCACAATGGTCAGCAGCACGATAAGCTTCTGCAATATTCCGGAAAGGTGCGGCAGGTCGGGCGCGCTCCGCTTCCTCATGCCGGTCCCTCCTTAAACGCGTGATGATCTGCCAATCATCATAACACATCAGCCGCCGAGTGTATACAGCGGCACGAACAGCCGCGTGTCGGCGACGAGCGCGGCGGGCTCGGCCTCCTCAAACAGCGTGAGCACGTCCGTCACCGGCGCGCTTGCAAGCCGCGTTTCGGAGACGGCGTAAAAGAGACCCTTGTAATAGATCAGGTACGCGGGCATGTCCGCGCTGTTGGTCACGGCGCTTACTGTCGTCACAAACGGCAGCGCAAACAGGCTCCCGTCCGCAAGCGCCGCGATGTGGACGCCCAGGTACAGGGCCGAATCGCGCAGCGCGATATAATAGGCCACCTGGCGGCTGCCGTACCCGCCCGGGTAGCGGGCCGCCGCCGCGGCGGCAAGCGCCGTCAGGTCTGCGTCCGGGACCAGCGCGGACAGGTCGAACACCGGAAACGCGCCGCCGTTCTCGGCATACACGCTGCCCTTGACGAGGTTGAACGCTGCGTTTGCCGACGGCGCGCCGCCGCCGGAGAGCACGCCGCTTGCCGCAAGGTACAGCCCCGCGGCGGACGAGGTGTCGTACTCGGCAAGCACGTTCTTCAGCGGCGAGAGCACGGCGGACGCGCTCGCGAGCGTTTCGCCGCCCTTTGCCACCGTCACCGTCGCGAGCACGGTGTTTTCGAACAGCTGCGACGCGGTAAGCGAAATCGTCTTCCCCGCGTAATACGCGGGCGCGAACACCGCGTCGCCGCGGTAGGTCAATAGGCCGCCGCTTACCGCATAGGTGTCGCCGCCGGCGTCGATCTCGCTGCCGGACGCGCCCTGCTTGGCGGTCAGCGCGGACGCGGCGATCGTGCCGTTACGCAGCGCGTCGAGCACGTTCTCCGCGATCAGCCGCGCGTCGGAGCGCTCCAGCGTGCGCTGGTACGTGCGGTACACGGGCGCGAGAATCGCCGCCATGCTCAAAAACAGCACGGCCGCGACCGCCATGGCCACGACGAGCTCGATCAGCGTGTAGCCGCGGCTCCCGCGGCGCGGACGGCGTGTGCCCGATCGCATCCCCCCGCATTTTTGTATTGTTCGGGCCAAAGTTCCCGCCCGCGTCATGGTTCCGTCTCCGGCGCAAAGCAGTTAAGCGGCGCCGCCGAGCGGATTTCGACCGGTATATCCACGTTCGCGGCGGGCACGAGGCCGTTTTTCGACGCGGCGACCGACACGGCGAGCGTGCCGCTCCCCCGGGCCTCGCCGCCGCCGGTCTCGATCAGCGCGCAGGCGTTCTCGAGCGCCTCCGCGTCGGCCTGGGCGCGGTTGTTGAGCCGGACCGACGCGCCGACCACGGTGCCGACGACGCCGAGCAGCAAAAGCAGCAGCGCGAACGCGACGATCGTCTCGACCAGCGTCTCGCCGCGCGTATGCGGTTTCCTTGCGTTCCCGTTTCTCATTGTCCCACCTGCTGCGCCGACCAGTCGCCCTTCCACGCGTGCCCGGCCCGCGCGCTCGCCCGGTAGCCTACGGAATCGATGGTCTCGGCCAGCGTTTCGCCGCGCGTATGCGGTTTCCTTGCGTTCCCGTTCCTCATTGTCCCACCTGCTGCACCGACCAGTCGCCCTTCCACGCGTGCCCGGCCTGCGCGCTCGCCCGGTAGCCCACGTATTGGTACACGACGCGGATAGACTGCTTCTTCCCGTCCAGTACGGCGTCGAACGCGAGCGTCACGCCGGAGAGCCGCAGGTACGCCTCGGCGGGGCTTCCGCTCGGGTCCTGCGTCTGCTTGCGGACCGTGCCGGAGAACGTCAGCGTCGCGTTCTCGACGGCAAGCTGCGAAAAGCCCGCGGGCGGCGTTACGGTCAGGGCAAGCTCCGTCCGCGGGATCGACGCCGTCTCGTTTGAGTCGAGCGCGGTCAATGCCGCCGCGCGTAGGATGTCGCCGATCTCGCCGTTTCTTATGGAATCGTCGAGCGCGTCGAGCGTCGAGCGCGCGCCGTAGTAGAGCCGCCGTTCGGCAACGCGCGCGCTCGAGGCGGCGGCCGTTGACGACGCCGCGGTCATCACGGACGCGCCGAGCAGCAAAAACACGAACAGCAGCACAAGCGCGACAACCATCGACTCGCCGCGCGAGTTGGAAAGCACATTCTTTTTGCCGATGAAGCTCCGCTTTCTCATGGCCAGTCCTCGTACCTGGGCGAAACGAACGTCTCGCCGTTTGCGCTCACCTGGATATAGAATGGCAGCACGCGCCCGCGCGCGTCGGTCAAAAAGCCGTTCGGCGCGGCAAACGACGCAACCAGCCAGCCGAGATCGTCCGTGTTCAGCACGAGGTAATACGTGCCGCTCCCGTCGGAATAGATCGGGAACGTGCCCGCGCCGCCCTGGAAATGCTGCCACTTCTGGTACGCGTACAGCGACAGGTAATAGCCCGTCGGCGCGCTGTTGTAGGCGCCGTTGCCCACGACGATCGTCTGCGTGGACAGCGGGTTCGTGTCCGGATACACGACCGTGATGCGCAGCTCGGGATTCCCGCCGCTAAGGTTCAGCGCCATCTTGAGCAGCGTCGTGTCGTTGCCCGGCCCCTGCACGACCTGTACGAGGCGGTCGATCCGGTTGCTCTCGGCATAGCGGTACGCGCTGCCGGACTGGCCGGACGCGTACAGATACGCCTTGAGCGTAACCGATCCGGCGGGCAGCGCGTTTGCCCCACCGCTCCCCGGCCAATGCAATTTAAGCACGTACTCGCGGCCGTAGCCCATCAGCCTGCGCTCGGCGGATGCCGTTTTGGAGTAACCCGTAAACGTATAGCCGCCGGCGGTCAGCGTCGCGGGGCGCGATTCCGTGGCGTTTTTCAGACTCGTGATGTTCGCCTGCGACAGCGCCAGAACGTCGATCTCGTCGTCCGAACGCCCCTCGTTGATCGACAGCCACAGGTCCGCCTTGTTCGGCAGCAGCCAGAAGCGCACGAAGATGTCGCCCGACGCGTTATCCTCGAGCGCGACGTCGCCGTACGACTCGACAAACACGCTCCACGGCGCGCGGTGAAAGTTTTCGCCGAGCGTACAGACGTACTCGCCGGAAACGTTCATGTCGAAGTACGGCAGCGTGTAGGCCCACGGGCCTTCGCCCGCGGACGTGCCCTCGGCGAACGTGCCGGACGAAAACCGGCTTGAGCTGTTCCGCAGCGACGGCGAGGCCAGGCGAGTGAGTCCCGTCGAGCGCAGCTTCGTGCCGCCGGTCTCGCGGATGTAGTACGAGCTCTCGGTGTTGTGCGCGTTGCGCAGATAGTAACAGCGCGCGACCGTGCTGCTCGGGTTCATAAGGCCGAACGCGCCGCCGTACCTGTCGCCCGCGGGCGCGGCGCTGTAGCAGTCCGCCACCGACGCCGTGCTCGTGCCGAAGCCTATGATGCCGCCGAGGTACTTGATCTTGCCGTCGTTCGGGTTGTAGTGCAGCCCCGGCGCGGAGCCGGAGGCCATGGTCTCGATCACCTCGAAAGCGTCGGCGTTATACTGGCTTTCGGCCGCGTCGACGTTGACGAGGCCCGTGTTGTAGCAGACCTTGATCTGGCCGGACAGCTCGCCGACCACGCCGCCCGCGCGGCCGCCGCTTGACGCGGTGCTGCCGCCGACGACGTTCCCGGCGTTGTAGCACCACGAGACGATCAGGTCCGTCTGCGCGGCGTTCTCGGAGCGGCCGAGGATACCGCCGGCCGCGCCGCCGCGCGCGTTCACCTGGGCGGCGTTGACGCAGCCGATGATATGGCCGGTTTTTGCCGGGATCACGCCCACGATGCCGCCCGCCGCGTTGTTCGGCGTGCCGGTCACGGCCTCGATGTTGAACGCGTCGTTCGAGACGGCGTAGCGGCTGTCCGGGAAGCGGTAGGTGTACGAATCGTTCGGGTAGCGCGCACCGAAGTACGGCGTGCCGGTCACCTCGCCGGTCTCCTTCTTGCTCGCCGTGCCGACCTCGCAGTAGGCCACGCTTCCGCCGGACCTGCCCGCGACGCCGCCCGCCGCGGTCCTGGCCGAAACGTTCGCCGCGACGAACGCGTATGCGATCTTCCCGCCTGAAAGATTCTCGCCGGCCACGCCGCCCGCCGCGCCGTTTGCCGAGACGATGCGGCCGCGCACCGTGCACGAAAGGATGCTGCCCGCGTTCTCGGCCGCGACGCCGCCCGCAAGCGTACCTCCCTGCATCGTCGCGCCCGTGACCTTGTCGTACGCAAGCTCGATCCGCCTGACGGCGCCGCCGGCCAGCACCTTACGGAACAGCCCCGCGTACGCCGCGTTCGACACGGCCAGGTCGACGATTTTGTGCGCGCCGCCGTCGTATACGCCCGAAAAGCCGAGCGTGCCGCCCAGCGCAACGTCCGTTTCACAACACAGCGGCGTAAACGAACTTAGCAAAGCGCCCGCCCACGTGTACGCGTACACGTCCGCGGTCTGGACAAACGCCGCGTTGCCGCGGTAGCGCACGTTCTGGAGGTGCCGGACGCTCGCGATCGTGAACGCGCCGCCGTCCTGCGTCTTGCCGCCGTAGAGCGTGTGCACGGGGTCGTCGAACACGCCCTCGACCGTCTCGGTCCCGTCCGTCACGGTCAGCGTGGCGGCCAGGTACCCGCAGCCGAGCGCGGGGAAATTCTTTTTGATCGCGGCATTGGTGTCCACGGAATCGAGCACGATGACGAGCAGCGTGCGCCCGGCACGCTCCTCGCAGAACGCATACACGGTGCGCTGACTTATTGAGCCGGACGGCGTAAAGCGGATCGGATGCAGCAGCGCCTCCTCAAATGACGCGCTTCGCAGCGCGTCGTCGAGCGCGATGTCCGCGTCCGCCGACGGGCCGCCGAATGTCAGCGTGTCCGTGCCGGCGACCGAGGCGTCCGACGACGAGAGCGTCAGCGTATAGACGTAATTGTCGCGCAGCGCGAGCGGCAGCTCGCACTCCGCGGTGAGCAGGCCGTAGTTATGCCCGCCGTTGACGCCGTCGGCCGTGCCCGCGGGATCCGTGTAGTCGGCAAGCCGCACCGCCACGTCGCCGATCGACGCGGACACGTATTCCTTGCCCGTAAACTCGACGGCAAAATAGCCGACCTTCGCGCTTTTCAGCGCGTCCTTGCCGCGCTGCGTCACGTTGTAGCCGGAGGAGCCGTGTGAGAACGCGGCCTGCGCGTCGCTATAGAAGCAAGCGAGCACGTTGCCGGTTTTGATGTTGAATTCAATCAGGATCGCGTTGCCGAGCGCCGCCTTGTCGCCGACGTACGGCGAAAGCAGGTCGTAGAGCGCGCCGGAGGCCGCACCCTTTTGCAGCGAGAGCGCGTAAATATTGCCGCCGTTCTGGGCAAGCTCGGCCGCGTCGATTGCGGGGCTGATGCCGGACAGCTGCACCGGGGTGAGCGCCGCGTCCGACGCGTCGAACGGCACGCCGCGGCCGTACCGCGCAGTCAGCGCGGACTGCGCCGCCATAAACAGGGTGCGCGCGATGTTGTTGCGCGCGGTCTGCGCGCTGCGGTCGAGAAAGCCCGCCATCGACGGCACCAAAAGCGCGGTGAGCAGCGCCAGCACGGCGAGCGCCGTCAGCACCTCGATGAGCGTAAACCCCGCCCGTCCGCTTGTTTGCCGCCCCCCCACAGCCATCCTCCGTTCAGCCCCTGCCCGGCCCGGTCGACGGGTCCACGCCGCCCGCGCCGGATTCCATGGCGTTCTCCGCGTACTTGGCCCAGAAGCCCCCCTGGCGCACGACGACGTAGTCGATCTCCGTCGTCGGCCGGCCCGCCGCGTCCGGGGTAAAATAGATCCGCCCGAGCGGGAGCGCGCGCCCGTCGTAGACGAGGAGCTTGCGGAACTCGTCCGACGCGGCGTACCGCTCCGACTTGCCGCCGTTTGTCAGCACGAACGCGCGGTATTCCCCGGCCGTTTCGCCGGTTTCCCCGATCCCGACCCGGTCGAACGGCAGGTAGCCCTGCGGCTCGACCCGCTCGTTTTCGGAGAGAAGGCGGTCAAGGAACAACAAACCGAGCTCGTACATATCCTGCGCGAACGCGAGCGCGTCCTCCCGCGAGGCAATCGCCGGCACGCGCACGCGGACAAACGCCTCGCTGTGTGCGCTGCAGTGCACGCGCACGCTCGCGGCGCTCGTGCCGCGGTCCAGCTCGATCAGCGTGTACGCGCCGCCCGCGGGGCACAGGCCGTCAAGATCGCCAATTCGGATCGACGCGTACTCGCGGAACGGCAGATCACCGCTCCCGGCCGCCGTGCTCATGTAGTCCGCGTAGACCGCCTCGACGCGCGCGCGGTTTTTGCGGCAGGTCTTCTCCAGCGCGACGGTGCGCAGCCCGGAGACGACCGGAAAAAGCATCAGCGCGGCGGCGAACAGAATCAAAAGCGCCGCGACGGTCTCGACCAGCGTCACGCCCGCGGTATGCGGCAACGACCGCTCATCCAAGCGGCGCCCGCCGCGATTCCGTTTTTCCTCCGCCGCGTTCAGCACTGTGCCCTCCGATGTGCTGCGACATATTTCCGCGCCCGCTCACCCAAGCGGCGCCCGACGCTATTCCGTTTTCTCTCCGCCGCGCGCAAGGCCCCTAATTCCCGCTGTACTGCGGTATATTTATGCGCCCGCCCGTTTAGATGACGCCCGAAGCTATTCCGTTTTTCCTCCGCCGCGTTCAGCACTGTGCCCTCCGATGTGCTGCGACATATTTCCGCGCCCGCTCACCCAAGCGGCGCCCGACGCTATTCCGTTTTCTCTCCGCCGCGCGCAAGGCCCCTACTCCCCGATGTACTGCAAAAAATCGCGCCGGTCCGCCGCCGCAACAAGCGCGGTCTCGCGCGTGATGCTTCCGCTCGCCACGAGCCGGGCCAGGTCCGCGTGCATCGTGTGCATGCCGAACGACTGCCCGGACTGCATCACGGTGGAGAGCTGGTGGCACTTGTTCTCGCGGATGAGATTGGCCGCCGCGTCGGTCACGACAAGCACCTCCGTGGCCGCGACGCGGCCGTTCCCCGCAAAAAGCGGCAGCAGCTGCTGCGTGACGACGCCGCGCAAAACCATCGAGAGCTGCGTGCGCATCTGGCGCTGCGATTCCGGCGGGCAGGTGTCGACGATGCGGTCGATCGACTGCGCCGCGCCCGTCGTGTGCAGCGTCGAGAGCACGAGGTGGCCGGTCTCGGCCGCGGTCACGGCCGTCGAGATCGTCTCGCCGTCGCGCATCTCGCCGACCAACAGCACGTCCGGGTCCTCGCGCAGCGCGCTGCGCAGCGCCGCCGCAAACGAGCCGACGGTTGCGCCGACCTCGCGCTGGTGGATCAGCGAACCGCGCTGCTCGAACACATACTCGACCGGGTCCTCGACCGTGACGATGTGCGCGCTTCTCGTGCCGGCGATGTGCTCGACCATAGCGGCGAGCGTGGTCGATTTGCCGCTGCCCGTCGGCCCCGTCACGAGCACGAGCCCGTTCGGCTTTTCGGCAAGCTCCGTCAGCACCGGCGGAAGCCGGAGTTCGGCCAGCGACGGAACGCGGTCCCTTAGCACGCGGATCGCCGCGGCAAGGCCCAGCCTGTGCCGGTAGACGTTGACGCGGCAGCGGACGCCGTCCAGGATCGAACACGCAAAATCGAGGTCGTGCCCTGCCTCCAGCGCGCTTTTCTGCCCGTCCGTCAGCAGCGACAGGATCGCGCCGCGCGTGTCCGCAACGTCCGCAAACGCGTCGGCCGCGGCCAGCTTTCCGTGCCGCCGCACGGTCGCGGGCAGCCCCTCGGACAGATGTACGTCCGAGCATTCCGTGCGCGCGGCCCATTCGATCAACTCGAAAACAGTCAACGCGGCGCCCCCCCTTCTCAGTCGGCGTAGAACGCGACCTTCTGAAACTCCTGCACGGTCGACACGCCGCTCTCGACGAGTGCAAGCGCGCTGTCGCGCAGCGAGACGAAGCCCTGCTTCTCCCTGACATACTGCAAAATCGTATCCATCGGCTCCTCGGCGACAATCATGCGGCGGATGTTTTTATCGAGCAGCACGATCTCGTGCACCGCGATGCGCCCGCGGTAGCCGGTGCCACCGCACAGGTGGCAGCCCGCGCCGCGCCGCAGAGTCTTAACGTCCTTGCCGAGGATGGCGGTCTCGTCCGGCTCCGGCGCATACGTGACCGCGCAGTTCGGGCAGACCTTCCGCATGAGCCGCTGCGCCACAAGGCCGACGAGCGAGTTGGCCACAAGGTACGACGGCACGCCCATATCGCGCAGCCGCACGATCGACGAGATCGCGTCGTTCGTGTGCAGCGTCGAGAGCACGAGGTGGCCCGTGATCGCCGCGCGCACCGATATGCTCGCCGTCTCCGTGTCGCGCGTTTCGCCGACCATGATGATGTCCGGGTCCTGGCGCAGCAGCGAGCGCAGGCCCGTCTCAAACGTTAGCCCCGCCACATTGTTCACCTGCACCTGGTTGATCTTCGGGATGTTGCGCTCGACGGGATCCTCGATCGTCGAGATGTTGACGAGCCGGCCCGAGAGCGCCTCGAGCACCAGATACAGCGTCGTCGTCTTGCCGCTGCCGGTCGGGCCCGTGATGTACGCGATGCCGTGCGGCGACTCGAGGACGCGCATGAACTTTTTATAGTTGTCCGGCGTCATGCCGAACGTGTCCGCGTAGTCGATGCGCACGTTCGACGAAAGGAAGCGAATGACGGTCTTTTCGCCGAACACCGTCGGGATCACCGACACGCGCGTGTTCAATTCCGCGCCGTTCACCGTCAGCTTAAAGTGCCCGTCCTGCGGCAGCCGGCGCTCCGCGATGTCGAGGCCGGACAAAATCTTGATGCGCGCCACGAGCGACGCGTGCAGCGAGGTCGAGAGCGTGACGTAGTCCGTGATCACGCCGTCGACGCGCATGCGCACTGCGACATGCGTCTCGAACGGCTCGATATGGATGTCGCTGGCGTTGACGCTGTACGCGCGCAGAAGCAGGCTGTTGAGCACCTGCACGACCGGCGCCTCGTCACCGGAAGCGGCCTCGTCGATCTCGATCGGCACCGGCTCCGCCACGGCCTGCGCGTTGGCCATGCGCGCCGTCGCTTTGGCGTCGACCTCGGAATAGAACAGGTCGATCGCGTTCTCGATGTTCTTCTTTTCGTCAAGCGAAACCTCGACCGCAAGGCCCGTGATCTGCCGCACGTCCTCGACCGCATAGAAGTTCAGCGGATCGTTCATGACCACGTGCAGGCGGTTGCCGTCGGCGGCCGTCGCGATCAGGCAGTATTTCTCGGCGATCTGCCGCGGGATCTTCGCCACGGCCTCCGGGTCGACGCACGCGGCGCAGAGGTTTGTCATCGACAGCCCCATGCGCTCCGACAGCGCGGTCAGCAGCTGCTTCTCGGTGACAAAGCCCTTCTCGAGTATGATCGCGCCCAATCGCTTCTCGGGCTCGGCGCGCTGCGCGTCCAGCGCCTCGGTTAGCTGCGCCTCCGTGATGGACCCGTGCTGCATCAGGACCTCGCCGATGCGGATGTTCTTCTGCATAAGCGCCCCCCTATTTTCCGCCGCCGGCGTACTCGAGCACGGCAAAGCCGATCTCCATACGGAACGAGTCGGCGGCCGCCGCGGGCGTTTCAACCGGCGCTTCCGCGCCCTCCTCCGCCGGTTCCGGCGCCGGCGCGGGCGTCGTCGCCGCCGCTTTCTCGAGCCGCAGCGCTAGATTCGCAATGCGCAGGCCGGCTGTGTTTTTGACCGTGTCGGCAAGCGCCATGAACGCGTCCAGATTGCCGCGCGCGGTCACGTCGACGCGCATCAAGACGACGTCCGCAAGCGGCATCGCGTCCTCGCTTTTTGATATCTCGAGCGACTCGGCGGTAAGGCCGTGTTTTTGCAGCATGCCGGTGATGTACGCGTCGAGCGCGTCGTTCGTCATGGCGGGCAAAAACTGCGCGCGCTCCGCCGCGATGTCCGCCTCGGTTCTTTCGATATCGGCCAGCAGCGTGTCCGCCTGGGCGATGAGCAGCTTTTGCCGGTCGATCGTCTGCCGCGCGGCAAACGCCGCCTCGTCCAGCGCGTCCGCGCGCAATACGAGCGGCTGAATCACGTAGACCAGCATGCCCGAAACGATTGCCACGGCGGCAAGCAGGTACAGCAGCGTTTTTTCCCGTTTTGTCAGCTTCGCCATATGTCCCCCTACTCGGCCGCCGCCAACGCAAGGGCGCAGTCGACCGTGCAGTAATAGGTGCCGCCGGTATCGCTCGTATAGCCGGCGTACGAGACGCGCTCGAACAGCCCGGTCGCGCGCAGCCGCTCGACAAAGCGCGGCACCTCGTTGACGGAGGCCGCCGCCGCGTCGAGCGAGAGCACGCCGGAAGTCTCGTCGTAGCGGTACACGGATATCGTGAACACGTCGCCCGCGCAGGACAGCACCCGCTCAAACAGCGTTTTTGGCAGCTGCGGATACATCGAGAACACGAACGCGCTCAGCTTCAGGCCGGAATACCGCTCAGTAAGGAGCGCGCTCCGTTCGGACAGCGCGCGCGCCTTTTCATAGTCCGCGCTCTGCCGCTCCAGCTCGGCGTTCAGCAACAGAAGCGCTTGCTCGCGGGTTCTGCTCTGCGTATACAGCGCGGCCGATACGGCAAGCAGGACCAAAAGCAAAATCAGCAGCGGCAAAAACCGGATTGCGCGCCGCGCGCGCTGTGCGCGCTGCTTCTTTCGGCTGCGCACAAGGCCCGCGTAAAAATTGACGTCCGACGCCCCGGTGCGCCTCATGCCCGCCACCTCCCGATCAGGTTCCCAACCGCGCAGGCGTAGTCGGCAAGATTGCTCTCCGATCCGCGCGGGAAGCACACGGCCCCCTCCGGGTCGCAAAGTGCGGCGGCGCGAAGGTTGAACGCCGCGGCGACGCTTTCCATCAGCCCCTCCTCCGCCGCGGTAAGCCCAATAAAATACACATTGGTCACGGCGTCGCCGCGCTCCGACACGTTGAACTGCAATATCGACGAGACCGTGCGCTCGACCTCGCGCGCGCCCTCCGCCGTGCCGCGCTCGGCGAGGAGCCGCGTGCGCGTCGAGAAGCGGTACAGTCCCTTTACATACAGCGTCGAGTCGAGCGCGTTGCCGTCGAAGGCAAGCACGATGCTTGTGCCGCCGCGCGTGCCCTTCAGCAGACGGATCAGCTTCTGCAGCGCAAAGTGCGTGGAATCGATACCGTCGATACGCACGTTCAGCGACGAAAACAACTCGTCGTACGAAACAATCAGGCTTTTTTTCGCGGCCAATACCAGCGCCGCGCTGCCGCGGTCGCGCCCGAGCCGGGAGAGCACCGCGCAGTCGTAGAGCAGCTCGCCGTCCGCGCTGTCCATATCTGAAAACGCGTTCTCGGCCCACTGCAACAGCCTGCGCTTTCCGAGGTTCGGCGCGACGGCGCGGCGGACGTAGATCTGGCTCGTCGAGAGCGCGATCAGCGTGCGCGATATCCGCGGCCCGCCGAGCTCGACCTCGAGCCGCCGGAACGCTTCGGCAAAGCGCGCCTCGTCCGTCACGACGCCGTTGATCACGGTCTGTTCCGGAAGCTCCACGGACGCGCAGCGCCGGATACGCATTCCAAAGCCCGTCGCGCGGCCGCGCACGGCGGCGATGCGCTCGTTATAGATACAGATCGAGGTGTCCATAACCAGAATAGCTACCCCCGGTTACAAAATAGAGGCCGCGTACCGCACAAAAGCTACGCGCTCATGCCGATCGCGTCGTAGAGCGTGGTCAGCGGCAGGATCACGGAGACGATGACGGTGCCGATCACGGCGGCCATGAGTATGATCATGACCGGCTCGAGCATCGCCACGAGCCTGGAGAGCGCCGTGTCCGCCTCGTAGTCGAACGCGTCCGCGGTCGACTCGAGCATGTCGTACAGCCGGCCGGTCTCCTCGCCGATCTGGATGCTCGCGGACAGCTTCGTGTCAAAGCCCGATACGCCGCGCACCGACGCGGACAGCGACTTGCCGTTGCGCACGTCGGCGACCAGGGCGGAAAACTGCGAGGCGATGAACGTGTTGCCGACGGTGTCGCGCGTAGAGCGCAGCGCGGTGACGATCGACACGCCGGACGCGTAGCACGACGAGAGCGTGCGCGCAAAGCGCGCCGTGTAGATGACGCGCAACAGCCGCCCCGCCACGGGCAGCCGGAGCTTGATCCGGTCCAGCAGCAGCCGCACGGGCTTTGTCGCCGCAAGGAGCCGCAGCGCGAGGATGGCCGAAAGCACGCCGGCCACGAAAAGTATCCAGTGCCGCTGCAAAGTCACGCTGAGGCTCAGCATAAACTGCGTGATCGGCGGCAGCGGCGTGTTCAGGCTCGAAAACAGCTCGAAAAACTTGGGCAGGATCAATAAAAACACCGCGAGCAGCACGACAAACGTCACGCACAGCAAAATGATCGGATACACCATCGCCGAGCGCACCTTTTTGCCGAGCCGGTACGTTTTCTCGTAGTGCTCGGCCATGCGCAAACTCGTGACCTCCATGCGGCCGCTGCTTTCGCTGGC
>CAZIRB010000017.1:0-28430 GCA_964541695.1 uncultured Oscillospiraceae bacterium
GCGTTTTTAATCGTCAGCGCCGTCTCGTACCTGATGGGCTCCTCGTTCGGCGCGGTCGGCACGCTCGGCGTGATGCTGATGGTGCTGGCTAAGAGCGGCGGCGTGCCCGTCGTGATGGCCGCGGGCGCGATCATCGGCGGCTCGTATATCGGGGACCGCTGCTCGCCCCTGTCCGGCAGCGAGAATTTAATCGCCGTCATCACCGAGACGGACCTAGCTAAAAACCTGCGCGCCGCGCTGCGCACGGGGATTTTGCCGATGCTCGCCGCCTGCGCGTTCTACGTCGTGCTGTCGCTGTTCCATCCGCTGACCGCCATGTCGGACACGATGTTCGACGAGATCGCGGGCGCGTACAATCTTAGCGCCTTTACGGCGCTGCCGGCGCTGGCCGTGCTCGTGCTGCCGCTCTTTCAATGCAACATCAAGCTGACGATCGGCACGAGCCTTTTTCTTTCGTGCCTGCTCGCCGTGTTTTTGCAAAACGTACCGCCGCTGCACCTGGTTAAGCAGCTGGTTATGGGCTATGAGCCGGCGTTTTCCGGCGCGTTCGCGGAATTGATCGACGGCGGCGGCATCCGCTCGACGCTGGGCGGCGCGCTGATCGTGCTGGTCTCGTCGACCTATTCCGGCATCTTCCAGAAGACGGGCGTGCTTGACGGCGCGGACCGGCTGCTGCTTGCGCTCGCCCGGCGGACGAACCCGTTCCTTGCCACGGCCGTGGCGTCGGTGCTGACCGCGGTCGTCGCGTGCAGCCAGACGCTCGCCGTCATGCTCACGTACCAGATGATGCGGCCGCTCGTTGAGGACGGCACCGTCGAGCGCGGCCGCATGGCGCAGTATCTGCAGAACACCGTCGTCACGATCTCGCCGCTGATCCCGTGGAACATCGCGGTCTCCGTGTCGCTCGGGATCCTCGGCGCCGACGCGCGCTGCATCCCGTACGCGGCCTATCTGTATCTTGTGCCGCTGATCGCGTTTTTGCAGGACCGGGCGATCGCCGCGCGCGGCAGGGCGGACGCAAAGCGCGCGGGTTAGTTTCCCGCGCGCCAGAGCTTTTTTTGTGAGCCGAACGATATCCGCAGCATCGCCGCAATATGCGGAGCGGAAACCGCTGCTTCCTGCAGTTCCCGGACCATACGATTGAGGAAGAAACAATGGGGTGCGGCCTGCGAAACGCCCTTGCGCTTCTCCTTCGGCTCAACTCTACTATACCGCGCCAATTTGGCATGTCAAGCGGAACAACGTGACAATTTCGTGACCAATCATCGCGCGTTTGACGCATTCAAATTTTTTTCGCGCTCTTCCTAATCCTAAGGATTCGTGATACACTGAAAAAAACCATTTTTCGCGAAAAAACGGGGGTTTTTGTATGCGTCTAGGCGAACTGGTCGATCGGATCCGGCGCGGGGACAGAGCCGCGCTCAACGAGGTTATCCGCGTCTACGGCGCCGACCTGTACCAGCGCGCGCTCGCGGCCACGCAGGACAAGACCATCGCCCAGCAGGTCACGCGGCAGATGGTCACTGAGTTTGTGGACACGATCAAGCGCCACCCGGAGCTCGACGGCTGGGACCTGTGGCTCTCCGCGCTCGCCAACCGGAGCCTGGAGGCGCGCCGCAGCGCGCAGCGCGAGGTGCAAAAGCTCGGCGACGAGCTCGAGCGCGACCTGCTCGCCGCCGAGGTGCCCACCTATACCGGAAGCGCGCGGCCGCCCCGCGCCGCCGCGGAAAGCGCCGCGCCGCCGCGCGTGTACGCACAGCCGCACTCGCCCGCGGATCCCGCCGCGCGCGCGCAGGCGTATGCGCCCGCGGAACCCGGCGCGCAGGCCCAGGCGAAGCCCGAGCCCAGAAAACGCGGCGGCGCCGGACGCGTGCTGCTGGCGATATTCTTTTCGGTCCTGTGCGCCGCGCTGCTGTGGCTTGTGCTCGGCATGACGATGCGCCTCGGCTGGCTGCCGCCCATCGATCTCGGGTACGCGTGGTTCAATCAGAATGTCTATCTGTTGTTTTGAGCACGGCCGTATTGGGCCGGTAGACGGTTGGAGGCCTTGCCTCCAAACCACCACCAAGGGGCCGAGGGCCCTTTGGAAGCCCAAAGCAAAAAGCAGCCGGAACGGCTGCTTTTTAAGTTGTGCTTTAAAGGATCCGTGAATTAAGCGCGGCGCAAGCCCCAGTGAACAAGGGAGCGCGGGCCGTGTGTCCGGCAGAAAGGGTTTCCAAAGGGGTTTCCCCCTTTGGCAGAGGTTTGGAGGCGGAGCCTCCAAAGGCTCCTCGTTCCCTCGTTCCCTCGTCCCCCCGTCCTCCCGTTCACCCCGTCCCTCGTTCCTCCCGCCGCCCGGCAGGGCGGCGTTATTCGTTGCGGAACAGCCAGTGCACGATCTTATCGGAGAGGGTCATGCCGATCTTTTTCTGCAGGGCGAGCGAGGGGTCGTTGTGCACGCGCACCTGTCCGAACGGCAGCAGGCCGAGGGAGAGCTGGCGGTTGATCATAAACGCTTCGAGCGCGTAGGCAAGGCCGAGCCTGCGGTACTGTGGCAGCACCTGAAGAAGGCCGATGGAGCCCTCGTCGTGCGTGCCGGCAAAGCCCGCGAGCTCACCCGAAACGAACGCGCCGAACAGGCCAAAGTCGATGCGCTCGCGGATATAGCCGACGTCCGCCTGCGAGCTGTAGTGCGCGGCGACGAACTCCGCGTGCGCCCGGGTCAGCCGCCGGATTTTGACGCCCGGCGGCAGCGCATACGGCACCGGCTCGCGTCCGTAATAGGCGCAGTTGTGGCAGTCCATAAACGAGCGGAAGCAGCCGTTTTTCGTCAGCTCGTCGTACAGAAACGGCTGATGCAGCACGATCGCGCCCACGTCCTCTGTCGTAAGGAGCGGCAGCAGCCGGAATGCCGTTTCCGCGTCTATGGCGCTGACAAAGCGCATGTCGAAGCTCGATACGATCACGCCGTCGCGGGCGGCGTACGGCGCGCTTGCGCCGGGGAGCTTGAGCGCCTCGGACATATCGACGTGCAGCAGCGCGTCGCGCGCGAAATATTCCGTCAAAATTTCCTGCATGTCCAGATTGTACCACGCCCGTTTGCCGCTTTCAACGGCGGGAACAGCCGCAACGTCGCGCCCTTTGACAAAGCGTGCGCGGCGATGCTACAATATTTTGACGCATGGCCTAACGGCGCGAAAACGAGGGGGAGCTCCATGGCCGACCTGACGGCGATCATTCTGACGCGGAACGAGGAAAAAAACATCGCGGCCTGCCTGGGTTCTATCGCCGGGTTTGCCTCGCGCGCGGTCGTGGTCGACTGCGGCAGCACCGATCGCACGGTCGAGATCGCGCGCTCTTTGGGCGCGGACGTGCTGGAGCACGCGTTTACGTACTACGCTGCGCAGTTCAACTACGCGCTCGACAACGCGGATATCACAACAAAATGGACGCTCCGCCTCGACGCGGACGAGCGGTTCACGCCGGCGGTGTGCAAAAGGTGCGGGTCGCTGATGGAACAGCACGCCGGCGACGATGTTAACGGCATCGTGATCGAGTCAGACTTTTATTTCCTCGGTCGCTTGATGAAGCACGGCGGCAGCAAGAAGCGCAAGATCATGGTGTTCAAGACGGGGCTCGGGCGCATCGAGGACCGCAAGCGCGACGCGCATACGGTGCTGCTTGCCGGGCGTTCGGTTTCGATTCCCGAGCGGTTCGTGCACAACGACTTTAAGGATTTGTACAGCTACATCGCGCGGTACAACTGGTACGGCACGCGCGAGCTTTTTGACTACCTCGCATTCCGGGACGGCGCAAAGCAGGACGTCAATACGGACGCCCAGCTCCTGCGGCATCGCAAAAAGAAATACGGCCTGTACTACCGCGCGCCGATGTTTCTGCGCGCCTTTCTTTGGTTTTGTTACAATTATTATCTGCGGCTCGGCTTTCTCGACGGCCGCGAGGGGTATCTCTACCATTGGTTCGAGAATTACTGGTACCGCTTCCTGGTCGACGCGCGCATCTACGAGCACGACAAGACCGGCGCGGCGCCGGAGGAGCTGAAGGCGCTTGAACGCTGAACATAAAAAACCGCGTCCGCTGCGCGTCCTTACGGTCGTGACGACGCGGTATGAGAAAAACGGCATCACGGGCGTGGTGAAAAACCTCGCCGCGGGGATTATGCCCGGCGAGGCCGTGGTCGATTACGCTTTGATCAACGATATAGGGAAAGACGAGCGCGCGGCGATCGAGGAAAAAGGCGGGCGCGTGTTCGTGTTCCCGCACCGGAACCGCCGGCCGCTCGCGTACCTGTTTGCGCTCTCGCGGCTTGTCCGCAAAAACCGCTACGACATCGTGCACGCGCACGGCAACAGCAGCACGCTTGCGGCCGAGATGCTCGCCGCGTATCTCGGCGGCGCGCGCGCCCGCTTTGCGCACGCGCACAACACGGCCTGCACGCATGAACGGCTGCACGCGCTGCTTGCCTCGCTGTTTTTGCGCTGCACGACGCACGCGCTCGCCTGCGGCGAGGAGGCGGGGCGGTTTTTGTTCGGGACAAGGCCGTTTACGGTGCTGAAAAACGGCGTGGACGCGGCGCGCTTTGCGTTCGACACTTCGGCGCGCTCGGCCGCGCGGGCAGAGCTGGGGCTTAGCGGAAAGCTCGCGTTCGGCAGCGTCGCGTCGCTGACAACGCGAAAAAACCACGCGTTTTTGCTCGAAACATTCAAATATATATATCAGCGCGAGCCCTCGGCCGCGCTGCTGCTCGCCGGTACCGGCCCGCTCGAGGAGACTTTGCGCGCAAGCGCCCGGGAGCTCGGCATTGCGGACGCCGTGCGGTTTTTGGGCGACGTGACCGACGTTTTGCCGCTCTACCGCGCGCTGGACGCGCTGCTCATGCCGTCGCTTTGCGAAGGGCTGCCGCTCGTGCTCGTGGAGGCGCAGTGCGCTGGGCTTCCCTGCCTTGCGTCCGACGGCGTGCCGGACGAGGCGGACCTGACGGGCTTCGTCTCGTTCCTGCCGCTTTCGGCGGGAGCCTCCGCCTGGGCCGACCGCGCGCTGGAACTGCCGACGGCGGACGGGGTCCGCGCCGCGCGCGCCGCTGACGCGGTGGCCGCGGTCCGGGCCGCGGGATACGACCGAAAAAGCGCGGCAAAGGAGCTCTTGAACCTGTACCGCGCGGCGATTAAGGAGGGCGCATGAAGGAGTTAAAGCGCCTCCTGATCGTGACGCACAACCTCGCGGGCGGCGGCTGCGAGCGCGTGATCTCGCTGCTCTCGGCGTTCTTTTGTGAGCGCGGTATCGACGTGTCGATCGCCACGGAGTACGCGTGCGAGAGCTTCTACGCGCTCGACCCGCGCGTGCGCGTGTTCCCGTTGCTGCAGAAGAACGAGTGCGGCACGCGCGACATTCCGAAGGCGTACGCGGCGCTGCGGCGTCACGTGCTGTCCGTGCGGCCGGATCTCGTGCTCGCGCTGCCGGAGAAGGTGAACGTCTGGGCGGCGCTGTTCCTTCTCGGCGCGCGCTCGCCGCTCGTGGTCTGCGAGCGCAACGATCCGCGCCGCCATCCCGAGCGGACGCTCAAGCGGATTTTGCGGCGGCTCGTGTATCCGTTCGCCAAGGGATTCGTGTTCCAGACCGCGGAGCAGGCGGCGTTTTTCCCGCGGCGCGTCCGCGCGCGCGGCGCCGTGCTGGATAACCCGCTCGATACGTCCACGCTTCCCGCGCCGTACTTTTTCGAACGCGGGAAGACCGTGGTCTCGGCTGGGCGGCTGGAAGCGCAGAAAAACTTTCCGCTGCTGGTGCGCGCGTTTGCCGCGTTCTATCAAAATCATCCGGATTGGAAGCTGATCATCTACGGCGAGGGCGGCGGGCGCGCCGCGCTCGAGGGGCTCTGCGGGGAGCTCTTGCCCGAGGGCAGTTACTTATTGCCGGGGCAGAGCGCGACGCTGGATTTCGACATGCAGAAGGCGGGCATGTTCGTGCTGCCGTCGGATTTTGAGGGCATGCCGAACGTGCTGATCGAGGCTATGGCCATGGGGCTGCCGGTCGTCGCGACGGATTGCCCGTGCGGCGGCCCGGCCTCGCTCGTCCGCAACGGCGAGAGCGGCCTGCTCGTGCCGGTGGGGAACGAGGCGGCGCTTGCCGCGGCCATGGCGCTCCTTGCGGACGAGCCGGGGCTTGCGGCTAAGCTTGGCCGCGAGGCCGCGGGCATCCGCGCGCGCGTCGACGCCGTGACGGTGACGGAGCTATGGAGGGCGTATCTTGAACGAGTCGTGCGCGCCGCGCGCTGAAAAAAAGCTGCTGGTTGCGGCCGACATGCTGTTCTTTTTACTGCTCCTGACCGAGTGGCTGGTTAAGCACACGCTCGTGTCGCAGCTCGTGCTGGCCGCGTTCGTGCTCGTTGTGCTCACGCTCGCCGTTCGGACAAAAAAGTTGTACCTCTCCCAGTGGTTCGCGTTCTCAATCGCGATGATCGCGTTCGGCGCGCTGACCCTTCTCTGGGCAGTCGACGCGCCCACGGCGCTTGCCATGGTAAAAACGCTGTGCATAAACCTCATCGCGCTGTTCGCGGCGTATCAGTATTTTTTGCTGCGGCGGGACATGCGGCGCGTGCTGCTCCTGTACATTCTCGCCGCGGCGGCGTTTTTGCTCGCGGTCGTCGCGCTGTCGTGGCCGAAGCCGTTCGAGACGCGGCTCGGCATGGAGGCGGGCGTCAACCCGAACGACGTGGCGATCATTGCCGGCATCGCGTTCGTGTTCGCGCTGCAGCGCGCGCTCGGCGAGCCGGGCGAGAAAGCTTTCGCGCGGCTTCTTTGGCTCCTCGCGTTCGTCCCGCTGATGGGCGCGGTGTTCTTTACGAGCTCGCTCAAGGGTTATGCGCTAATCGGCGCGGGCACGGTGCTGTACGTGCTGCTGCGCTACCCAAAGCACGCGCCCCGGAACGCGGCGGTCCTGCTGCTTGCCTCCTGCAGCGCCCTCTACCTGCTCACCATGGAGGGCTTCCTCGCGCGCTGGCCGGGCGTGTATTACCGCATCACGTACCGGCTGCAGAAGATCCTGGAGTATCTCGAGGGCGGCGCGCGGCACCGGTCGCTTTCGATCATCGTGCGCAACAAGCTCATTGCCGCGGGCATCGCGCTGATCAAGGCGCGGCCGCTGACCGGCTGGGGGCTGGACTGCTTCCGGTTTCTGCCGGGCTCGGGCGGCACGTACTCGCATAACAACTATATCGAGCTGCTGGTCTCCGGCGGAATCCCGCTGCTTATGCTGTTCTACGCGCCGTACGCGCTCGCGCTTAAAAAGGCGTTTTCCGCGCGCAAAAACAGCACGGCCGTGCGCGCGCTGCTCGCGCTCGTACTGTTGCAGTTCCCGCTCGACTGGGCGATGGTGTCGTATTTCGACCGCTCCACGCTGCTGCTGCCCGTTTTGCTGCTCGCGGGCACGCGGCTTGCAAAGGACGGCGGCGCGCGCGACGACCTGCCCGCGCTGCAAAAGTACCTGAAGAACCCGTACCGCGTATTCGCGCTGCTTGCCAGCCGCGGGCGGCTGCGCTTTTTGCCGGACCGGCTGTTTTTACGGCTCGTGTACCGCGGCAGGCTCGGCAAAAAGCTCGATCTCGATCGCCCTCTGCGCATGACGGAGCGCATCCAGTGGCAGAAGCTGTACGACCGGCGGGAGATATACAAAACGCTCGCGGACAAGCTCGCCGCGCGCGGTTACGTGGCCGAACGCATCGGCAAAGAGCACCTTGTGCCGCTGCTTGGCGTTTGGGACGACGCCAAGCAGATCGATTTTTCCGCGCTGCCCGAACGGTTCGCGCTCAAGTGCACGCACGACTCCGGCGGCGTGCGCGTCTGCGCCGACCGCGCGTCGTTCGACACGGCCGAGGCGGTGCGCTTTTTAAACAGGCGGCTTAAGACGAACTATTTCTACACCGCGCGCGAGTGGGCGTATAAGGATGTGCAGCCGCGCGTGCTCGCCGAGGCGTTCATCGGTACGGACGACGGCCACCTGCCGGACGATTTCAAGTTTTTCTGCTTCGACGGCCATGTGCGCGCCGTCGTCGTGTGCACGAACCGCAAAAAGGCGCACGCGGACTACTATTTCCTCACGCCGGACTGGCGGCCGCTCCCGGTCAACGCGCTCTCGCGCGAGGCTGAGCGGACGGGCTTTGTGCCGGAGCAGCCCGAAACATACTTGGAGATGCTGCGGCTTGCCGAAACGCTGAGCGATGGCATCCCGCAGGTGCGCGTGGACCTGTACGAATACCGCAAAAGCGTGCTGTTTGGCGAACTGACGCTCTACGACCAGGCGGGCTTCGACGACGAGTTCGTCACGGGCGGCGACGCGCGCATGGGCGCGTTCTACGACGAAACGCTGTTTACAAATCCGAATCCGCGCGCGAAGGGGAGAACGAAATGAAGCGGACGCTGCTGTTCGGCGCGGACGTCGTGCCGACCGAATCCAATTTTGCCGCGTTTTCATCGGGCGACGCCGCGGCGCTGCTGGGGGACAAGCTGCTTTCCCGCTGGCTTGCCGCCGACGCGCGCGTGTTTGACCTCGAGTGCGCGCTGTTCGACGGCGACGCGCCGATAGACAAGAACGGTCCGGCGCTGAGAGCGCCCGAGGGCTGTATCGCAGGGATCGCGGCGCTAAAGCCCAACTACGCTGTTCTCGCGAACAACCACATCCTCGACCACGGTGAAGCGGGGCTTTCCCGCACGATTTCGCTGCTGCGCGGCGCGGGCGTCTGGACGCTCGGCGCGGGGGAGACGCTCTTCGAGGCCGCAAAGCCGCGCATCCTGACGGTCGGCGGCACGCGTGTGGGCCTATACGCGTGCGCGGAGCACGAGTTTTCGATCGCGGCCGAAATGGGCGCGGGCGCGAACCCGTTCGACGCGCTCGAGACACCGGACCACATGCGCGCGCTCAGGCGCGACTGCGACGTGCTCGTCGTGCTGTACCACGGCGGGCGCGAGCACTATCCGTACCCGACGCCGCTGTTGCAAAAGCGGCTGCGCAAGCTCGTGTCGTGCGGCGCGGACCTCGTGCTGTGCCAGCACGGGCACTGCGTCGGCTGCTTTGAGCGCTATGGAAGCGGCGTGATCGTGTACGGGCAGGGCAATTTTCTGTTTGACGCTCGGGACGGCGAGCCCTGCTGGGACGAGGGGCTGCTCGTCGAGCTGACGCTGGACGCAAACAAAACGGTCGACTTTGTTCCGCTTGTCCGCGCGCCGGGCGGCGTGCGATTGGCCGGGGGCGACGCCGCGCAAAGCACGCTCGACGGCTTCTTCAAGCGTTCCGAGGAGATTCAGACCTCCGGCTTTGTCGAAGAAGCGTTTGCCGAATACGCGAAAAAAACCGCGCAGAGGACCGCCGCCGTGCTGCTCGGGGATTCGGCGTTTTTGCGCGGCGTCAACGTGCTGACGGGCCGGAAACCGCTCGGGCGGCTGTACGGGCGGCGCGCGCGGCTTGCGCTCGTAAATCACCTCGAATGCGAGTCGCTGCGCGAGGTGCTGGCGGAGGCGTTGAAACGCGTATGAAGATCAGCGTGCTCGCACCGGTGTTCCATGCCGAAAAGCTGCTGCCCGAGGCGCTTTCTTCGGTGTACGCGCAGACGCACCCTGATTACGAGCTGATCCTCGTGCTCGAGGATCCCGCCGACGCGTGCGTGCCTCTCTGCGAACGGGCCGCGCGCGAGCGCCCGGACAGGGTCAAGGTCGTCTACCAGAGCGAGAAGGGCATCGTCCCGTCGCGGCGCGCGGCGGTGGCCGCGGCAAGCGGCGAAATCTGCGCCTTCCTCGACGCGGACGATACGATGGAAAAGGAGTGCCTTGCGGTCATCGCGTCGCGCTTTGCCGCTGACCCCGGCCTGGACATCCTGCTGTACAACTATTATGTCATGAGCGGCGACGGGCGGCAAAGGGCGGCGGCTCCCGCGCTGTACGCCGACGGGGCTATGTTCTTTGGCGAGGGCAAGCGCGCGCTGTACGAGGAGCTCGTCCGCTCGTGGAAGCTGAACCCCTTGTGGATCAAGGCGATCAAAACGGAGCTATTACAGAGCGACCCGACGGACTTTGCGCAGTTCGGGGCCAGCCAGATCGCGGACGACCTGATCCTGTCGCTGTATCCCGTCACGAAAGCCGCGCGCGTTGCATATTGCGCGCGCCCATTGTACAATTATAGGCGCAACGTGTCGAGCAACACGCACAGGACCGAGCTTCGCTCGCTCCCGCGCGAGTTCAACCTGCCGATGGTTAAGCTCCTGCGGTCCTACCTGCCCGTCTGGGGGCTGGACACGCCCGAAATGCGCGCGGCGTTCCACGCGCGGCAGGTCATGGCGCTGCTCTCCGTGTTCTGGCGGTATTTCCGCGGGGCGAAAACGGCTGCTGCGCGCCGCGCGGTGACCGATTACGATTGGCGCGGGGAGCTGCTGCCGGAAACGCTCGCGGCCCTGGACGGCCCCGCGGTCGGCCGCGCCAGGCGCTTGCAGATGCGGCTGTTGCTTAACCAAAAAACGGGCCTTTTGCGCCTGTTGGACATTGTCGGCCGCGCATTGCGCATCGCCAAAGGGGATTGATGGACAAGAGCCTCAAGCACAAGGCCCTCGCGGGCATCATATGGAAGCTGCTCGAGAACGGCGGCACGCAGGGCATCCAGCTTGTCACCACGATCGTGCTGGCGCGGCTCGTCGATCCCAAGGACTACGGCCCGCTGTCGCTGACGGTGATATTCATCTCGATCGCGACGATCCTTGTGCAGAGCGGCTTCGGCATGGCGCTCATCCAGCGGCAGGACGTGACGGACGAGGACTTCTCGTCCGCGTTCTGGCTCTCGACGGCGGCTGCCGCGGCGCTCGCGGCGATATTCTTCTTCGCCGCGCCGCTGGTCGCCCGCTACTATGGCGAGCCGCAGGTCGCGCCCGTGCTGCGCGTGCTGTCGCTGACGCTGTTCTTCTACGGCGGGCAGTCCGTGCAGAACGCGATGATCGTGCGGCGGATGGAGTTTCGCAAGGTATTTGCCGCGTCGCTCGCCGCGGTGCTCGTCTCCGGCGCGGCGGGCATCGCGCTGGCGTACCTGGGCTTTGGCGTGTGGGCGCTCGTGGCGCAGCAATTGCTCAACATCATGACGCTCTGCCTCGCGCTGTGGGCGCAGACGCGCTGGGTGCCGAAGCTTGTGATCTCGATCCCGCGCACGAAGCGGATGTTCTCGTTCGGCTGGAAGCTGCTCGTGTCCGGCGTGCTGAACACGCTCTACCTCGACGTGTCCGGCCTGATCGTCGGCAAGATGAAGGGCGGCACCGAGGAGCTGGCCTATTACAGCAAGGGCAAGCAGTTCCCGCAGTACATCGGCGCAAATATCAATACCGCGCTTCAGTCCGCTCTGTTTCCCGCCTATGCCGTGACGCAGAACGACCCGGAGCGGCTGCTCGCGATGCTAAGGCGCACGGTCTCGTCGAACGCGTTCTTGCTGACCCCGCTGCTTTTTGGGCTGGCGGCGGTCGCCGAGCCCATGGTGCGGATCCTGCTGACCGACAAATGGCTGCCTTGCGTGCCGTACCTGCGCATTGCGTGTTTGACGTACGCGATGTACCCGCTCGACAGCACGATTCTGCACGCGTTCAACGCGCTCGGCCGCAGCGACGTGTACCTGCGGCTCGAGATCATAAAAAAGGCGTTCGGCGCGGCGCTTTTGTGTATCGCCGTGTTCATCCTGCGCTCGCCCGTCATGGTCGCGTGGGGCGTCGCGGCGACGAACGTGTTCTCGGTCGCGGTCAACATGGGGCCGATCAAGCGATTGCTCGGCTACCGCCTGCTTGACCAGCTTGCCGACATCCTGCCGCAGCAGTTCGCGTCCGCCGCGATGGCGATCTGCGTGTTCGCGCTGGTAAAAACCGGCCTTTCGCCGCTGCCGCTGCTCGTTTGCCAGATTGCGGCGGGCGCGGCCGTGTACGCGCTGCTCGCGTTCGTGTTTTTACGCGATAAGTTTACCTTCATCCTGCGCTCGGCGCGGGAGTTTATCCGGCATAAAAAGAACCGTGCAACAACGGACGGAGGGGACGAAACCATATGAAACTGGCGGTTGCGGGCACCGGCTACGTGGGCCTTGTGGCGGGCGTTTGCTTTGCCGAGGTCGGCCACGACGTGACGTGCGTCGACGTCGACGCGGAGAAGATCGCGGTATTAAACCGCGGCGTCTCGCCCATATACGAAAAGGACCTCGAGGGGCTGCTGCAAAAAAATCTCGCCGCGGGCAGGCTGCATTTTACCGTCGACGCCGCCGCGGCCTACGCGGACAGGGACGCGATATTCATCGGCGTCGGCACGCCGGAGCTGCCGGACGGTTCGGCGAACCTCAAGTACATCGCCGAGGTGGCGCGGCAGATCGCGGAGTGCGTTACAAGGGACTGCCTGGTGGTGGTCAAGTCGACCGTACCGGTCGGAACGAACGATAAGGTGGAGCAATTTATCAGGGATTACCTTGACAGGGGCGTTCGGGTGGAGGTCGCGTCGAATCCGGAGTTTCTGGCGCAAGGCAGCGCGGTGCACGATACGCTGCACGCCGCGCGCATCATCATCGGCACCGAGAGCGAGCGCGCCCGCGCGCTTTTGATGAAGATCTACGAGCCGTTCAATCTTCCGATCGTGTCGGTGAGCCGCCGCTCGGCCGAGATGATCAAGTACGCGTGCAACGACTTTTTAGCGCTCAAGATCTCGTACATGAACGACATCGCAAACCTGTGCGAACTCGTCGGCGCGAACGTGCTCGACGTGGCCGAGGGCATGAAGTACGACTCGCGCATCGGCGACCGCTTCCTCAACGCGGGTGTCGGCTACGGCGGCAGCTGCTTCCCGAAGGACACCAAGGCGCTCAAGCGCCTGGCCGAGGAGCACGGCTACCGGCTGCGCACGGTCGAGGCGGCGGTGGACGTCAACGCGGACCAGAAGACGCGGCTGTTCCACAAGGCGACCAAGCGCCTGATCTCGTTCTCCGGCATGAAGGTCGCGGTGCTGGGCCTGACGTTCAAGGCGGGCACGGACGACCTGCGCGAAGCGCCGTCGCTCGATAACGTACCGCTGCTTTTGGGGCAGGGCGCGGTCGTGACGGCCTACGATCCGGTCGCGGGCGCGGCCTTTGCCAGGCGCTTCCCGGACGTGCGCGTCGCGGCCACGCCGGAGGAGGCGCTGAAGGACGCGTCGTGCTGCTTCGTGTTTACGGAGTGGCCGCAGATCCGCTCGATCAAGCCCGAGACGTTCAAGGCCTGCATGCGCACGCCGCTTGTGTACGACGGGCGCAACCTGTTCGACCCCGCCAAGATGCGCGAAGCGGGCGTGGAATACCACTCGATCGGCAGGTGAACGGGATGGACGAACGGGGGGAACGCACGATCCTGATCACCGGCGCGGCCGGGTTCATCGGGTACCATCTGGCAAAGCGGCTGCTGGAAAGCGGCGCGCGCGTCGCCGGCATGGACAATCTCAACGGCTACTACGACGTAAAGATCAAGGAGGACCGGCTCGCCGAGCTCGAGAATTTCGCGTCGTTTACGTTCGTGCGCGGGGACATCGCGGACATGGGCGACGTCGTGCCCGCGTTTGAAAAATACCGGCCGCATCTCGTGGTCAACCTGGCCGCGCAGGCCGGCGTGCGCTACAGCCTCGCCAACCCGCGCGCGTACATGGAAGCGAACGTGCTGGGCTTTTTCAACATGCTCGAGGCCGCGCGGCGTTTTCCGGTCGCGCATTTTGTGTACGCGTCGAGTTCGTCGGTCTACGGCAACCAGGAGAAGACGCCCTTTGCCGTCGGCGATCCCGTCGACCGGCCCGTCAGCCTCTACGCGGCCACGAAGCTGTGCGACGAGCTGCTCGCCTACACCTATTCGCAGCTGTACGGCATCCCCGTCACGGGGCTGCGCTTTTTTACCGTATACGGCCCCTTCGGGCGGCCGGACATGGCGTATTTTTCGTTTACGAAGAAGATCCTTGCCGGCGAGCCGATCGAGGTGTTCAATAACGGCAATCTCTACCGCGATTTTACGTATATCGACGACGTGGTCACCGCGCTCGAGCGGCTGCTGAGGCTGCCGCCCGCGCCCGACGCGCAGGGCGCGCGCGCCGCGCTGTACAACATCGGCGGCAACCGGCCGGAGCATTTGATGCGCTTTATCCGCGTGCTTGAAAGCGCGCTCGGTAAAAAGGCCGAGATCGTGTTCCGGCCGATGCAGAAGGGCGATGTGTACCAGACCTATGCGGACGTGACCGCGCTCGAGCGCGACGTTGGCTTTTCGCCGGACACGACGATCGAGAAGGGGCTTGCGGAGTTCGTGCGCTGGTACCGGGCATATTATTCAGGGAAGTGAGCGGTTTTGTGAGAGGGAGTATTGGGAACGGCGGGATAATCGGGATTTACAACTACACGGTGATACTGACCTACATAGGCGTGGTGAGCGCGCTCGTCGGCATCGGCTTTGCCGCCGGCGGCGACGCGCCCGCGGCGGTCGTGTGCCTGATGGTGTCGGGCTTTTGCGACCTGTTCGACGGCACCATCGCCAGAACCATGCAGCGCGACCGGCTTGAGAAGAAGTTCGGCATCCAGATCGATTCGCTTGCGGACCTGATCTGCTTTGGCGTATTGCCCGTCTGCATCGGCCGTGCCATCGGGCTCGACCGCTTCTTTGAGATGCTGCCGATGACGCTGTACGTGCTCGCGGCGCTCATCCGCCTCGCCTATTACAACGTGACCGAGGACGAATTACAGAACGAGAACGTCAAGCGCACGCACTACGACGGCTTGCCCGTCACCACCGTCGCGCTGCTCATTCCGCTCCTGTACGTCTTCCGGCCCTATACCGGCGGCGCGTTCCGGTACCTCTACCTCGGCTGGATGCTCGTCATCGCGTGTTTGTTCCTCACCCGGATCAAGGTCCGGAAGCTCGGCATGTTCGGCATGTGCATGGCCGTCGTGATCGGCCTCGGCGTGCTCGCGCTTTTGATCGTCGGCTGGAATTACGAGATCATATTTTAGGTAGGGGACCGGGGGTACGTTGAGGGCTCCGCCCTCAAGCTCCCGCCCAAGAGCCGAGGGCCCTTTGGAAACCCAGCCCACCGGAGACGCAAATAGAAATGCAACCTAAAAAGCAGCCGTACCGGCTGCTTTTGCTTTGGGTTTCCAAAGGGGGTTTCCTCCTTTGGCGGGGTGCAGGGGCGGAGCCCCTGCGCGTACTTTCGCATCCCGAAAAATAACAAGCAGCCGCTTCCGGCCGCTGTTTACTTTGGGTTTTCAAAGGGGGTTTCCCCCCTTGGCGGGGTGCAGGGGCGGAGCCCCTGCGCGTACTTTCGAATCCCGAAAAACAACAGCAGCCGTACCGGCCGCTGTTTACTTTGGGTTTCCAAAGGGGGTTTTCCCTTTGGCGGGGTGCAGGGGTGGAGCCTCCAACGTACCCTTTCACGGACGGTGTCCCCAACGTACCCCCGTTCCCTCTCACTCCACCACGATCGGCCGCGACTTGCGTACGGCGAGCACGACGGAGCCGTCGACGGTGAGCGTATCGCCGTCCTCGCAGACGGCGTTGCGGTACTCGACGGAGGCGCGGCCATCGTCGGCGCCGACAGAGGCGCAGAGCTTCGTGTTTCCGTCGGCTTTTTTGACGAGCAGCGTGCCGACGCCGCGCATCGCGCGGAAGTCGTACTTGCCGGCGGGCAGGTCGATGCCGACGCGGTACGCGCCCGCGTAGAGCAGATTGCCCGTGTCCGGCAGCGGTCCGGCGGAGGCGGCGGGCACGGGCGTACTGGCGGTCGCGGGCCGCTCATCCTCGAAGCGCGGCGGTGCGGCGGGCGGCGCCGGCATGGCCGCGGCGGTCTCGTCCGCGGCTGTTTCGCCCATGTCGCGCGGCGCGTCCGCTTCGTTTGCGGCACCCGCGGCGTCCGCCTCGGACGCGGCCGGCGCGGCGGGGCTTGCGGGCTCGTCCTGGCCGGGCTTTTTGCCGAATATGCGGACGAGCACGGCCGCGATCGCGACTGCGGCCACGATACCGCCCATCATCCACCAGAACGCTGCGGTGTTCTTTTCGAATATGACCATCAGCGCGATGAACAGCGCGATAAACAGCAGGAAAAACAGGAACAGGCAGCCGGTGCGCTTAAACTGCATGCTAAATCCCTCCGCTCTGCCGCATCAAGCCCCGCCACGTGTCGGCGACGGCAAGCTTGAGCCATTCGTAGCCCGCGAGCGCGTCCGCGGGCAGCAGTCCGCGCACGAGCTCCGTGTACCGGTACAGCGCGGGATCGCCGGGATTTTTCCCGAGCCCCGTGCAGTCGAGGACCACGAACGCGACCAGCGCCAGCACCGCGAGCGTGACGGCGGTGCCGATAAGCCGCCACAAAAAGTGGAAGAAGCCGTGCCCGCGCCGCCGGTCCATCAGCACGAGCGTGCCGCAGTTCGGGCAGTAATCGCCCTTAAATCTTGTGTTGCAGGAGCTGCATCGCATCGATTCCGTCCCCCCGTATTATGTCCGCGGCGCGTCAAAGCCCTTCAGCCGCGCGAGCGCCTCTTTCTTTGTGATGACGCGGCAATCCTTGTTCTGAAACTCGTTCTCCGGGCAGTAGCCGAGTGAAACGCACGACGGGCCCGCGTCGAAGAACAGGTCGGGCGCGGCCTCCTTGCACAGCCGCAGCATCTTGTTGGCCATGTCGCGGATCTCCGTTTGCGCGTTCTTGCAGCAGCGGATCTTGAACCAGTCGAGCAGCGCGTGCGCGTTCATGCCGATGAGCGCCTTAAACTCCGTCGCCTGCGGCTTGAGGTAGCGCAGCTCCTCCTCCGGCAGCCCTTTTTGCACGCCCGCGTCGTACCACTGCTCGGTCAGCCAAAGCAGGTCCTCGGCCGAGAGCGTGAGCTTCGCGCCGGACGGCAGCGTGCACTCGGCGGCGTGGGACAGCGCGCGCTCCGGTAGCACGACGTCGAACGCGCGCTTGCCGTGCTTGTCCACGCGGCCGCTCTTGATGAGATAGCTCGCGATGCGCTTTCTGACGAGCTGGACCTCCGTCACGCGCGAGTAGCCCTCGACGCCGAACAGGAAATAGTCAAACTCCGTCGCGGCCAGGTGCCCCTTCTCGACGATGCTGCGCACGAGTTCCGCGTTGTAGTCCGAGGCGATGATGTCGGCCAAGTCCCGCTCGGAGCGCGTAAAGCGCGCGGCGACGTCGGTGTACACCTTCCCGCCGCCGGCAAGGAGCACGACCGTGCCTTCGCCGACCTTCTTAATGTTCATAGCACGATCTCCCCGCATTTATTGAACACGTGCGCGATGCCCGCGTTCTTGATCATGCGCGTGCAGATCAGACACGGCCGCGGGTCGTCGATCGGGCAATCGAAGCCCTCGAATCCGGCCAGGTAGAGCGAGGAGCCGAGCATCTCGTTGCGGCTGGCCGATATGATCGCGTTGGCCTCCGCGTGCACCGCGACGCATTTTTCGTACTGCTCGCCGTGCGGGACGTTGTTCTTCTCGCGCCAGCATTCGCCCACGTCGCAGCAGTTGTCGTCGCCGCGCGGCGCGCCGTTATAGCCCGTGGCGACGATCTCGTCGTTTTTGACGATCACCGCGCCGTACTGCCGGCGCAGGCACGTCGAGCGCCGCGCGACCTCGGCCGCGATGGAGAGATAGTAGTCGTCTTTCCCAATGCGAATCATGTGCCGCCCCCCATGCCCGGTTTCTTATTATTTTCGCATACGCGCCGCATAACGTCAAGGCGCGGCACGCAAGCTAACCCCATGCTGACGCTGTTTTTGCGCGCCGTGTTGTTATATCTGTTTGTGTTTTTAATCCTGCGGCTGACGGGCAAACGGCAGGTCGCCGACCTGCAGCCGTTCGATCTTCTCGTCACGCTGCTGATCGCCGACCTGGCCGGCTGCGCGATTGCGGACACGAGCATACCGCTGGCGTACAGCGTCGTGCCGATTCTGGCGCTGTACCTTGTGCAGCAGGGGCTGACGTTCATCGCGCTCAAGAACGACAGGCTGCGCCGCGTGATCTGCGGCAGTCCGGTGATCCTGATTGCCGACGGCGTCGTGTCGGAGCAGGCCATGCGCGACACAAATTACACGATCATCGACCTGCTCGACCAATTGCGCGCCAAGGACGTGTTCGACCTCGACAACGTCGCCTACGCCATCCTCGAAACCAACGGTACGATGAGCGTGCTGCAGAAGGGCTGCTTCCAGACGCCGACCGTACGCGATATGGGCCTTACCGAGGAGCGCGCGGGGCTATCGTATATGCTCATCCTCGACGGGAAGCTGTGCCGGGAGTCGATGGCGCGCCTCGGCATCGACGAGTCTTGGATCTGCGCGCGGCTGAACGATTTCTCGATCCGCAGCGTGCACGACGTGTTTTTCCTGCATCTTTCGCCCACCGGGACTCTGCGCGTGCAGACCAAGTCGCGTTCGGGCGTGCGCTGCGATACCATGGAAACGGAGAAAAAGACCTTTGTATAACGGGATCAAGCGCATCATCACGCTGGTATTCGGGTTTTTTCTGCTCTATCTGTTCATCGTCCCGCCGCTCTACGTGTCGCGCCTGGCCGACGAGCTCGACCTCGAGGCGCGCGCGGCCATCGATGCGATCAACGAGGGCGGCGACCCCTCGCCGCACCTGTACGCGATGCGCGAGCGCATAGACAAGGCGGCCGGCGTGCTGCTGCTGTTTTTAAATCACACCGCCGTCGATACCGTTCGCACGGGCATCCACGCGCTCGTGCCCATGACAAACCCCTCCGACCAGCTCAGCGGGCTCGAGGCCGTGCGCACGCAGATCGGCCGCCTGTCGGGCATCGAGAGCGTTACGATCGATTCGCTGTTTTAGGGGTTCGGAGAACGGGGACGGGGGCGAGGGGTACGTTGGGGCGCCGCCCCAACGTTTTTTTTGCGAGGGCGCCGCCCCCAAGCCCCCGCTTCTTTTCTTGCAGAAAAGAAGCAAAAGACGCGAGAGCCGCTTACTTTTGCTCCCTTTTCCTGCCGGTTTCTTAAGGGACTAATTCCTTGAAGAAAAGAAGCAAAAGACACGAGTGCCGCTTACTTTCGCGCCCTTTCCTGCGGGTTTCCAAAGGGACTTGTCCCTTTGGCAGAGGTTTGGAGGCGGAGCCTCCAACGTAATCTTTTGCGAGGGCGGAGCCCCCGAATCAAAAAACGCAGGGTGAACCCCTGCCAAATAAACCGTATCGAATTTCAGCCGCTACTCCTACTCCTCCATCCCCGCCCCCGCCAAATTCACGACATATCGCCCGCGCTTTTTCGCGTAATCGACGGTGTACGACGTGCCGCTGCCGCGCTGCGTCAGGTATGCGATGCAGCAATCGGAGTGGTCGACGAGGAAGCGGTTGCGCCTGCGCATGGCGGCGGGCGCGTTGCTGGTCTCGCTGGCGTAGTACGCGGCCGAAGCTTCGCGAAGAATGCGCTCATAGCGCGTTCTCAGCGCGTCCGGGTATTCGTCGGATTGCGTATGCGACGGGAGCGCGAGCAGGAGCCGGATGTCCGGGTAGTCGGCTTTGAGCGCGAGCACGGATTCCGCGGCGATCGTATCGAAGCCGGGCGCGCCGCCGGCCAGGAACGTCCGCACGCCGGAGGCTGCCGCGTCTAAAACGGTGCGGTCGAGCAAGGCTTTCAGCCGCCGCATGCCGGGCCGCGTCTCGTCGCCGCCGTCCGGCAAAAACGGCGGGCGGTGGCCTGTAAAGCAGCAGCTGTGCAGGCCGTCAAAGCGCGCGCGTTCCATCCATGCTCCTCTCGCCGATTAGGTTCAGCGCCTCGGAAAAATCGCGCGTCTTGCGCCCGGCCATGGCGGCTGTCGCGATGCGGACGGCGTCGGCGATGGCGTTGTCGAACAGCTCGAAATAGGACTCCGAGCGCGCTTCGTCCGGCGCCCAGGGTGCGCGCCACTCGGCGTGTTCAATGTTGAACAGCGCCTGCATGTCCTCGGACCCGGTCGTCATCAAAAAACCGGACAGCTTGCCGGGGCGCAGCCGCAGCGCGCGCTCGGCAAAGCGCAGAAAGCGCAGTTTGCCGCCGTGCGGGTCGTACAGAAGGGGCTGGACGCGCTGCCACTTGCGGGAGGCGCGCGTAAAGACGCCCGCGGTGCGCCGTCCGCCGAGCTCGTAAAACAGCGACGTATGCAAAGCGTCCGCCATGCGCACGGCGTGCTCGACGCGGTAGAGCTCGTTCGGCGGAAAGAACAGCCGCTTATCGCCGGCGCAGGCGCGCACGACGAGGTCCTGGCGCATCTCGAGGCGCGTGTGGTCGTTGCCGGTGTGCTGCGACTCGATGTACGGGTGCATGTTGCAGTCGAGCGCGAAATGGCACAAAAACCCGAGCACGTAGGAGAACGCGCGCTCGTCCGCGCAGGCGAGCTGGAACAGAACGGCAAACAGCCCGTCGCCCGGGGCGGCGTGCAGCTCCGAGCCGAGGGCCTTCTGGTGCCTGGCAAACGGCGGGGGCGGCAGCCTGTCGCCGAAGTAGACGTCCGGCCCGTACAGGCCGAGCAGGAACGCGTCCATGTGCCGCTTTGTCATTTCATATGCGCTCTTGGGGAGCCGGTCCTGCACGCAGTAGCCGTGCAGGGCGTGCGCGTATAAATATGGCATATCTGCATTATAACGTAAATTGTGTAACAGGAGCTCAAGCAAAGCGTTACGTTTCTGTGAATCTTTTTTTACCACTACACATTCAAGTTTTGGCATGCTACAATACGTTTATACGACGGCTGGTTCGGCATGAGGTGAGAAATTTGTACAAGATCAAACCGCGCAGACGGAAGCTGCGCGTCAACAATCCGGTGGCTTTCGGCATCCTTTGCGCGATGATCGTGGTGCTGATCATCGGCGGAATCTATGCGCTCGCCGTGGGCGTCGTCGCGCCCGGTGTGCAGACGCTCAAGGAGCTTTACGCGACGCCCTCGCCCGAACCGACCGCACCGCCCGCCACATCAAAGCCCACGTCCACGCCCGCGCCGACGGACACGCCCGAGCCGACGCTCGAGCCGGGCACGACGCCCACGCCGACGCCGACGCCCGAGAACACGGTGGCGGGCAAGCTCTCCGGCAAGGTGATCGGCATCGACCCGGCGCGCGGCTACACGTCCAAGGTGTTCGGCGTGTCGACCGGCGTGTACGCCAACAGATTGAATTTTGCAATCGCCCAGCTCGTCAAGGCGGGGCTCGAGGCCGAGGGCGCGACGGTGATTCTGACCTATACGGACGTCAAGCAGTCGCCGGACGACACGGCGCGCGCCAAGGCGCTCAACGGCGCGGACGTCGACATCGCGCTGCGCATCGAGTGCAACTCCGTATCCGCCGCCGATACGCGCGGCGCGCAGATGTGGATCCCGTCCGCGCACGAGAACCAGACCCAGTGCGAGAAATTCGCCAAGACGATGCTGTCGGCGTACACCAAGGCGACGGACCTGCCGATCCGGCTGTACAACAACGCGTCGATCCGCAAGCTCGACGATCTGGACATATTCAACAAGACCGTCTCGCCGATTGCGTCGATCATACTCGGGCACATCAGCAACACGGCCGAGGATAAGCTGCTCAACGACGCGGACTTCCAAAAGAAGATGGCCAAGGGCATCGTGGACGGCTTCCTCGCGTATTTCGGATAAGCGTCCGGCGGCCAAACGCAAAGAACACCATTTTTTTGAATTTTATTGCCTCGGAAATCCCGCCTGTGTATAATAAAGGGCGTGTACTGCATCGATACGGTACATGCTCTTTATTTATTCATTTCTGTACATCTTGAATTGCGGGAGGAGGAATCCGGTGGCGTCAGGTTTTTCCGGCGGGGTGCACCCGCTGAAAGCTTCGCATGAGGGGAAGCCGCTCACGAGCGGCAAGGCCGTCCGCGCGCTGTATCCGGGCGCGGTGACGATCCCCATGGGCATGCATGCCGGTGCGCCGAGCGAGCCGTGCGTCGGCGTCGGCGATACGGTGCGGCTGGGCCAGGTGATCGGAACGCCCGTAGGCGGGCTCGGTCTGCCCGTGCACGCGAGCGTGTCGGGCAGGGTCACGGCGGTAGGACCCGTGCAGCAGCTTCGCGCGCAGCGCGAGGTCTGCGTCACGATCGAGAACGACATGCGCGACGACTGGGTCGAGCTCGTGCCGGCCGGCGCGCTCGCGTCCGCGTCCGCGGGGGCGATCGTCGCGGCGGTCCGCGCGGCCGGCGTCTGCGGCATGGGCGGCGCGGCGTTTCCGACGCACATCAAGCTCACGATTCCGGAGGGGAAGTCCGCGGACACCGTGATTCTAAACGGCGCGGAGTGCGAGCCGTTTCTGACGGCGGACCACCGGCTGATGCTGGAGTCGCCGCGGCGCATACTCGACGGGCTTGCCCTGATCATGCGCGCGACGGGCGTTAATCGCGGCGTGATCGCGATCGAGGACAACAAGCCCGACGCGATCAAGGTTATGTCCGAGGCGGCCGCGGGCATGGCGGGCGTCACCGTCCGCGTTCTACGCACGAAGTACCCGCAGGGCAGCGAGAAACAGCTGATCCAGTCCGTCACGGGCCGGCAGGTGCCGCAGGGCAAGCTCCCGATCGACGCGCATACGCTCGTGTTCAACGTGTCGACCGCGGCGGCGGTTGCGGACGCGGTGCTCCTTGGCAAACCGCTCATCGAGCGCGTCACGACCGTGACGGGCTGCGTAAAGGAGCCCGCGAACCTGCTGCTGCGCGTCGGCACGACGTTTGGCGACGCGGTCGACGCGTGCGGCGGCCTCACCGCCGAGGCGGGCAAGGCGCTCGCCGGCGGGCCGATGACCGCGCTCTGCGCCGCGGACCTGGCCACGTCGATCGGCAAGGCGACAAACTGCATACTCGTGCTCGACAAAAAACAGGCCGCGGTCCCGGAGGAGCAGCCGTGCATCCGCTGCGCGCGCTGCGTGGACGTCTGCCCGGCCGGGCTGCGCCCGTACCAGATCAAATACGACCTCGACGCGGGCGACCTCGACGCGGCGACCAAGGACAACCTGGCCGACTGCGTGCTCTGCGGCGCGTGCAGCTATATCTGCCCCGCGAGACGGTACCTTGCCCAGGGCTTTAAGGTCGGCAAGGACGCGCTTGCGGCAAGGAAGGGAAGGTAGCGACCATGCCATACACCGTTTCCCTGGCGCCGCATATATTTGCGCGCGACAACACTTCAACTTTGATGCGGGACATGCTGATCGCCCTCTTTCCGTGCGCGGCCGTGGGCGTGTGGCTGTTCGGATGGAACGCCGCGCGCGTGCTGCTTCTCTCCATTGCGTGCTGCGTGGCGCTCGAGATGCTGTACCAGAAGCTGACGCGGCAGAGCGTGCGGATCGGCGACCTTTCGGCCGCGGTCACGGGCGCGCTGCTTGCGCTCAACCTCCCGTCCACGGCGCCGTGGTGGCTCGTGCTGGTGGGCGCGCTCGTCGCCGTCGTGCTGGTCAAGCAGCTGTTCGGCGGCATCGGCCACAACTTTATAAACCCCGCGCTCGCGGCGCGCGCGGTGCTGTTGGCCTCGTGGCCCGCGCGCCTGACGGCGACGAGCACCGCCTCGGCCTATCCGCTGCCGTTCGACACGGTCACGAGCGCGACGGTGCTCGGCGGCGGCGCGGCGGACGCGGTCACGAGCGCAACGACGCACGCCACCGACGCGGTGGCTTCCGCGACGCAGGCCGCGGGCGCGTCGTTTATCGACAAGGTGACGACCATGGACCTGTTCTTGGGCAACATCCCGGGCTGCATCGGCGAGGTCTGCAAGGTCGCGATCCTGCTCGGGCTCATCTACCTGCTTTTGCGCAAGGTCATCTCCTGGCACATCCCCGTCGTGATGATCGGCACGTTCATGCTTGCTTCGCTTCTGTTCGGGGCGGACCCGGTCAAGGCGGTGCTCTCGGGCGGCGTGCTGTTTGCGGCGGTGTTCATGGCGACGGACTATACGACAAGCCCCATGACGAGGACGGGCAAATGCGTCTACGCGTTCGGCGCGGGGCTGATCGTGGCGCTCATCCGCTCGTTCGGCGGCTATCCGGAGGGCGCGACGTACGGCGTGCTGCTGATGAACGTCTGCGCGCCGTTGATCGACCGCGCGATCAAACCCAGGGTGTACGGGGAGGTGAAGGCGCGTGCGTGACATACTGCGGCTTGGGCTCAAGCTTCTGATCATCTCCGCCGTCGGCGGGCTCGCGCTCGGGCTGACGAACGCGGTGACCGAGGGGCCGATCGCGGCGCAGCAGGTTGCCGCGGCGGACGAAGCGCGCAGGCAGGTCCTGCCCGGCGCCGAAACGTTCGAGGCGCTTGACGCAATCGAGGGTCTCGACGAAGCCTACGCGGGCTGCGACGGTTCCGGCGCGCTCGTAGGCCTGACCGGCAAGATCACGGCGCAGGGCTACGGCGGGCCGATCGAGGTGACTGTCGGCGTCGGTACGGACGGAGCCATCACCGGCGTTTCCGTCGGCGGCGCGGACTTTAAGGAGACCGCGGGCCTCGGCGCGCGCACGAAGGAGCCGTGGTTTGCCGAGCAGTTTGTCGGCAAGACCGCGCCGGTACAGCTTGCGCAGAGCGGCGGCGAGATCGACGCGGTGGCAAGCGCCACGATCAGCTCGTCGGCCGTGACGCGCGCGGTCGATACGGCGGTGACCGCGCTTACCGCCGCCATGCAGGGGGTGCAATGATATGAACGAAAAACAGTCGCTGCAATCGGTATTCTTCAACGGCGTCGTCAGCGAGAACCCGACGTTTCGGCTCGTGCTCGGCACCTGCCCCACGATGGCGATCACGACCTCGGCCATCAACGGCATCGGCATGGGCGCGGCCGCGACGTTCGTGCTCGTTGGCAGCAACGTCGTCATCTCGCTCTTGCGCTCGTTTATCCCGGACCAGATCCGCATTCCCGCGTTCGTCGTGGTCATCTGCACGTTCGTGACGATAGTGGAGATGTTCATGCACGCGTTCGTGCCGTCTTTGTACGCGTCGCTCGGGCTGTTCATCCCGCTCATCGTGGTCAACTGCATCATCCTCGCCAGGGCGGAGGCGTTTGCCAGCAAGAACGGCGTACTTGCCAGCGCGGCCGACGGCGTCGGAATGGGGCTGGGCTTTACGATCGCGATCACGCTGATCGGCTGCATCCGCGAACTCCTCGGCAACGGCACGCTGTTCGGCGCGACCGTGTTCGGCGCGGCGTTCGAGCCGATGCTGCTTCTGATCCTGCCCACGGGCGGCTTCATCGTGTTCGGGCTGCTGCTCGGCGTGATCAACCTGATCACGACGCGCGTGGCCAAGCGGAAGGAGGACGCGGGCGAATGAGCGAGATCGTCAAGGTGCTGCTGTTTATGGTCAGCTGCGTGCTGACCAACAACTTCATATTCGCGCGCTTTCTCGGCTGCTGCCCGTTCCTCGGCGTGTCGAACAAGGTCGAGACCGCCGTCGGCATGGGCATGGCCGTCACGTTCGTGATGGCGCTGGCAAGCCTGTTTACGTACATGGTCTACCATTGGATCCTCGTGCCGCTCGGGCTGGCGTATTTAAGCACGATCGCGTTCATACTCGTGATCGCGGCGCTCGTGCAGGTCGTGGAGATGTTCCTCAAAAAATCGTCGCCGAGCCTCTACGGCGCGCTCGGCATCTACCTGCCGCTGATCACGACCAACTGCGCGGTGCTCGGCGTCACGATTCTGAACATCACCGAGGAGCTGTCGCTCGTGTACTCCGTGCTCAACGGCGTGTTCGGCGCGCTCGGCTTTCTGCTCGCGATCGTGCTGATGGCGGGCGTGCGCGAGCGGCTCGAGTCGTCGGCGATCCCCGCGCCGCTTCGCGGCTTTCCGATCTCGCTCGTGATCGCGGGGCTGATGAGCCTTGCGTTTATGGGCTTTAACGGCATGGTGTAAAAGCGGCGCTTGCCGCGGCGCATAGGAACATGGGAGGAAACGAAATGAACCTTGTACCGGTTTTGACCGCGCTCGGCGTGCTCGGCGCGCTGGGCCTTCTGTTCGGGCTCGCGCTGGGCGTCGTGGGCAAGAAATTCGCCGTGGAGGAGGACGGGCGCGTCGGCCGCGTGCGCGAGGCGCTCGGCGGCGCCAACTGCGGCGCGTGCGGCTTTGCGGGCTGCGACGCGTTCGCGGCCGCGGTCGTCTCAGGAAAGGCCCGGGCGGATGGGTGCCCGGCGGGCGGGTCACGGACTGCGCGCGCCATCGCGGCGGTGATGGGCGTGACCGTGGACGACGCCGAGCCGGTCGTGGCGCGCGTGCTCTGCAACGGCACGCACGAGAACGCCGCGGATCGGTATTCCTATGAGGGCCTGTCGAGCTGCCGCGCCGCCGTCGCGGTGTCGGGCGGACCGACGCTGTGCGAGTTTGGCTGCGTGGGCCTTGGGGACTGCGTGGACCGCTGCAAGTTCGACGCCATCACGATCGCGGACGGCATCGCGCACATCGACGACGACAAGTGCACCGGCTGCGGCGCCTGCGTGTCCGCCTGCCCGCGCGGCGTGATCGGGATGCTCAAAAAGTCGAGCACCGTGGTCGTCATGTGCCGCAATAAGGCCGTCGGCCGCATTGCGCGCACGCAGTGCAAGGTTGCCTGCATCGCCTGCGGCCGCTGCGAGAAAGCCTGCCCGTCCGGCGCGATCGTGGTTGTCGACGGCGTCGCGCGCATCGACGAAGCGACCTGCACGCGCTGCGGCGCCTGCGTCGCCGTGTGCCCGACGCATTGCATCGTCAATTTTTACGAAACGGCGGCGGAAGAATAGGCGGTGAACGGGTCGACCGCTTTGCCCGCCTATGCGTCCGCGGGCATCCTGCTTGCGTGCGCGCTCGTCGCGTACTATATCGTCCGGCTCGCCGGCTCGCAGCGCTATCATAGGCGCGTGCCGGCCGCGCTGAAGATCCTGCTCGCCATGGTCGCGTCGCAGGCGGCGTTCGTGTTCTTTCTGCCCCTGATGCGGCTCATGAACTTTTTGCCCGCGCTGCTGACCGGCACCGCGGCGCTCTACGCAACCTACCTCGGCGAGGCGCTCGGCGTGGTCTGGTCGATCCCCTGCGGCGTTACGATCTGCTACGCGCTATTGCCGCGCACCGTCGGCGGCACGTGGTTCGGCGTGCTTTCCTACCTCATCATGAACGTGATGACCGTGCTCTACATCGTCGGCGCGGGCCAGAACGGCCAGTACCTGACGCTGCTGTTCTACGCCTGCTCGATTTTGTTCGGCCTCGGCGCGTTTTTGCTCGCGCTTTTACGGAGAAGGCCTAAGAAACGGGTGAAGTAGGGGGAACGGGGGACGGGGGGGCGAGGAACGGGGGGACGAGGAACGGGGGACGATTGAGGGCTCCGCCCTCAAACACCCGCCAAAGGGCCGAAGGCCCTTTGGAAACCCGATAAAAAGCAGCCCATGCGGGCTGCTTTGGCTTATTTTTGGATGGGGTTTCCAAAGGGACGTGTCCCTTTGGCGGAGGCTTGGGGGCAGCGCCCCCAACGTTCCTCGTTCCTCGTTCCCCCTACACCTCAATTCGCTTATGCTTCCGACTCTCCCGATACAGCACGAACCGGCGGCCGATGCACTGCACGACGTCGGCGTTCGTGCGCTCCGCGAGCTGTTCGGCGGCGTCCTTCGCGGTCAGCCCGGCGGTCTCCAGCACGGAGAGCTTGACGAGCTCTCGCTTTTCGAGCGCGGCATCGACGGCGGCAACGAGCGTTTCGCCGATGTCGCCCTTGCCGATCTGGAATATTGGGTCAAGCGCGTTGGCCAGCTTGCGCAAAGAAGCGCGCTGCGCGGTCGTGATCATAGTTGACACCTCATCGATCCAAAAAATATTTAACAGCGTCTCTCAGCGGCAGCGTCCGTTCCCGCCGCCGCATTCCCGCTTTCCCGCTCAATCCACAAAATCGAACTCCCACGCGCCGAGGCGGATCGTGTCGCCCTCCTTGGCGCCGTGCTCGCGCAGCGCGGCGATGATGCCGTTTTTAACCAGAAGCTGCTGGAAGCGGCGCATGGATGCCTCGTCGTCGGGGTCGGTCGTGTCGAGGAGGCGGTCGACGTCGCCGCCGGTCACGACGAACGCGCCCGCGTCATCGCGGCGGACGGCAAAGCCCGGCTCGTACTGCGGTGCGGTCTCGACCTCGGTCTCGGGAAAGCGCTTGACGGGCGGCAATGTGTCGAGCACGGCGAGGATATGGTCAAGCAGCGGCTCGAAGCCCTGCACGGCGGCGGCGGAGACAGGGAACACGCGCACGCCTAGCGGTTCGAGCGCTTCGGTCAGCCGCGGCAGGTTGTCCGCGCCCTCGGGGATGTCCATCTTGTTGGCGGCGACGATCTGCGGCAGCGCGGCGAGCGTTTCGGAAAACTGCAAAAGCTCCGCGTTGACCGTTTTGATATCGTCGAGCGGATCGCGGCCCTCGACGCCCGCCGCGTCGACGACGTGCAGCAGCATGCGCGTGCGCTCGATGTGCCG
>CAZIRB010000018.1:0-21681 GCA_964541695.1 uncultured Oscillospiraceae bacterium
CGCTGACGGACCGGGTTCCGTTCCTTGCGGTCTGCGGCAACCACGACGTGGGCACGGAAACGGTCACGTACACGCGCTTCAAAAAATACGTCGCCGCGCTGTACCCGGACCAGTCGATCCTGTTCGACGGCGGGCGCGGCGCGTACGCGCTCGTCGACACGGACGAGATCAAGCTGCTGTTCGTCGGCACGGGCTGGGGCTACAACGACGCGTCGGTCGCGTACGTCAACGGCGTGCTGGACAAGTACCCGGACCGCGTTGCCGTGCTGTGCGTGCACAGCTATCTCGACGAGAACGGCGCGCGCACGGACGGCGGCGACATCCTGTTCGACAAGGTCGTGGCCAAGCACGCGAATGTAAAGCTCGTGCTCTGCGGCCATCGCGAGGGCGTCGCGCGGCTGGAAACACCGCTCGACGACAACGGCGACGGCGCGCCCGACCGCACGGTGGTTCAACTCCTGTATAACTACCAGTCCGAGCGCAGCAACGACGGCGGCGGATTCCTGCGCGTGCTGACATTTACGCCGTCCGCGCATAGGCTCGACGTTAAGACGTATTCGCCGCCGCTCAACGAATACCTCACCGACGATACCGCGCAGTTTGCGATCGAGAACGCGTATTGAGCGGCGAAAAACAGTTTGCTGGCCTGCTGAAATAGTAAGTTCGGAATTCTTTTGCATTGGCTCCGCCCTTGCCCCACAGTTCGCAATGGTTGCGCAGGCCCTTTTGGGCCTGTGCTTCGCTTGATCCGCCACTGGCGGCGCTCAGCTTCGGCCTCCCGCCAAAGGGACATGTCCCTTTGGAAACCCAACAAATGCAGCGCGCAGGAAACCACGTGTCCGGCAGAACGGGTTCCAAGGGCCTCCGGCCCTTGGCAGGGGTTTGGGGACGAAGTCCCCAACGTTTCCACCCATCCCGTACCCTCGCACCCCGCACACCCACCCAACCATCCAAAAGAGGCCCTCTCGGGCCTCTTTTCTTTTCGTGCCTTTTTGCACTTCAACCTTTTCTTTCTCTTTCTCCCTCAATACCCGACCGCCACCGCGAACAGCAGCAGCCCCGACGTGACCGCGACGATCGCAAGCTGGAACGGCAGGCTCCACCGGGCCCATCTGCCGTAGCCGAGGCCGACGATGCCGAGCGAGATCAAGAGCACGGGGTTCGTCGGATAGAGCACGTTCGAGAAGCCGTCGCCGAACGCGAAGGCGAGCACGGAGACCTGGCGCGATACGCCGAACAGGTCGGCGAGCGGCGCGATCAGCGGCATGAGCAGGAAGGCCTTGGCCGAGCCGCTCGCGATGAACAGGTCGAGCGCGAGCACGAGCCAGTAGATCAAGAGCGCGACCATGCCGCGGCCCGCGCCCTCGGCGAGCTTTACAACGGAGTACAGAATCGTGTCCAGTATCTTGGCGGTCACGAGCATGTACTTGATCGAGCTCGCCATCAGGATCAGCAGCACGGCGGGCAGTATGCTGGTTACGCCCTGGCCGAACGCGCGGAAAAACGCGCGCGTCCCCATGCCGGTCAGCAGCGACGCCGCCGTGCCGGCCACGAGGAATATCAGCGCGATGACGGGCATGATCAGGTCCTGCAGCGGCGGCAAGACCGACGACGAGAGGATCAGCAGCACGCCAAAACCCAGCACGCCGGCGAATACCATAAGCGCGCGGTCGAAGCGCCGGTCTTTCGAAAACTCCGCGCGCATCGCGAGAAAGCGCGCCGCGGCGTCCGGGTCGTAGGCGAGCGAACGCGCCGGGTCGCGCTCGACGCGCCTGGCGTAGGGAATTAAGAACAGCAGCAGCATGCCGTACAGGATGACGTAGGTCACAAGCCGCAGCCAGATCGCGGAGAACATCGGCAGCCCGGCAAGCGTCTGCGCCACGCCCACGGTGAACGGATTGCACACGCCGGTCGAGAATCCGCAGCCCACTGCGAGCAGGCTCATGCCGAGGCCGACGAGCGCGTCCCAGCCGAGCGAATACGCGAGCGCGACCGCGATCGGAACGAGCGGCACGACCTCCTCGAACGAGCCGACGAACGCGCCGAGCGAGAGGAAGAACAGCGTAATGACCGCGAGCAGGCGGTATTTTTTATCGGCGAACGAATGGTGCAGCCGGCTGAGCATGTAGCGCATGAGGCCGCTTGCATCCAGCGCGTTGAACGCGCCGCCGATCACGAACAGGAACGCGATGATCGCGATGATCGTGCCGCCGCCCGCGGCGCCGAGCACGAGAAACGGCGAGAGCAAGAACTTCCAGAGCGTCAGCCCGCTCTCGGCGGGCGCGTATGTGCCCGGCACGACGGTTTCCTGGCCGTCGACGAGCGTGCGCGCGTATTCGCCGGCAGGCAAAACGAACGTGAGCGCGTACGTGACGAGCATCAGAGCAAGCAGCATGATAAGCGCGGTGACGAACGATTTTTTGTTGATGTTGAGGACCCTTTGATCCCGGTTCTCCATATCCGCCCCATCCCCATTTCCTGATTTACCGGCAGTATACCATAAATTCCCGCGCGTCGGGTCCGCGAATAAAATTATTGTAACAACCGGTTGAAAATGGAATATGCCCGCGGTATACTAACTATATCATGGGGGAGTAGTTGGCGCGAGAGCAAATCGCGCTCCAAGTCAACATACATGGCGGCAAGCCTGCCGTCTGGCTTGGATGAAATAACCAGACTCATGTACGATACAGGGCCGCCTGCCATCCGTACATGATTTTTTTATAGATGCGGGCAAAGTATACGGGATAAAGCAAGGCGCGCTAGAAAATGGACAGAAGGAGGCCACCGTGCAATTCTATCTATCGGAAAAGGAAGCCGTACTGAACGAGGTCGGCAGCCGGGACCGCGGGCTTAGCTCGGCCGAGGCCGAACAGCGGCTGCAGCGGGACGGAAAGAACCGGCTCAAGGAGGCGGAAAAGCCCTCGCTCGCCGCACGGTTCTTCGCGCAGATGAAGGACCCGATGATTCTGATCCTCCTGGTCGCGGCGGCCATATCGGGCGTGACGTCGTTCTACGAGGGCGAGAGCTTCGCGGACGTGATCATCATACTGGCCGTCGTGGTCATCAACGCGGTGCTCGGCGTCTACCAGGAGAGCAAGGCGGAGAAGGCGATCGAGGCGCTGCAGAAGATGTCGGCCTCGCTGTGCCGCGTGCTGCGCGACGGGCAGATCCAGCGCATCAAGAGCGAGGACCTCGTCGTGGGCGACGTCGTGCTGCTCGAGGCGGGCGACGCCGTGCCGGCCGACGGACGGCTGATCGAGTGCGCGAGTTTGCAGGCCGAGGAAGCGGCGCTGACGGGCGAGAGCGTGCCCGTGCAGAAGCTGCTCGACGCGCTGCAGCTTGGGGACGCCAAGGATGTGCCGCTCGGCGACCGCCGCAACATGGTCTATATGGGCAGCACGATTGTGTACGGCCGCGGCAAGGCGGTCGTCACGCACATAGGGATGCAGACGGAGATGGGCAAGATCGCCGACGCCATCGCGAGGACGGAGGAGGGCAAGACGCCGCTGCAGATCAAGCTGTCGCAGCTCTCGCGCATCCTGACCTGGCTCGTGCTCGGCATCAGCGCGTTCATATTTGCGCTGAATCTGATCCGCTCGCGCAATCTATCCGGCGAGTTTTTGCTCGACACGTTCATGATCGCCGTCTCGCTCGCGGTGGCCGCGATTCCGGAGGGCCTGGTCGCGGTCGTGACGATCGTGCTGTCGATCGGCGTCACGAACATGTCGAGGCGCAACGCAATCATCCGCAGGCTGACCGCGGTCGAGACGCTCGGCTGCGCCGAGATCATCTGCTCGGATAAGACCGGCACGCTGACGCAGAACAAGATGACCGTCGTGGACGCCTACGGCCCGGACAGGACGCTGCTTGCGGCCGCGCTCGCGCTCGCCAGCGACGCCGAGATCAACAACGGCGGCGAGACCATCGGCGAGCCGACGGAGTGCGCGCTCGTCAACCATGCCGCGAAAATCGGCCTGCCGAAGCGTACGCTCGAGAGCGAGCAGCCGCGTGTGGCCGAGGCGCCGTTCGACAGCATGCGCAAGATGATGTCGACCGTGCACGAGTCACGCAGGGGGCTTGTGCAGTATACAAAGGGCGCGCCGGACGAGGTGCTCAAGCGCTGCGCGTTCTTCCTCGGTGACAAGGGCGACGTCGTGCCGCTCGACGACGAGAAGCGCGCCGAGATACTCGCCGCCAACAGGGACATGGCGGCGCGCGCGCTGCGCGTGCTCTGCGGCAGCATGCGGTATCTGGAGACGCTTCCCGCCGCGGCCACGCCGCAGGAGCTGGAGCGCGACCTGATATTCCTGGGCCTGGTCGGCATGATCGACCCGGTCCGCCCCGAGGTAAAAGCCGCGATCGACCAGTGCCGCTCGGCCGGCATCCGGCCGATCATGATCACGGGCGACCACCGCGACACCGCGATCGCCATCGCCACCGAGCTCGGCATCATATCCGACGAATCGCAGGCGATTACGGGCGCGGAGCTTGCCGAGATCCCGGACGAGGAATTCGAGCGCACGGTCGGCCGCTACGGCGTGTACGCGCGCGTGCAGCCCGAGCACAAGGTGCGCATCGTCAATGCCTGGCGGAAGAACGGCTGCGTGACCGCGATGACCGGCGACGGCGTGAACGACGCGCCGTCGATCAAGAGCGCGGACATCGGCGTGGGCATGGGCATCACGGGCACGGACGTGACCAAGAACGTCGCGGACATGGTGCTTGCGGACGACAACTTCGCCACGATCGTCGGCGCGGTCGAGGAGGGGCGGCGTATCTACGACAACATCCGCAAGGCGATCCAGTTTTTGCTCTCGTCCAACATGAGCGAGGTGATCAGCATATTTGCCGCGACGCTCATGCAGTTTACGATCCTCAGACCCGCGCACCTGCTGTGGATCAATCTGATTACGGACAGTTTCCCGGCGCTCGCGCTCGGCACCGAAAAAGCCGAGGCCGACCTGATGCACCGCGCGCCGCGCGCGACGAGCGAGGGCATATTCGCCGGCGGCGTCGGCGTCGATATCCTGTACCAGGGCGTGACGGTCTCGCTGCTGACGCTCGCGGCCTACTTCACCGGCCACTATATCGAGTCCGGCGTGTGGGAGATCACAAACAGCGCCGACGGCATGACGATGGCGTTTTTGACGATGAGTATGGCGGAGATCTTCCATTCGTTCAACATGCGCTCGCAGCGCGGCAGCGTGTTTACGCTCAAAACGCAGAACAAATACCTCTGGGCCGCGGCCGCGCTCTCGCTGCTGCTCTCGACCGTGATCCTGTACGTGCCGTTCTTGAGCCGCGCGTTCGGCTTTGAGCACATCAGCCTGCTCGAATACGCGATCGCGCTGGGCCTTGCGTTCCTCGTGATCCCGATCGTCGAGATCGCCAAGGCGATCCGTCGCGCGACGGAAAAGCGGGGAAGGTAAGGGGAAACGGAGCGTGATAAGCGGCGCGGGGAAACCCGCGCCGCTGTTTGTTGCGAAGACTTTCTGCATCGCAGGGGTTCCACCCCTGCACCCCGCCAAAGGGACGCGTCCCTTTGGAAACCCAACGGTGCCTCGAAGTTTCCTGCGGGTTCCAAGGGCCTCAGGCCCTGGCAGGGGGTTGGGGACAGCGTCCCCAACGTTCCCCGAAAACAGCGGCGCGGGTTTCCCTGCGCCGCTGTTTGTTGCGAAGACTTTCTGCATCGCAGGGGTTCCATCCCTGCACCCCGCCAAAGGGACGCGTTCCTTTGGAAACCCAAAGGTGCCTCGAAGTTTCCCGCGGGTGCCAAGGGCCTGAGGCCCTTGGCAGGGGATTGGGGACAGCGTCCCCAACATTCCCCGAAAACAGCGGCGCGGGTTTCCCCGCGCCGCTGTTGTTACCATCAAAAACCGTCCGTTACTCCAGATCTCCGGACTCATCGTCGGACTTCTTCAGCCAGAGCCAGATCGCGGCGATGAACAGGAACGCCGCGGCGGCGATGATACCGATCAGCATCCAGTTCGGGCCGGTGCCGGTCTTATCCGGCGGGGCCATGGCGACGTCCGACGTCGGCGACGGCGACACGGAGGCGGCGGGCGTCGGCGTGGGCGTCACGGCCGGCTGGGTGATGTCGCCGGACGTGAACACATAGTCCGAGCAGCTCGACTGCGTGACGGTCGCCCAGCCGGTCGAATCGAGCGTGGTCTGCTGCACAAGCGTCAGCGAGCCGGCCGTCTCGTCGTACTTATAATAGTAGAGCGTCTGGCCCGCGTACTGCGCGCCGACATAGATGCGGATCGTGGCCTCGGCCGGCAGCGCGCCGCCGTAGTTGAAGTGCACGGTCATCACATGCCTGTCGCCGGCGAGCGCCTTGATCGCGTTCTGGTGCACGCAGTTGTTCATCGCCGCGCCGAAATCGTACCACACGCGGCCGCTCTCGGCCTGCATCGTGTTCTGTGCGAACGTGTAGGTCAGGTTCGTCAGACGGATCGTGACGGCCTTCTGCTTGTTGCCGTTGATGAGTTTGGTCATCGTCGAGAACAGCACGTTCGTGTTGCTTTCGGGCAGAACGAGTTCATAGAGCACCGTGCTGTCGGTCGATCCGGTGGTCGTCGTGTCGTCGTCGGAAGTATCGGTCGTGGTGTCGGTCGCGGTATCGTCGTCGTCGTCATCGGTTTCCTCGAGCGTATACGTCGTATACTTCGGGCTGATCGGCGACGCCTCGCGCGTGCTCGTCGCTTTGACGCGCTGGTAGAACGTGTACGACTTGCCCGCCTTCAGGCTCTTGAACACGTTGCTGTCCTGGAAATGCGAGCCGTCGATCGAGTATTCATACCCGGTGTGCGGCGTCAGCGTGATCGAGGTCGTCGTGCGGCTCTTGCGCGTCGGCGCGGCGGGCGTAGCGCCCGTGTAGGCGGCCCGGACGAGCACGGAGGCGGCGGCGCTGTTCGTCGAGCCGTAGGCGTTGACCGCCGTGAGCACGACGGTGTACGTTGTGGCCGCGTTGAGGTTCGTGACGGTGTACGAGCGCGCGCTCGGATCGATTGTGAACGTGCTGGACGTGCCGCCGCTCGGCGTGATCGTGAGCTTATAGCTCGTGATGGCGGAGCCGCGCGCGTTCGGCGCGTTCCAGGACACCGTGATCTGGCTGGTCTTGGTCGCCACGTCGATCACGGGCGCGGCGGGAGACTGCGGCGAGACGTTGTAGCCGGCCGACGAAGTTACGTAGCCGGTGAATCTGGCGCTCGCGCCGCTGACGGCGGTCGCGCGCACGGTGATGGTCTGCCCAAGATCGCTCTCGCGGATGATATACGTTGTTCCGGTCGCGCCGGAAACGACGGCGCCTGCGGAGTACCACTGCAGCGTATAATCGGCGGCCGTCGCGCTGCCAAGCGTCGGCGTGGCCGTCAGCGTCGCGCCGAGCGCGTTCGCGCCGGTAATCGCAATGTCGCCGGACAGCGCGGGCCCCACGATGCGCACCGGCGCGCTCTCGGCGGTGCCGGTGTAGCTGCCGCTTGCCGTGACGGCGACGCTGATGTCCTGGCCCTTGTCAGCGTCGGTGACGACGTAGGCCGCCAGTGTCGCGCCGCCGATGGCTGTGCCGTTGCGCTTCCACTGGTAGGCGTAGGTTACGCCGGAACCGATGGAGGACGTGACCGTCGCGGTCAATGTGTCGCCGGACTTGGTCACGCCGGACGTGCCGTTCGTCGCGACCGAGAACGACAGCGACGCGGGCGTGATCTCATAGGAATGCGTGAATGTACTCGGCGTCGGGACGGCCGCGTAGTCGCCCGCGTCGTCGCCGGTCAGCGTGGTCACGGTCGCGGTATGCGTGCCGACGGCGCTCTCGGTGCCGCCGGTGACGGTGACCGTAACGTTGTCGCCGCTGTTGAGCTTACGAAGCGACGCCGTGACGTTTGAGGCCGCGCCGTCGAACGCGCGCGAATCCGTGCCGGCCCAGGTCAGGTCGGACGCACCCCAGGCAGCGGGCGTAATGTTGACCGTGACGCTGCCGGAGAACTCCAGCTTATAGTTCGGGTTGGCGGGATCGAGCGCGAGGCCGCCGACCGTGACTTCCTTGGCGTCCGCGGCATGCCGGTCGGCGACCGTGCCGACGAGGTTGCTTGCGGCGAGCGCGGGATCGCCGCTCTCCTTCCAATCGCCCGCGGCGAATGTGACGCCGCTTGCGTCCAGCGTGACCTGCGTCGTGCCGTCGTACGCGCGGTTGACCGCCGTAATGCCGGACACGTGCAGCGTGCGCGGCGCGATCGAAAACGCGATCGGCATGGACACGCCGGAGTAGGTCGCGTCGTCGGGATGGACCGATACCACGAGCGTGTAGCTGCCGGCCTGCGTCGGCGCCGTCGCGCTCGCGGCGTACGTTGCGCCGGCAAGCGTCGTGCCGGCATAGGTATAGACGAGCGTGAGCGGGGCCGCGACGGTCACGCCGCCCGTCTTGTTTTCGGTGATGCTGATTCCGGCCGTGTTCGGTTCGGAGGCCGTGTCGCCGTACGTCCAGCCAGCGATCGTCACGCCCGCGATCTTGACCGGCGTCTCCGGCGTGAACACCGCACGCAGCGTCACGTCGTTTGCCGGCATCGCAATCGTTACGCTCGGAGCGTAGATGTCGGTCAGCGCAATTCCCGCAGCTTCCCAGTGGCTGAAGAATTGGCCGTCCTTCGTGCCCGCGCTGACGGCCACGTTCGTACCCGCGGCGTAGGAGCCCGAGCCGGCCGCGCCGGTCCCGCCGTCCACGACGGTCAGCGTGTGGCCGTCCGCCTTCGCGGAAACAAAACAAATCGACAACATCGCGAGCGCGCAGAACGCCGCCGCGAGCCGCCGGATGGATCCGTACCTCATAAGACACCCCCCTTTGAATAATTCACCAAATCCTATGCTTGTCACACAAAAATAGTGTCATACTGCTACTAGTACAGTATGACACATTGCGCTTCCCTTTGCAATGAACAAAGGGTGAAAAAAACGTTAACGCGCGCGCGAAAAACGACATATTCCGCCGGAGATGGCGCGCGTGGGACAGACGCTTACGCATTTTTGGCAGCGGATGCACTCCGGATGGTTTGGCTTTGTCGGCATGGGCACCTGCATCGGGCACGCGCGCTCGCATCGGCCGCAGCGGATGCACTTGTTCTTGTCGACCGTGAGGCGGTACATCCCTACGCCGTTGAACAGGCCGTAGAGCGCGCCGAGCGGGCAGAGGTACTTACAAAACGGCCGGAACAGCGCGAGCGAGAGTGCGAGCACGGCAACGAGCACGAACAGTTTCCAGAAGAACAGCGGTCCAACCAGCGCGCGCAGGCCCGCGCTGCCGAGCACGAGCGGCAGGCCGCCCTCGAGCGTGCCGGCGGGGCAGAGGAGCTTGCAGAAAAACGGCGTGGATATGCCGTATTCGCCCAAAAGCAGCAGCGGCAGCGCGACGACGAGCACGGCGAGCACGGCGTACTTAAGGTACCGCAGCGGCCGGTCGACGCGCGCAGGGAGGACGAGTTTTTTGACTCGGACCTTGTCGAGCAGGTCCTGCAGCAGGCCGAACGGGCACAAAAACCCGCAGGCGAGCCTTCCCAGCAGGAGGGAGAACAGCAGCAGCAAGCCCGCCGCATACTGGATCGCGGCGGCCTTGCGCGACCCCAGCGCGGCCTGCAGCGAGCCGATGGGGCAGGCGCCGAACGCGCCCGGGCACGAATAACAGTTCAGCCCCGGCACGCAGACGGCTTTCGTGGGGCCGCTGAACACCGTGGCGTTGAAAAAGCCCTGGAAGTAGCCGTTTTGGAACACGGCGGACAGGACCTGGACGACGCGCCGCTTCGTCATGTCAGCCCACCCCGATGCACTCGAGGCACACGCGCGCGGCCTTGGCGAATACGGTCCCTGCGCCGCCGCCGGCCGCGCCCAGCGCAAGCAGCGCGACGGCCGCGGCAAACAGCGCGAAAAACACCAATACGGAACGGAACCGTTTCAAGCCGGAGCCCACCTCCCTAAGCGCAGCATGCGCAGCACACATTTTTTTCAGTATACCGCAGAGCGCCGCCGCGGGCAAGCCGCGGGAAGAATTGGACGGCCCTTGCGCAGCCGATGCGCGGGACTTGCTCTTTTTTTGCCGGCGTGTATAATAAACACATTGAGTTTTGAGGTAGAAACGAATGTCGCTCCGAACCAAATCCATGCTGTCCATGATGCTGTGCGCCGCGCTGTGGAGCATCGCGGGCATATTCATCAAGCTGATCCCGTGGAACGCGCTCGTCATCGCGGGCTTTCGCAGCCTGATCGCCGCCGCGGTCGTGTTCGGCTATATCAAGCTCCGCCGCCTGCCGCTGGTGTTCAACAAGCGCACGGTTCTGATCGCGGTCATGCTGACGGGCACGTTCTGCTCGTTTGTCGGCGCGAACAAGCTCACCACCGCGGCCAACGCCATCGCGCTGCAGTACTGCGCGCCCGTGTTCATTCTGATCTATAACGCCGCCGTGCTCAAGCAGCGGCTCCGCGCCGCGGACGTTGCGGTCGTGACGCTGACGCTTCTTGGCATCGCGCTGTTCTTTTTCGACAACCTCGGCTTTGGCAGCACGCTCGGGAACCTCGTCGCCATACTCGCCGGCGTGTTCTTTGCCGCGATGTTTCTGACCACGTCGAGCGTCGACGAGCCGACGCGCATGAGCGGCCTGCTTTGGGGGCAATTGCTCACGGCGCTCGTCGGCATTCCGCTGTCGTTCGTGTTCGACACGCCCGTGACCACGGCGGCCATAGTTAGCCTGCTTGTGCTCGGTATACTGCAGCTTGGGCTGCCGTATGTGCTTTTTACGATCGCCATGCGCGGCTGCCCGCCGCTGGTCTGCTCACTGCTCTCCGTGCTTGAGCCGCTGCTCAACCCGGTCTGGGTGCTGCTGTTTGTCGGGGAGACGCCGTCCGTGTTCGCGCTGATCGGCGGTGTCATCGTCGTGGCCAGCATCACGCTATGGTGCGTCTATGATCAGAGGCAGGCTGCGCGCGCGGCGGCCGCGGCGGCCTAGCGTTCGACAGTTTTTTCCACTTTTTCGACGCGTCCGCCATGCTATACTCATATCGGGGGGATAAAGAACCATGCATTCAGCCGACAACGGCAAGGTTGCCATCGTAGCCGACAGCACCTGCGATCTTTCCGGGGAGCTTGTGCAGCGCGCGGGCGTCTCAATCGTGCCGCTCTACGTCAGCCTCGGGGACGCCACGTACCGCGACGGGATCGAGACAGAGCCCGCCGCGCTGTTCCGGTATGTCGACGAAACGGGCGCGCTGCCCAAGACCGCCGCGCCGTCGCCGGAGGATTTCGCGGCCGTGTTCTCGCGGCTGACGGGCGCGGGCCGGGAGGTCGTGTACGTCGGCATCAGCGGCGAGCTTTCCGCGTCGTTCAACAACGCGCGCCTGGCCGCCGAGGGGTTTGCCAACGTATATGTCGTCGACTCGCGCTCGCTCTCGACGGGGATCGGCCTCATCGTGCTGCGCGCATCGGAATACGCCGCCGAGGGGCTGTCCGCGCGGGAGATCGCCGAGCGCCTCGGCCGGGATACTGCGCTCGTCGAGGCGAGCTTTGTGATCGATACGCTGACCTACCTGCACAAGGGCGGCCGCTGCAGCTCGGTCGCCGCGCTCGGCTCCAACCTGCTCAAGATCAAGCCCTGCATCGAGGTGCGCGCCGGCCGCATGCAGGTCGGCAAAAAGTACCAGGGCACGCTGAAGCGCTGCCTGGAAAAATACGTCGAGGAACGGCTGACCGGCCGCGGCGACATCGACCCGCGCCGCGTATTCATCACGCATACCGTGCAGGACGAATCGCTCGTCGCTTACGTCAAGGCCGCGGTCGAGCGCTGCGGACGCTTCGAGGAGATTCTGATTACGGAAGCCGGCAGCACGATCGCGAGCCACTGCGGCCCGGGCACGCTCGGCGTGCTGTTCTGCAGGAAAGCGGAATAAAAAACGCCGCGCGTTTGCCGCGGCGGAGGAAACGGGGTCTTGTTAACTTGACGGGCCGCAACCGGTACGGGGGGGCGGCCGGTTAGCGGGTCGCAGCAGGTTAACGAGCCGCAACCAAACAGGCCGCTGCCAGTTAACGGGCCGACGCCGATTAGCAGGGGGTGGCCGGCTAGCGGAGAGCAGTCGATTAGTGAGCCGCGGCTGATTGACAGCGGATCGCGGCCGGCTAACGGAACGTTGCAGACCATAGGCCATGGCCTGTGCCGCACCGGACGGCAGGCGCACCGGGCGACAGGCGTCACGAATACCCCAAACACCCCAAACGGCCGAACGCCGAACCTACGCGTCGAACAGCGAGAGCTGCTCGGCGCTTTTTTTCTCGGGAAACTCGTGCAGATAGGTAAACAGGTCCGCGCCGCCAAGGCGTATGCCGAGCCGCGCGCACTCGTTTGACAGCACGCGCATGAGCCGCGCGTGGTTCGGGCTGCCGACCATATAGGCGTTCCCGTACGTGCGGATGTAGCGCTCGCGCAGGCCGGGGAAGTGTCGGCCCAACTGCGCGTAGAAGTATTCGCGGTTGCCGTCGCGCAGCGTCATGCCGATGCCGAAGCACAGGATCGCGCCCACGCCCGCGTCCGCGCACGCGCGTACGATGCCGAGCACGTTCTCCTCGGTATCGTTGATAAACGGCAGCAGCGGCGAAAGCCAGACCAATGTCGGAACGCCCGCGTCGCGTAGCGCGGCGAGCGCGGCAAGCCGCTCGCGCGTGGTGGAGACGTGCGGTTCGACGATTCGGCATAAGGTTTCGTCGAACGTCGTCAGCGTCATCTGCGCGACGCAGCGCGCGTTTTTGTGGATCGCCGCGAGCAGGTCGAGGTCGCGCAGGATAGAAGCGGACTTGGTCAGGATCGTGAGGCCGAAGCCGCGCCGCTCGATGATCTCGAGGCAGGTCCGCGTCAGCCTGAGTTCCTTTTCCAGCGGCAGGTAGGGGTCGGACATCGAGCCGGTGGCGATCATGCAGCGGCTGCGCTTCTTTTTGAGCGCCTCGTCGAGCAGTCTGGGCGCGTTGACCTTATACGCCACGTCCTCAAACAGGTGGTCCATCTGGTAGCAGCGGCTGCGCGAATCGCAGTAGATGCAGCCGTGCGTGCAACCACGGTAGAGGTTCATGCCGTTTTCGGCGGAGAGCAGCCCTTTTGCTTCGATCGGATGCATAATCAGAGTATAGCACACTTGCGCGCTTTCGTTCGCGGGAGTATCATGGTTACCATATGAATATTGTCGATTTGACGCACGTGATCCGGCCGGACATGCCGGTGTACCCGGGCACCGAGGGCCCGAAGCTTGCGCCGGCCAACACGGTCGAGCGCGACGGCTTCTGCGAGACGCTTCTGACGATGTATTCGCACACCGGCACGCACATGGATGCGCCCGCGCATCTGTTTATGGACCGGCCGACGCTCGATGCGTTCCCCGCGTCGGCGTTTTGCGGCACGGCGCTGACCATCGACTGCAGCAAGCTGACGGGCGGCGCGCGCATCACGATGGACCGCATCCGGCCGCGGCTTGCCGAGGCAGAACAAGCGGACTTTCTGCTTTTCTTTACGGGCTGGTCGCGCCACTGGGGCCGGGACGCGTATTTTGACGGGTTTCCCGTGATGTCGCGCGAGGTCGCGGAGTTTTTGATCCAAACGAAGAAAAAGGGCGTGGGGCTGGACGCCATCAGCGTCGACGCGGTGGGGGACGCGGCCCTGCCGATCCATAAGCTTTTGCTCAAGAACGCCGATATCGTGATCGTCGAGAACCTCGTCAATCTCGAGCAGACGCTCGGCGCGCCGTTTACGTTTTTCTCGCTGCCGCTGAAGTACGCAAACGCGGACGGCGCGCCCGCGCGCGCAATCGCGCTGCTCGCGTGAGGGCGGGATAAAAAAAGGGTTCGACTCCTCCATGCTGCAGCAAAGCGGAGCCGAACCGGCAAGTCGATGGTATTCGGAGGCCCGGCGCGGCCTCCAATTTTATTTGATTTTGCACCCGACCAGGACGGAACCCGCCCGTACGCAAATCGGCGCAAGCGCGTCCCGTGACGCCATTTCTTTGTCCTACGCTTGACGGCCGCGCGCCTTGCGCGCGAGGTCAGCCGGCTCGATGCAGACGGCGTCGCCCTCCTCGAGCGCGGAGACGCCGATGGCGTGCGCGGTGTGGCGGCGGCAATCCTCGCAGCGGCAGTTGCTCTCGTAGTGCCGCGGCTCGGTGTAGGTCGTGATCACACCCTCGAAGTTGCGCAGCACCACCTTGCCCGGGGACTGCGAGATGACGTAGTTCGGCATGACGGGCATCTTGCCGCCGCCGCCCGGCGCGTCGACGACGAACGTCGGCACCGCCAGGCCCGACGTATGGCCGCGCAGCCCCTCGATGATCTCGATGCCTTTGGCGACCGGGGTCCGAAAATGCGAGAGCCCCTTGCTCAGGTCGCACTGGTAGATATAGTACGGCCGCACGCGGATGGTGAGCAGCTGCCGCACGAGCCGCGTCATCACGTGCACGCAGTCGTTCACGCCGGCCAATAGCACGCTCTGGTTGCCGAGCGGGATGCCCGCGTCGGCGAGCAGCGCGCAGGCGCGCGCGCTCTCGGCGGTGATCTCGTTCGGATGGTTGAAGTGCGTGTTGACGTAGAGCGGCTGGTAGCGCCGCAGCATTTCGGCAAGCTCCTTAGTAATGCGCTGCGGCATCACCACGGGCATGCGCGTGCCGATGCGGATGATCTCGACGTGTTCGATGGCGCGCAGCTTTTGCAGCACGCGCTCGAGCTTTTCGTCGGACAGCGTGAGCGGGTCGCCGCCGGACACGAGCACGTCGCGCACCTCCCCGTGCGCGCGGATGTAGTCCAGGCAGCGCTCGAGCGCCTCCTCCGGCAGCGGCCGGTCCGTATGCCCCGCAAACCGCCTGCGCGTGCAGTGGCGGCAGTACATCGAGCACTGGTCGGTCACGAGCAGCAGCACGCGGTCCGGATACCGGTGTGTCAGGCCCGGCACGGGCGAGTCGACCTCCTCGTGCAGCGGGTCGAGCTGGTCCTCCGGGTACGTGACCAGCTCGCCGGCCGACGGGACCGCCTGACGGCGGATAGGGTCGAACGGATCGGACGGGTCGATCAAAGACAGATAATACGGCGTGATCGCCATGCGCAGCGACTGCAGGCAGGCGCGGATGCTGTCCATCTCCTCGGCTGACAGAGAGAGGACGCATCGAAGCCGGTCGAGCGACTCGACGCGGTGCGCAAGCTGCCATCTCCAGTCGTTCCATTGTTCGTCCGGCACGTCCGCAAACAGCCCGAACGCTCTGCTCTGCTTCATATATATTGCTTTCCGGCCCGCGCGTTCAACCGCGCGGACACTAAAATAAAATTGCTAAGAAAAAAGCTGCCGACGGAACAGATTCCGACCGACGAGCCTCGCCGAGCCCGGGGATCACGCCTTCCGGGCGGCCGCCGCAGCGCTCTGCCGTCCGGCGGTGTTTAACAGTTTTTCCCGCGCCATATGGTTTTTTCGCTTGCATTATAGCGCGCGCGATGTGGGCTGTCAATTGCATAAAAATTAACGTCAAAAAGCGTGCGCGGACGGCGGTTTTTCGCCTCTTCGGCGGGCAAAAACGCAACAATTGGATGCTTTGGATGGCTGTACAACAACAAAAGGCGCTTATTTTTTGTTGTTTAACCAATTTCATAGGATTACCGGCTTGAAATCCATACGCGACTAATGTATAATACATCGTAATCTAAATTTTAAGTAATCGTTCCTCTGTTCCCGCTGATGCAATCGGTAATACTGACGCTATGGGCATGCTGTGAATTTTGTCGCAACATAGCGGATGTGCGCGGGTCGGGGCCGGAGAAACAGCGGTACTTTGTTGCTGACGGTTGGCACTGAACATAGACTGTCGCTGCAAATACAAAAACGGGAGGTGTTTTGTTTGGGTGATTCCGCTCAGGAAATTCTGAAAGTGAAAGACTTGAGCACATCCTTCTTCCTCCGTGAAGGCGAAATAAAGGCCGTTGACGACGTTTCGTTTTCCGTGAAGAAGGGTGAGGTCTTGGCCTTGGTGGGCGAGAGCGGCAGCGGCAAGACCGTGGCCTGCTTTTCGTTGCTCCGGCTGATCCGTTGGCCTCCGGGAAAGATCGTTTCCGGCGAGGTTGTGCTGGACGGCCAGAACTTGTTCGACGTTCCCCAGAGGGAAATGCGGAAGATCCGCGGTTCCGGAATCGCGATGATCCTGCAGGAGCCGATGTCCTCGCTGAATCCGTCGCAGACGATCGGCAGGCAGATTCAGGAAGCGGTGGAGATCAACCAGGGGCTGCATGGCGAGGCCGCCAAGAAAAAGGCCATCGAAATGCTCAGCGTCGTGCGTATCCCCTCGCCTGAGAAACGGTATTACAACTTTCCTCACGAGCTGTCGGGTGGTATGAAACAGCGAATTATGATCGCAATCGCGCTTTCTTGTCGCCCCAAGGTGCTCATCGCTGATGAGCCGACAAAGTCGCTGGACGTGACGATCCAGGCGCAGATTTTGCGGCTGATGCAGCAGCTTCGCAGCGAGATCGACACGACGATCCTGTTCGTGACATCCGACCTCGGCATCGTGGCCGAGATGGCGGACCGGGTCGCGATCATGTACGCCGGCCAGGTCATCGAGACCTGCGACGTGTTCACGCTGTTTGAGAACCCCGCCCATCCATATACAAAGGGCATCATGGGCTCCATTCTGGCCATGAAGAGCGGCGGCAGACTCAACATCATTCCGGGCGATCCGCCGAACCCCCTGGCGCCGCCGTCGGGCTGCAAGTTCCATCCGCGCTGCGACTACTGCCAGGACATATGCAAGGTGACCGCGCCGCTTTACACGGACCTTGCCGGCGACGGTTCCCACATGATCCGCTGCCACTTCCCGCTCGTGCAGAAGCCGGCGGCAGGAAAGGAGGAATAAGGTATGGGAATGGGTAAATACATCCTCCAGCGGCTTGCCTTCACGATTCTCGTCGTGCTCGGCATTTCGATCCTGGTGTTTGTCATCACGCACCTTGTCGGCAACCCCGTCGACAGCCTCCTGCCGCTGACCGCGTCGGATGAGCAGCGTGCGGCGACCGCGCATCAGCTCGGCCTTGACCGGCCGATCATTGAGCAGCTCGGCGAGTTCCTGAAGGAGGCGGTGACGCTTGACTTCGGCGATTCGTGGGTCCAGCGGCGGCCTTGCATGGAAGTCGTCATGGACTTTTTGCCGATCAGCATGCTGCTGATTCTGTGTTCGTCGGTTATATCCGTGCTCGTGGCAATCCCGCTCGGCATCATCGCGGCCTATCGGCGCGGCTCGATCATGGACAGAATCCTGACGGTGTTTACGCTGTTCGGCATCTGTATGCCGCCGTTCTGGATCGGCCTGATGCTGATGTTCATCTTCGCCGTCCGGCTCGGGTGGTTCCCAACGTCGGGCATCGGCACGTGGAAGCACTTCGTGCTGCCGGCCGTGACGATCTCATTCCGCCCCATGGGCAACCTTGCGCAGATCGTGCGCTATGAGATGACGCAGCAGCTCAACGAGTTGTACGCCATCACGGCGCGGTCCAAGGGTGTTTCGGAGTTTAACCTGCTCCGTAAACACGCGCTCCGCAACATCATGACGTCCTCGATCACGATCATCGGCAACGACTACTGCAAACAGCTCGGCGGTCTTTCCGCCGCCGTCGAGGTCGTGTTCGGCTTCCCGGGCTTTGGCCATCTGATCTCGGAGACAATCCAAGGCATGGACTATCCATTGCTGCAGGCAGAGGTGTTCTTTGTCGCCGTCATTGTGTGCCTGATCAACCTCTTGGTGGATATCCTGTACGCGGCCTGCGATCCGCGCATTCGGTATTAAGGAGGTGCTGAAAAATGGCTAAGCAAAAGACAAAGCACAAGAACGTCGCCAAACGGAAGGTCACACTTTGGGACCGCTTCCGGCACAATATCGCGGCTTTCGTGGCCACCATCGTGCTGGTGATCCTGTTTACGATGGTGTTCGGCGCCCCGCTGTTTACGAACTTCCAGGCGCACACCACGGACCTGTACGCGCGCCTTGCCGCGCCGGGCACGGCCGGCAAAATGGGCACCCATATCCTGGGCACCGACCAGCTCGGCCGCGACGTGTTCGCGCGCATCCTCTACGGCGGCCGCGCGTCGCTGCGCGTGGGCTTCACGGTCACGATCATCGGCGCCGCCATCGGCATCATTCTGGGCATGTGCGCCGGTTACTTCGGCGGCTGGACGGACATGATTATCATGCGGCTCGTCGACATCTGGTCATCGGCGCCGACGCTGCTGATCGCGATGACGTTCGTTATGATCATGGGACCCGGAGAGAAGAACCTGATTATAGCGCTGTCCATCGCGAGCTGGACGCTGTTCTGCCGAATGGCGCGCTCACAGGCGCTGGTGATGCGGTCCTCGGCCATGGTCGAGTCCGGCCAGGCCATCGGCGCGACGACGAACCGCATCCTGTTCCGGCACGTGATGCCGAACATTCTCTCGCCGCTCGTGACGACGTTCGTTATCGAGGTTGCGCACTTCATCAACGCGGAGGCGAACCTCTCCTTCCTCGGCTTCGGCGTTCAGCCGCCGGCTGCCTCCTGGGGTCTGATCATCGGCGAGGGCCGTAAGTATCTGACCCAGGCGCCGTGGATCGTACTGTATCCGGGCCTCGTAATCGGCATCACGGTTCTCTGCCTGAACCTCGTCGGCGACTGGATCCGCGATGAGTTCGACCCGCTGGCGATCAAGTATTAAAGGAAAGGAGGCAGGCATTCAAATGGACGAAAAAAACAAGACCCCGCTGGTATCCATTCGGAACGTCAAAAAGTACTTTCCGATTGGCGGCGGCCTCCTGAAAAAGGCGAAGTCCCACGTGCACGCCGTTGACGACGTCACGCTGGACATCTACCAGGAACAGACGCTCGGCGTCGTCGGCGAATCCGGCTGCGGCAAAACCACGCTGGGCCGCCTCGCTCTCAAGCTCCTGCCGAGAACCGCCGGCAGCATCTACTTCAAGGGGAAGGACATCTACGCGTTCAACTCCGAGGAGACGAAAAAGTTCCGGCAGCAGGCGCAGCTCATATTCCAGGACTCCTTCAGCTCGTTCGACCGGCGCAACACGATCTGCGAGATCGTCGGCGAACCGCTCATGGTCCACGGCATCGCCAAGGGCAAAGAGCTCGAGGACCGCGTCGCGGAGCTGCTGCGCACCGTCGGCCTCAAGCCCGACGTCATGGAGGAGTATCCGCACTCGCTGGCCGCCGGCCAGAAGCAGTGCATCGGTATCGCGCGCTCCATCGCGCTGCATCCGGACTTCATCGTGGCGGACGAGCCGATCTCCGCGCTGGACGTGTCCGTGCGCGCGATGGTGCTGAACCTGATGAAAGACCTGCAGGACAGCCAGCACCTCACCTACATGTTCATTTCGCACGACATCCGCGTTGTGCGCTGGCTGACCTCGCACATCGCCGTGATGTACGTGGGCAAGCTGGTCGAGTACGCGGAGACCGAAGAGGTGTTCGCGCACAGGCTGCATCCCTACACCGAGGCGCTGCTCTGCGCCGTGCCGATCGAGGACCCGCGGCTGCGCCACATCAAGCGCGAGATCCTGCTCGGCGAGGTGCCGTCGCCGGTCGATCCGGCGCCCGGCTGCCGCTTTGCGCCGCGCTGCAAGCTGGCCAAGGAGCGCTGTTTTAAGGAAGATCCGCCGCTGCTCGAGAAGAGGCCCGGCCACTTTGTCGCGTGCTTCGAGGACTTCGAGGGCGATTCGGAGATCTCCTGACGCAAGGGGAATCCGTCCCCGCCACAAAACGTGTTCAGCGGGCTTGTCACCCGTTGAATATAGAGGAACATGGACCCGAAAAATTATTTAGGAGGGAAATGAATGAAAAAGTCACTGAGCTTGCTTCTGGCCGTCCTATTCTGCGTCAGCCTCGTGCTGATTGGTTGCCAGAAGACGGAGACGCCCGCGCCGACGACCGGCACAACGGAGGCAACTGCCGCGCCCGAAGCGACTGCTCCGGCGGGCAACACTGAGGCGGTAGCGACTGACCGCGCCGACAGAGAGAGCATCGTCATTGCGCTGCAGGGCGAGCCGACCACTCTGGACCACCAGTTTGCCGCCGAAGACGGCAACATGCGTGCCATCACCTGGAACGTCTTTGAGCCCCTCGTACGGCTCAACGGCCAGACGCTCGAGCCCGAGCCGGTCCTTGCCACCGAGTATGCTCAGGTGGACGACCTGACCTGGGAGTTCAAGCTCCGCCAGGGCGTTGTGTTCCACGACGGTGACACCTTCGACGCCGATGACGTCGTGTTCTCCATCAACCGCATGATCGACAAGGAGTTCAACTCGCAGTTCCTGAGCTCCATCGACACCATTGCCGGCGCGGAGGCCGTCGACCAGTACACCGTGCGCATCAAGACGACCAACCCCGACCCGATCCTTGTCAAGCGCGTCGCGATTCTTCCGATCTTCTCCAAGTCGTTTACGGAAGCGCGTTCCGCCAATGACATGACGATCACGGCCAACGGCACCGGCCCCTTCAAGTTCGTGGAGTGGAAAGCCGGCGACTACTGCGCCATCACGGCGTTCGACGGCTACTGGGGTGAGAAGCCCGTCATCAAGAACGCGAAGTTCCGCTTCCTCGAGGAGCGCCTGACCGCGCTGTCCGCGCTGCAGGCCGGCGAGGTTGACATCGCCGTCAACATGTACCCCGAGTATGTGCCGGACCTGCCGAAGGTCGTGTCCAGCATCAGCAACGAGGTCTACTGGGTCCGCTTCAACCAGCTCCAGGAAGGCGTCTTTAAGTCCAAGGACGCCCGCCTCGCGGCCGCTTACTCGATCCAGTCCGACGCCATCGCGGACGCTCTGTTCCAGGGCTACGCCACGCCTTGCGAAGGCCAGATGGGCAAGCCGGGCTATGTCGGCTACAGCGAGAACATCAAGGCGTACGGCTATGATCCCGCCAAGGTGCAGGAGTATCTGACTGCCGCCGGTTACAACGGCCAGGAAGTCGAGCTCGTTTCCGAGCGCGGCCGCTGGCTGAAGGACGGCGAGGTCACCGAGGCGATCGCCGCCGATCTCCAGGCTGCCGGTTTCAACGTGACCACGCAGTTCAAGTCCTGGAACGAGTGGCTCGATCAGCTGTTCGACAAGGAAAAGACCCCGGATCTGTTCTGGAGCTCCAACTCCAACGACTTCTTCGATATGGACCGTCCGTTCAGCGCCCTGGCGCACTCCACCGGTTCCCAGTCGGCGTTGAACAATCCGGACATCGACGCCAAGATCGACGCGGCCCGTCAGGAGATGGATCCCGCCGCTCGCCAGGCGCTGTACGATGAGCTGAACCAGCTGTTCTTCGACGATCCGTTCGCTCTGTACGTGCTCGGCGTCGACAACGTCTACGGCACCGCCGCGGACCTGCAGTGGGCAGCCCGCCGCGACAGCCAGATCCTCGTCTCCGAGATGTCCTACGCGTCCTAAGACGGGATCGACACGCAAAACGTTTCAGATGCAAGTCTGAACCGGAATTCGGGGGGAACAGCGCCATTCGGGGCTGTTCCCCCCGTTTCTACTTGTGGTATACTGAGCCTGAACCCGGGCGATCTTCCATAAAAGGAGCGATTTCATGCACGACAACGACCTCCAGTCCGAGTGGGCGTTCTATGGGCCGAAGCTGGACACGATCGGGCA
>CAZIRB010000018.1:21781-28198 GCA_964541695.1 uncultured Oscillospiraceae bacterium
GGAGGCGGGACAAATGTTTCAGATCGCACTTTTTCTGTTTTTTTTCAGCTTTTTCTTCTTCCTGTGGCCGACGATAAAGCGCCAGCTTCTACGCATGCAGGAGGGCGGGTACCACTATGAGAAGTTCGTCGCGTTCATGAAGGCGCAGCGCAAGACGGAGAGCATGTGGGTGCTGTTCAGTTTCATCCTCTCGAGCTTTTTGCTGCGCGACTTCTTCGCGCTCCCCATGTACCTGCTGCTGCACGCGGCCGTGCTGCTCATACTCGGGCTTTTGCACCTGCGCGCGCGCAAGGAGCCGGGCCCCGTCCCCGACGGTCGGCTTTGGCGGCTCGCGGCGGGCGCGGGGCTGCTGTTCGTCGTGCTGTTGACCGGAATCGGCGTGCTGTTTCGCCGCACGTTCTTCTGGGAGCTGCCGTTTGTCGCCATGTTTTTGGGTTTTATGACCGACACGTGGATTTTTTTGGGCAACTTCCTCGTCAAGCCCCTGGAACGCCGCCGTGAAAAGAACGCCATTCGCCGCGCGCGCGGCCGGATCGACGAGTTCAACGCGGCCCGCGCTTCGGCCGGGAAAGCGCCGCTGCGCATCGTCGGCGTCGCGGGCAGCTTCGGCAAGTCGTCGCTGATCGCCGTGGCGCAGCAAGTGCTGGGCGTTCGCTACACCGTGCTCGCGACGGAGCCGCAGCGCGACGGCTCGCTCGGCAGCGCCGCGGACTGTATCCTCGGTCAATTGACCGCCGAGCACGACGTGCTGCTCGTCGAGATCGGCGCGCGGCACCCGGGCGACGTGCGCGCGTTCTGCAAGGAGCTAGTGCCGGATTACGGCGTGATCACGTCCGCCGCGGAGCGCAACCTCGAGACCTTCCTTGCCGCGGACCGCATCGCCGGCACGCAGATGGAGCTGCTCGAGGGCGTGCGCCGCACGGAGGATGGAGCGGCGTCCGCATTGATCAACTACGACGACGACTTGCTGCGCAAGCAGAAGACCGGCGACGCACCAGTCGAGCGCTACGGGACCTATTCGGGCGGCGGAACGCCGCAGCATCTGGACGTGTGGGCGGATGGGATCGAGACCGGCATAGACGGCGGGAGCTTTGCGCTGCGAAAGCGCGGCGGGGACGCGGTGTCGTGCCGCGTGAATCTGCCGGGCCGGTTCTTTGTCCAGAACTGCGTGGGCGCGGCCGCTCTCGCGTACCGGTTGAGCATGAGCGCGGCGGAGATCGCCGCAGCGCTGTCCGGCATTGTCGCCGCGGTCGGGAGCCTTGTGCTGCTGCCGGAGGGCGAGTGGCCCGCCATGGTGCGCAAAAAGCTCGCCAAACCCTGGGAGGCCGACGCGGCGGAGACGCGCGAAGCGGCGCCGTTCCGGATTCTCGACGACGGGCGGCAGGCGAGCCTCGACGGCGCGAAGGACAGCCTGCAGATGCTGGAGGGCTGTGCGGGCTATCGGATATTGCTGACGGCGGGGCTGCGCGGCCAGGGAGAGCAGGAGGACGAGTACAACCGCCGGCTCGGCCGCCAGGCGGCGCGCAGCTCAGACGCGATCGTCGTGATCGGCCGCGGCAAAATGACCGCGTTCGAGGACGGGGCGCGCCGCGCGGGGTTCAATTTTGACAATCTGTTCGCCGCGCCCGACGCGCGCGAGGGCGTCCGCCGGGCACTCGCGATCGCCGCCGAGTCAAACGCCAAGGACGGAGCGTACCTGCTGGTGCTGGGCGAACTGTAAAAGGGGAGGGACTCTATATGATTCGGGATGTGAAGATTACGGTGCTGAAGGTTAGTTTCGACGAGGAGCTGTGCAAGCGCTACGGCGCGCCGGGGATTAAGCCGTGCCCAACGCATACCGTGGGGCAGGTGATGGTTGCCAAGGGGGCCAAGCGCCCGCCCGAGATGTGCGGCGGCGCGTGGACGCCGTGCGAGAAGTACGTGTTCGGGCTTGCGCACGGTCTCGACACGTTCGGGTACGAGAACTGGATGGGCGTGCCGAAGACCTGCGTCACGGTCTGCAACGACGGATTGCGGCCCGTCACGTTCTTGCTCGAGGTGATTGACTAAGCGGCGGATATATAAGCTGGCGGGGCGTCCTTGGGGCGCTCCGTTCGGTTTTGGGTAAAGCCGGGCGGTATGTTTTTTTGCGCCGCAGGGCAACGTATAAGCAGCATTTTCCCGCGTTTTCGCGCAAAAGGAGGTGATCCCGTGGACAATACAACGAAAATACCCAATCGGTTGCTGAACGAAACCTCGCCGTACCTGTTGCAGCACGCGTACAATCCGGTGGACTGGCACGCGTGGGGCGAGGAAGCGTTCAGCGAGGCCAGGCGCATGGACAAGCCGGTCTTTCTATCGATTGGGTATAGCTGACCTGTCCGCGATGATGTACCTGCCATTGGTGCCATGTCATGGCCCACGAGAGCTTTGAGGACGGCGAGGTCGCGCGCGAGCTGAACCGGTATTTTGTACCGGTCAAGGTCGACCGCGAGGAGCGGCCGGACGTCGACGGCGTCTATATGCGCGCCTGCGAGGCGATGACGGGCGGCGGCGGCTGGCCCACGAGCATATTCATGGACGCGGACGGGAAGCCGTTCTATGCGGGCACGTATTTTCCCAGGCACGTTTTTCTGCAGCTGATCCGCACCATCGGCGAGGCGTGGCAAACGGATCGGGCGAGACTGATCGCCGGCGGCGACGCGGTCGCCGCGGTGCTCGCGGACATGGGCGGGGAAACCGACCCCGTTTCCTCCGAAACGTTGGTTGAAAAGGCGGTGCAGCGCTTTGACCGCGCGTTCGATCCCGAGTACGGCGGCTTCGGCATTGCGCCGAAGTTTCCGTCCGCGCACAACCTGCTGTTTTTACTGCGCACCGCGCCGCACATGGCCGAAAAGACGCTGCTAATGCTGTACCGCGGCGGCATATTCGACCATGTCGGCGGCGGCTTTATGCGCTACTCCACGGACCAATACTGGCTCGTGCCGCATTTTGAGAAAATGCTCTATGACAACGCAATGCTCCTGCTGGCCTATGCGCACGCGTATGAGGCGACCGAAAAGTCGCTGTACCGCGGCGTGGCAGAGCGGATATTTGCCTATCTGGAGGCGGAGATGCGCGCGCCCGAGGGCGGGTACTGGACTGCGCAGGACGCGGACTCCGAGGAGGGCGAGGGCCGGTACTACCTGTTTACACCGGACGAACTGCGAAAGCTCCTGGGTCGCGAGGACAGTGAGACGTTCTGCCGCCGGTACGGCATCACTGCGCAGGGAAATTTCGAGGGCCGCAACGTGCCGAACCTGCTTGCCGCGGAGCAGTTGACCGACCCGATCGACGCGCTGCTGCCAAAGGTTTACGAATACCGCCGGACGCGGCCGCTGCCGCAGACGGACACGAAGCTGTTGACCGGCTGGAACGCGCTCGCTGCCGCCGCCTGTGCCGCCGCCTATCGGATCCTGCGCGAGGAACGGTATCTTTTGGCCGCGCGGCGCGTGCTGGCGTTTATTGCAAGCAACTTGACGGAGGAAACAACGCTGTTCTCCGGCCAATCGGCGGGAAAGCGGCTGGGCCCGGGATTTTTGGACGATTACGCGTACTATATCTTCGCGCTGCTTGAACTGCACCAGGCGACGCTGGAGGAGGAGTATCTTTCCCGCGCGCTGCGATACGCCGAACGCGCGGCGGAGCTGTTCTTCGACGAAACCGGCGGCGGCTTCTACTTCTCCGGCGCGAACAACGAGCGACTGGTCGTAAAGATCAAGGAGAGCCGCGACGCCGCGCTGCCGTCGGGCAATTCCGTGATGGCGTACAATCTTTCCCGGCTCGCGCTGCTGACCGGAAAGCCGCACATCGAGCGGCTGCTTGAGAAGCAGCGCGTCTATATGAGCGCCGAAGCGGCCGCGTATCCCACGGGGTACGGGTTCTATCTGTATTCGCTTCTGCCCGTCCGGCTCATCCATTGCACGGTCGCGGATCGCGGGGACCTCGACAAAATCCGCGTTCGCTCGGACTGGGCGTTCCATCTTGCCGACGCGAAGGAGTATCCGTTGGTCAACGAAAAAACGACGTACTATGCCTGCGAGGGCGGGGCCTGCCGGCCGCCGGTCAACGCGCTCTAGGCGCGCGGGCGCGGCGGAAATATCACGCTCTAATACGCAAGCCCATCATCGTTCCGCTCCAGGCGTGCGGACACGGCGGGAAATTACGCTCTTATTTATACACAAACCCCATCACCACGCTGCTCCAGGCGCGCGCGTGAGCACGGCGGGAAATTACGCTCTTATTTATACACAATCCCCATCACCACGCCGTTCTAGGCGCGCGGGCGCGCGCGGATACCGCGCATGGCAGGGTTGTCGATCAATTTGCCGTGCTGATCGAACCGCGAGCCGTGGCAGGGGCAGTCCCAGGTCTGCTCGAACGTGTTCCATTTAAGCGAGCAGCCCAGGTGCGAGCAGCGCGGCACGGTCGGCAATACAAAATTGCCCAGCGTCACGGCCAGGTTTTGCAAAAGCTGCCCGCGCATCATGCTGCGCTGCGGCGAGAACACGGACGCAAACCGGTTCTCCTTGCCCGTGAGCCGGTCGGTCAATAGCTGTGCCGCGATCATCGACGAGGTCATGCCCCATTCGTTGAAACCGGTGGCCACGTACAGGTCCGGCGTATTCGGGCTGTACGCGCCGATGTACGGCACGCCGTCGAGGCTGATGCAGTCCTGAGCGGCCCAGGAGAGCTTCGCCTGCGCCTTGGGATAGTACCGCTGCACGAACTCATACACCTTCGGAAAGCCGCTGCGCGTGCCGGTCCTGCTGTCGCCGCCGCCGACTATGAGCCGGTTCCCGTAGCTTCTTAAATAGATGCCGTCCTCCTTATTCTCGACGTAGGTGGCGCCGAGGGCGGGCATGTCCTCGAGCGAGACCACGAACGAGCGCTTCTGATACATCTTCACAAAATAGAGGCCGCGGCTGTTGATGAACGGGTAATGCGACGCGACGATGATCCGCTTTGCGCGCACGCTTCCCCGGTCGGTTTCCGCCTCGTGCCCGCGGAGCCGCCGCACGAACGTATGCTCAAATATGCGCAGTCCCTCGGCAAGGCCGCCGAGAAACTTGAGCGGATGGAACTCGGCCATGTTCGGATAGCGCACGGCCGAGACGACCTTGAGCGGCAGCTCGGTGTGCGTCACGTATTCCGCAGGGAAGCCGAGGCGGTTGACGGTCTCCGCTTCGCGGGCAAGCGCATCCTTGTCGTCGAGCGAGTACATCACCGACGGCTTATCCTCAAAATCGCAGTCGATCCTTTTTGCCAGCTCGCGGAACTGCTCCACCGCGAGCAGGTTGGCGAACAGATAACGCTTCGCCGTCTCCTCGTCAAACTTTTTGATCAGCTCCGTATACAGCGTGCCGTGCTGGGCGGAGAGCACCGCGGTGGTGCCTTTCGTCGTGCCGCTGCCGATCGTCGACGCCTCGACCACCATGCAGTCGACCCCCGCACCCTTTAAAAAATGCGCGCACAGCATGCCCGCCATACCGCCGCCGATGATGAGCACGTCCGTCGACGCGTTCTCCTGCAGCGCGGGAAAGCTCGGCAGCTGCGCCGTCTGTGTCCAGATGGTCTCCATAGAAGTCTCCTCCGAATCCGGCGCGTGTTCTGCGCCAGGCTTAGTATTTGCGGTTTTTCGCAAAATGCGTCCTCGCCGCGCGTGCATTTCCCGGCGTGATGCAATGGGAAACGCGCATCACAACATTTTTTTGCCGGTCAAGGCGGATGCGTATGGATTTCCAAAAGAGTTATGCTATAATGAGGATAACGATTTTGCGCCCGCCTTGACGCGTTTTATTGGTGCGGAGCGGGCGGTTATGGAGAACGTGCATGGCAGCTTTGTATCTGGACAACGCGGCGACGTCGTTTCCCAAGGCGCCGGGCGTCGGGGACGCGATGAAGCGCTATATCGACGAGGTCGGCGCGAACGTCAACCGCGGCACGTACCGGCAGGCGACCGACGCCGCGACGGCGGTGCTGGAAACGCGGGCGCAGCTTGCCCGGCTGTTCCATTTTCCGGGCGGCGAGAGCCACGTCGTATTTACGCCGGGCGCGACCTACGGGTTGAATCTGATTTTGAAGGGCTGTCTGCGCCCCGGCGACCACGTGCTGGTGAGCAGCCTCGAACACAACGCCGTGATGCGCCCGCTGACCGAGCTTGCCGAAAACGGCGTGACGTTTTCGCGGATTCCGGCGGACCAAAACGGCAGGACGGACCCCGCGGACGCAATCCCGTTGATCCGGCCGAACACGAAGCTCGCTTTGGTCAGCCACGCGTCGAACGTCTGCGGCTCCGTGTTCCCGCTCGAGGCATTTTCCAGGATCTGCGCCGAGCGCGGGATTCCGCTCGCCGTCGACGCGGCGCAGACGGCCGGACATCTGCCCGTCGACTTTGCC
>CAZIRB010000019.1:0-28186 GCA_964541695.1 uncultured Oscillospiraceae bacterium
CCGAGCGCCGCCTGTGCTTGTAGAAAAAGAAACGTTGGAGGCTCCGCCTCCAAACTTCCGCCAAGGGTCTGAGACCCTTGGAACCCTTTCTGCCGGATACCAGGTTTCGTGCTTCTTCCTTCGGGTTTCCAAAGGGCCTTATGGTCCTTTGGCGGGGTGCAGGGGCAGCGCCCCTGCAAATTGGCGGGAGCTCGAAGGCGGCCCTCGAACGTACTCCCAAATCGTCCCCCGTTCCTACTCGCTCCCGCTCTTTTCCGCCTTCCCGTCCTCCGCTTCCTGCCGAAAGAACGCGTACACCGCCTCCGCGGTGCGCTTGTCCACGCCCTTGACCGCGGCGAGCTGCTCGACGGTCGCGTTCTTGAGAGCACCCATCGTGACAAACGCGTCGAACAGCGCGCGCTTGCGCTTGTCGCCGACGCCGGGGATGGCGTCGAGCACGGAGAACAGCGCGTTCTTCTGGCGCAGGCTGCGATGGTAAGTGATCGCAAAGCGGTGCGCCTCGTCACGGATACGCTCGAGCAGGTGCAGCGACGCGCTGTTGCGCGGCAATTCAAGCGGCAGCTCCTCGCCGGGCTGGTAAATCAGCTCGTGCGCCTCGGCGAGACCGATCGCTGGGATGTAGTCGAGGCCGGCTCCGGCGAGCACCTCGAGCGCGACGGACAGCTGCGTGCGGCCGCCGTCGACGATCAAAAGGTCCGGCAGCGGTAGAAAGCCGGGGTCGTTGGCCAGCGCGTGCTCGAAGCGGCGCGTCAAAGTTTCGCGCATGGAGATTAAGTCGTCGCCGCCCGCGTCGGCTTTGACGCGGAAGCGCCGGTACGCCTTCTTGTCCGGCTGGCCGTTTGTGAACACGACCATCGAGGAGACGGTGTCGCGGCCCTGGATGTGCGAGTTGTCAAAGCACTCGAGCCGCTCGGGGATGCTCTCAAGGCCGAGTATGCCCGAAAGCTGCGACAGCGCGCCTTCGCCGCGCTCCCACGCGCGCTTCTGAAGCGTCGCGTCCTTGGCGAGCGCGTCGATGCAGTTGCGGTACGCAAGGTCGGCAAGCTTCCGCTTGTCGCCGCGCTCCGGCCGGTGCAGCCGCACGCGCTTTCCGGCGATCGAGGTCAGCCAAGCCTCGATGCCCTCCATATCCGCCGCGTCCTGATACAGGAGAATCTCCGGCGGGAACGTGACCGCGTCGGCGTAGTACTGCGCGATAAACGCGGCGAGAATGTCCGCGTCCGATTCGTCGCTGCCCGCGCCCATGCGGAACGATTCCGTGCCGACGACCTTGCCGTCGCGCACGAACAGCGCGAACACGACGACGTTCTCGTCGAGGCGGCCGAGCGCGTATACGTCCAGCACGGCCTTGTTCGTGCCGATGGCGGTCTGCTTCTCGGACAGGCTCTCGATCGCCTTGATGCGGTCGCGCAGCGCGGCGGCGCGCTCGAACTCCAGCGCGTCGGACGATTGCTCCATCTGCTCGTACAGGCCGCGCAGGATCGCGTCGGTATTGCCGGATAAAAACGAACAGATCTCCTCGAGGATCTGGTGGTACGCTTCGGGCGTGACGTTTCCGGAGCAGGGCGCGCAGCATTTGCCGACGTGGTACATCAGGCACGGCCGCTCGCGCCGGGCGATGGCGCGGTCGATGTCCTTTTTGCAGAGGCGCACCGGGTAATGGTCGCGGATGATCGCAAGGTTCCCGCGCAGAAGCGTACCGGACAGAAACGGCCCGAGATAGCGCGCGCCGTCGCGCTTAACGCGCCGGACGACGTCGATACTCGGGAAGTTCTGCTTCATATTGATGCGCACGTACGGGAAATGCTTGTCGTCCTTGAGCAGAATATTGTATTTAGGCATGAACTGCTTGATCAGGTTGCTCTCGAGCGTCAGCGCCTCGGTCTCGTTGGCGACCTGTATCGTCTCAAAGTCCGCGACGTGCGCGACCATGGCCGAAACCTTGGCGGTGTGCGATTTGGACGACTGAAAATACTGCCGCACGCGGTTTTTGAGCGAAACCGCCTTGCCGACATAGATCACGTCGCCGTTTCGGTCGAGCATCTTGTACACGCCGGGCGACGGGGGCAGAAGCTTCAGTTTTTCCTCGATAATCTCGTTCATGCGATTCGATTTTGGTCTATGTCCGGCTTTCGGTCAGCACGCCCGCGTTCTTGAGCATTTGGTACAGCAGCGGCAGCGGCATGCCCATCACGTTGAAATAGTTGCCCTCGACGCGATCGACGAACACGCCGCCAGGGCCCTGCACGCCGTACGCGCCCGCCTTGTCGAGCGGCTCGCCGGTCGAGACGTACCAGTCGATCTCGGCCTCGCTCATGGGGCAGAACGTCACGTCCGTGCGGCAGCAGCGCACGTCGGCTTTGCCGCCTGTAATCACGGCCACGCCGGTGTATACGATGTGCCGCCGTCCCTGCATGCGCAAAAGATAACGCTTCGCGTTCTCGGGCGTGTGCGGCTTGCCAAGGATGTCCCCGCCGAGCTCGACGACCGTGTCCGCGCCGATCACGCAGTCGTCCGGGTGCAGCGCCGCGACCGCCTGCGCCTTTTGCAGCGCGAGCGCGCGCACCGTCTCCTCGGCGGACGCGTCCTCCGGCGCGGTCTCCTCGACGTTGCTCGTGACGACAGTAAAGTCCAGGCCCATCAGCGCGAGCAGCTCCCTGCGGCGCGGCGACTCGGAAGCAAGTATGATCCGCATGCGGCTACAGCTCCAGAAGCAGCGAGACGGGGCAGTGGTCGCTGCCGTAGACGTGGCTCAATATCAGGCTGTCCGCGATGTTCTCCTTGATGCGCTCGGAGGTCAAAAAGTAATCGATGCGCCAGCCGACGTTCTTCTCGCGCGCGTTGAAGCGGTAGCTCCACCAGGAGTACGCGTCGACGGCGTCCGGATACAGGAAGCGGAACGAATCGACAAAGCCCGCCTCGAGCAGCTCGGTGAGTTTTCCGCGCTCCTCGTCCGTAAAGCCCGCGTTGCGGCGGTTGGACTTCGGATTCTTCAGGTCGATCTCCCGGTGCGCGACGTTGAGGTCGCCGCAGACGATCACGGGCTTCTTCCGGTCGAGCGCGGTCAGATACGCGCGGAACGCATCCTCCCAGCGCATACGCACATCGAGGCGCTTCAGTTCCTCCTGCGCGTTCGGGCTGTAGGCGGTCACAAAATAGAACTCCGGATACTCGAGCGTCAGCACGCGCCCCTCGCCGTCGAGCCCGTCGCCATGCGCCATGCCGTAGGCGACGGAGAGCGGCTCCTCGCGCGCGAACACCGCCGTGCCGGAGTAGCCCGGGCGCTCCGCGCTGTTCCAGTACTCGAAATAACCCTCGAGCGGCACGTCGGCCTGGCCGCGCTGCATCTTCGTCTCCTGCAGCGCAAGCAGGTACGGCGCCTCCGCGGCTACGAAATCCACGAACCCCTTGCCCATGCACGCGCGCAGGCCGTTGACATTCCACGAAATAAACTTCTTCATACCGATAGTATAGCATTGACAAACGTTGACAGCAATCCTATAATGATTCTGGAAACTGTATCAAATGAAACAGAAATGAAAGGAATCCATGAGCCGCTCGAAAAACCCGGCCGCGTACGCCGACATCGCGCAAAAAACGTTCCTGTTTACCGGCATCCCGCCCGAGGAAACGGCGGCGCTGCTTAATACGGACGGCGTAATCGTGGCGCACTACGAGTCCGGCGAAAGGATCCGTTCGCGCGACGACGCGGAGAGCTATCTCGGCATCCTGCTTTACGGCGAGGCGGCGGTGGAGAAACGCTCCGGGGACAGCCGCATGCTGATGAGCGTGCTGTCTGCGGGCGACCTGTTCGGCGCGGCGGGCATGTTCGGCGCGACAGGCGACTATGTGGCGGACATCGTCGCGGCAAAGAGCGCCTGGGTGCTGCACATCCCGGAGGCGGCGCTTATCCGCATGCTGCGCGCGGACTTCCGCATCGTGGAAAACTATCTACGGTATCTGACCGCGCGTATCCGGTTTTTGAGCGGCCGCATTGACGGCCTCGCGCAGCCGAACGTGGCGGACCGCGTGTACGCTTACCTGGCAGACAACGCCGCAAACGGCGTTTTTAGCCCGGACTACCCGCTCACGGCGCTGGCCGACGCGCTCTGTGTCAGCCGCGCCACGCTGTACCGCGCGCTCGACGCGCTGTCCGAGCAGGGGAAAATCCGGCGCGATAGAAAAACGATTGCATTATTGGAGGAAATCTGACATGAAAAGAACCGTTCTCGCCCTGCTTCTCATCGTTGTGTTGTTGTTTGCGTTCGGCTGCAAGCGCGAAAGCGACGTGTCCCTGCGCGTCGCCGCGCTGAAGGGCCCGACCGGCATGGGGCTTGCGTACCTGCTCGCGGCGCCGTCGGACGCGTACTCGATCGAGCTGTTCGACGCGCCGGACGCGATATCGGCCAAGCTGATCAGCAGCGAGGTCGATGTCGCCGCAGTGCCGGTGAACCTGGCCGCGACGCTCTACAACAAGACCAACGGCGCCGTGGTCGTGGCCGCGCTGAACACGCTCGGCGTGCTCTACATCGTTGAGAACGGGGAAACGGTCCAGTCGATTTCGGACCTTGCCGGCAAGACGCTCTACGCGTCCGGCCAGGGCAGCACGCCGGAATATATCCTAAACTACCTGCTCGAGAAGAACGGCCTGACCGACGTGACCGTCGAGTACGTCGGCGAGCACGCGGCGCTCGCGGCGATGGTCGCCAGCGGCGAAGCGAGCCTCGCGATGCTGCCGGAACCGAACGTGTCCGCAGTACTGGCTAAGAACGCGAACGCGCGCGTCGCGCTCGACCTGACCGCGGAATGGAACAAGGTCAGCGACACGAAGCTCGTGCAGGGCTGCTACGTGATGCAAAAGAGCGTGTACGACGCGCATAAGAAGGCCGTCGACGCGTTTTTCGACCAGGTCTCTGCATCCGTCGACAAGGTGAACACGGACGCGGGCGCGGCGGCGGTCGTCGCGGCGCAGGGCATCGTGCCGTCCGAAGGGGTGGCCAAGAGCGCAATCCCGCGCAGCAACATCGTGTGCGTGCGCGGCGACGAGATGAAGGCTGCGGTGTCCGCGATGCTGAAGGTTCTCTTCGACGCCAACCCGAAGTCCGTCGGCGGCGCGCTGCCCGGCGACGAGCTGTATGCCGGCTAAGCGCAATATTCTTACCCGGTTTGTCCTGATCCCGCTGACGTACCTGTTCGCCTGGGAACTGGCCGGCCTGCTCGTCGGCAACGGGCTGCTGCTGCCGGGGCCGATTGAGACCGTCGCCCGCTTTGTCCGCCTTCTGGCCTTGCCGGAAAGCTGGATCAAAGCGGGGCTGACGCTCCTGCGCGTGCTGGCGGGCTACGCGGCGGGCGTCGTGTCCGGCGTGCTGCTTGCGGCGCTGTGCGCAAGAAGCCAATTTGCCGACGCGCTTCTGGCCCCGCTGCGCGGCGTGGTCAAGGCCACGCCGGTGACGTCGATCATACTGCTCGCGATCCTCTGGCTTGTTTCGGGGCTTGTGCCGGTGTTCATCTCGTTTCTGATGGTGCTGCCGATCGTTTGGTCGGCCGTGTTGAACGCGATCCGCGACACCGACAGAAAGCTCCTTGAGATGGCGCGCGCGTTCCGCTTTCCGTTTTGGAAAACGGCGCGCCTCGTGTACGCGCCCTCGGTGCAGCCCGCGTTCCTCGCCGCCGCCACGACCGGACTCGGTTTTGCGTGGAAGTCCGGCGTCGCGGCGGAGATCCTTTCGCTGCCGAAACGGTCCGTCGGCTATATGTTGTACGAGTCCAAGCTCACGCTCGAGACGGCCGACCTGTTCGCGTGGACGCTGCTCGTCGTGCTGCTCTCGATGCTGATTGAGTGGCTGCTCTCGCGCGCGATGCGGAGGATACGCGGATGATCAAAATTCGTGATTTGACCGTTCGCTTTGGTGAGCGGACCGTGCTGGACCGGTTCTCGGCAACCCTGCCGGACGAGGGCGTCGTGCTTGTGCGCGGCGCTTCCGGCGCGGGCAAGACGACGCTTCTGCGCGCGCTGGCGGGCTTGATCCGGCCGGACTCCGGCCGCATATCCGGCCTGGAGGGCCGGAAGATCGGCTTCGTGTTCCAGGAGGACCGGCTGCTGCCTTGGAAAACCGCGCTGGAGAACGTCGCCTGCGTTTGCGACGGGGAAAAAGCGGCCGATACTCTGTCTACCCTCGGCCTTGCCGACGCGCTCGATAAGCTGCCCGCCGAGCTCTCCGGCGGTATGGCGCGCCGCGTCGCCGTCGCGCGGGCCATGTGCTATTCAAGCGACGTGCTGTTTTTGGACGAACCGTTCACCGGGCTCGACGAGGAGAGCCGGAAGTCGGCCGCGGCTGCATTGTCCGGCGCCGCGCGGCTGATTCTGCTCGTGTCGCACGATCCGGACGACGCGCTGCTGCTTTACGCGTCACATACGCTCGAAATCGGCGACTGAACCGCCAAAACCGGAAACATTCGCCTGGAAAACCCATGGAAAAACCGAGCCGCGATTCTTGAGTATACCGCCATAGCGTGGTATACTTATTTATCCATACGCAATGATTTGTAGAAAACGGGAGCAGGCAACATGAAAATCACACAGCGAGAGCGGCATTTTCCGTCCGCCACCGGCATCTGCGATATTCGCTGCCGCATGTGGGTCCCCGAGGAACCGCGCGCCGCAGTCCAGCTCACGCACGGCATGGCCGAGCATATCGACCGCTACGACGCGTTCGCGTCGTTCCTCGCGGCGAACGGCGTGCTCGCCTATGGGCATGACATCGCAAGCCACGGCAAAAGCGTCCGCGAGGGCGGCGTGTCTGGCTATTTTGGCGACAAAAACGGCTGGGACGCCAACGTGCAGGACATGCGCACGCTGCGCGACCTCGTTCGGACGGATTTTCCCGCGATCCCGTATGTGCTGTTCGGCCATTCGATGGGCTCGTTTCTTGCGCGTACCTACGCGGGCAGGGACGGGGACGATTTCGACGCGTTCATATTCTCCGGCACGGCCGGCAAAAACCCCGTGCTCGCGGTCGGGAAATGGATTGCCAGGCGCGAGATTCAGAAAACCGGCGGCAGGGTGCCGTCGAAGACGCTGTTCGACTTAAGCTTCGGCTCCTACAACAAGGCGTTCCGGCCCAACCGCACGGCCAACGACTGGCTCTCGCGCGACGTGGAGATCGTCGACCGGTACGCCGCAGACCCGCTGTGCGGGTATCCGCTCACCGCGCGCGCCATGCTCGACGTGTTCGACGGCCTGACCGAGATCTCGAATTCCGCTTGGGCCAAGCGCGTGCCGAAGAAGCCGATCCTCATGATCTCCGGCGCGCTCGATCCCGTCGGCGGCGCGGGCAAGGGCCCGAAACAGGTCGCGTCCTGGCTGCGCGCGACCGGCCACGACGTGGAGCTTAAGCTCTACGAGAGCGGCAGGCACGAGATGCTCAACGAGATCAACCGCGACGAGGTCTTCCGCGACGTGCTGCTGTTTGTCGAGACCGTGGCGGCCCAGGGGGAGCTTGCAAAATGAGCATCCTCGTCTACCGGGACAAATCCATCGCGGGCGCCGCGGCCGCGACGATGCTGGCCGCGCAGATCATCGAAAAGCCCGCGAGCGTGATCGGCTTCGACTTTTCGCCCGAGCTCGTGCCCGTGTACCGCGCGCTGACGCGCATGACGAGCGACGGCCTGCTCGACTGGAGCGAGGTCATCGCGTTCATCCTCTCCGAGCAGGTCGGCAGCGACACGGACCGCTCGATTTACCAGCAGCTCTGCGTCTCGTTGTTCGACAAGGTCGGCCAGCCGGCCGTGGACCGGCACCTGCCGAACACGAAGAAGGGCGACTGGAGCCTCGTGTGCAACGACTTTGAGAGCGAGATCATCTCGGCGGGCGGCATGGACCTGGCGTTTCTTTCGGTGCGTCCGGACGGCAGCATCGTGCATAACTTTTCCGCAAGCGAGCTGGCCCCGGTGACGCATGTCGAACGCACGGAGCAGGGGCGCGTCGTGACGGTCGGCGTGTCGACGATCATGGCGGCAAGAAAGCTCGTTGTGCTGATCACCGGCGCGAACAAGGCGGCCGTCGCGCCGTCGATCTTCCACGGGCCGATCGTGCCGACCATGCCGGCAAGCTACCTGCAGCTGCACGGAAACGCGATCTTTATCCTGGACGAGGAGGCGGCCGAAAATATCTGAGCTCGTGCACTATGACTGGCAGACGCTGAAGCAGGCGGTCGAGAAATGCGACAAATGCCGCCTGTGTGAGACGCGCACGCACGTGGCGTTCGGCGAAGGCAACCCCAATGCCGCGCTGATGTTTGTGGGCGAGGGACCGGGGCAGGAGGAGGACCGGCTCGGGCGGCCGTTCGTCGGCCCGGCGGGGCACCTGCTCGACCGGATGCTCGCGGCGATTGACATGAAGCGCGAAGACGTGTATATTGCAAACGTTGTCAAATGCAGACCGCCCGGTAACCGCAACCCCGAGCCGAGCGAGGCGGAAGCGTGCCTGCCGTACCTGCGCGGCCAGTATGCTTTGATCCGGCCGAAGATCGTCGTGTGCCTGGGCTCGATCGCGCTTCGGTACCTGCTCGACCCGAACGGACGGATCACGCGCGACCGCGGCGTGTGGCAAAGAAGAAACGGCGTGTGGTTTCTCGCGACCTATCATCCGGCGGCACTTTTGCGCGACGAAACCAAAAAGCGCGACGCGTGGGCAGATATGCAGCTAATCCGCGACAAACTGGCCGAAGTTTCGAAATAGACGGAGGAGGATACCATGTCAGGGCATTCCAAATGGGCCAACATTAAAAATAAGAAGGAAAAGACCGACTCGCAGCGCGGCAAGATCTTTACAAAGATTGGCCGCGAGATCGCCATCGCGGTCAAGGAGGGCGGTGCGGACCCAGCGAACAACTCCAAGCTGCGCGACGTCGTCGCCAAGGCCAAGGCGAACAACGTCCCGAACGACAACATCGCCCGCTCGATCAAGAAGGCTGCGGGCGAGGCGGGCAGCGTCATCTACGAGCAGGCGACCTACGAGGGCTACGGCCCGGGAAATATCGCCGTGATCGTCGAGGTCGTGACCGACAACCGCAACCGCACGGCGGCCGAGATGCGCCACATATTCGACAAGAGCGGAGGCAACCTCGGCAACAGCGGCTGCGTCGGTTGGATGTTCGACAAAAAGGGTCAGATCATCATCGAGCGGACCGCGCTGATGGACGAGGACGAGGTCATGATGGCAGCGCTCGACGCGGGCGCGCTGGACTTTGTGCCGCAGGACGACGCGTTTGAGGTATACACGGACCCCGCGGCGTTCTCAGGCGTGCGCGAGGCGCTCGAAGGAGCGGGGTATGAGTTTATCTCCGCCGAGATCGCGATGATCCCGCAGAACACCGTCGACGTGACGGACCCGGAGACATTGGCAAAGGTCGAGCGCTTCCTCGAGATGCTCGACGACAACGACGACGTGCAGGACGTGTTCCACAACGGCAACCTGCCCGACGAAGAATGACAGGTTGCGCATTTTTTGTATGTCTGGTACAATAAACTGCTAAGAAGGCGGAGGAGGCTTTACCATGGCTGCTGAAATCAAAAACTCGCTTGGCACGATCACGCTGAACGACGACCTGATCGCAAGCATCGCCGGTTATGCTGCCGTGGAGAACTACGGCATCGTCGGCATGAACGCCAAGAAGGCGGCGGACTCGTTCGTCGAGCTGTTCGGCAAGGACAACTTAAAGCGCGGCGTCAGGGTGAACGTGATCGACGGCAAAGAAATTGAGATCGATCTGTACGTGACGCTGGAGTACGGCGTTTCGCTGCCCGCCGTGGCGGCAAACACCAAGAGCAATGTGCGCTATCGCGTGGAGGAGATGACCGGCCTGCCCGTTCGGAACGTGAACGTCCATGTGGAAGCGGTGCGCGTGGAGACGGGCGCGCAGAACGCGTAAACGGTTTTCGCCGTTCGCGATGGCGGAGGTAACAAAGTTTTGAATCATTTGACGATCAGCGGCGCGCAGTTCCGCGATATGATCATTGCGGGCGCCGCTCTGTTGGAGAAGCACAAGCAGCAAATCGACGCGCTGAACGTGTTTCCGGTGCCGGACGGCGACACGGGCACGAACATGTCCATGACCATGGCGAGCGCCGTCAAGGAGACGCGCTCCCTGCCCGACAACGCGCCGGTCAGCCAGGTCGCCGACGCGCTCAGCATGGGCGCTCTGCGCGGCGCGCGCGGCAATTCCGGCGTCATTCTTTCGCAATTATTCCGCGGTTTTTCGCGGGCCTGCAAGGACGAGACGAGCATGGACGCAAAGCTCCTCGCCCGCGCGCTCATGATGGGCTCCGAGGCGGCGTACAAGGCCGTCATGAAGCCCAAGGAGGGTACGATCCTGACCGTGTCGCGCCGGATTGCGGAGCGCGCAAGCGAATTTGCCGAGCGTGGCGCGAATGTATACCGGCTGTTCGACGAGATGATCGACGAGGGTGAGCGCGCGCTCGCCGACACCCCAAACCTCCTGCCGGTTTTGCGCGAGGCGGGCGTTGTGGACTCCGGCGGCAAGGGCCTCGTCACGATCTACCGCGGCTTCAAGCTCTCGCTCGACGGCGAGGAGATCGCGGACTACGTGCTGCCCGAGCAGGAGACCGCGACGGTCCCCGCTTTCGACGGCGACAGCTTCTCCGGCGAGAACATCGAGTTCGGGTACTGCACGGAGTTCTTCGTCGTGCGTCCTTCCGAGGCGTTCCGCGAGGAGGACGTCGACAAATTCCGCGACCACCTCAACAAGCTCGGCGACTCTGTCGTCGTCGCGATGGACAACGACGTAATCAAGGTGCATGTGCATTCCAACGCGCCCGGCAAGGTGCTGCAGATGGCGCTGCGGCTCGGCGAGCTGGATAAGCTCAAGATCGAGAACATGCGCGAGCAGAACCGGCAGCTCATGGAGGAGCGCAAGAAGAACGAGAAGGAGCTCGGCATGGTCGCCGTCAGCGCGGGCGAGGGCCTCGACGCGGTGTTTACGGAGCTCGGCGCGGACGCGATCATCTCCGGCGGCCAGACCATGAACCCGAGCATCGACACGATCGCGCAGGCGGTGAGCCGCGTCAACGCGCGCAACGTGTTCGTGCTGCCGAACAACAGCAACATCATCCTCGCCGCGCAGCAGGCGGGGCAGCTCGTTAAGCAGAACGTAATCGTGCTGCCGACCAAGACGATCCCGCAGGGGATTGCGGCCGCGATGGCGTTCGACCGCGACGGCACGGCCGACGAGAACCAGGCGAACATGGAGAAGGCGTTCGCCGGCGTGGTCTCGGGCGCGGTCACCTACGCCGTCCGCGACTCCAAGGCCGACGGCGAGACGATCAAGCAGGGCGACATCATCGGCCTGCTCGACAACCACATCAGCGTCGTCAACGGCAGCGTCGACGAGACCAGCGTGCTGCTCGTCAAGAAGATGATGGAGAAGAAGGGCGTGCCGGACGCGACCGTCACGATTTTCTACGGCGACGGCATGGACGAGGGCAACGCGGACGCGCTGGTTGCCGAGCTCGAGGCGCAGTATCCGGAGGCCGAGTTCATCGCCTCGTGCGGCGGTCAGCCGCTGTACTACTACTTCATCTCCGTGGAATGACACGGTAAAGCATACGGGCGGGGCGACCCGCCCGTTTTTCTTTCAGAATGGCGCAGTTACCGATTGAATCGATCAGGGGCGTGGGAAAGAAGCGCGCGGAGCTGTTCTCGGCCATGGGCGTCGCCACGGCGGAGGGGCTTCTTTCTATGCTGCCGCGCGGCTATCTGGACTATTCGCAGCCCGTGCCGGCGGCAAAGCTCGTGCACGGCAAGCCCTGCATGGTGCAGGCTGCGGTCGTTTCGGAGCCGAAGATCGCGCGCGTGCGCGGGCTCGTGATCGTGACCGCGAAGGCGGAGGACGAGAGCGGGCAGGTCTCGCTGAAATGGTACAACCAGCCGTACCGCAAAAACCAGATCCCGATCGGCAAGCGGCTGTACATCTGCGGCCGCGCGGACCTTTCGCGCGGGCGGTCGCTGCAGAATCCAATGCTGTCGGAAACGGCGCCCGGCATCCTGCCCGTGTATTCGCTGCCGGCGGCCCTATCGCAACGGGTGATGCGCGACGCCGTGCGCGGCGCGCTAATCGCGCTCGACGGAAAAATCGAAGAGACGCTGCCGGAATCGGTTTTAACCCAGTACAACCTCATGCCCCTGCCCGACGCGTATCAAAACGCGCATTTCCCGCAGAACGAAACCTTAAAATGCGCGGCGCGGCGCAGGCTCGCGTTCGAGCAGGCGCTTGTCTATCTGCTTGCCGTCGAGCAGAGCCGCGGCGACGCGGCGCGGCAAAACGGCGTCGCGCTCGATTGCGCGGGGCTGCTCGAGCGCTATAATGCGCTGCTGCCGTTCGAGCCCACCGGCGCGCAGACGCGCGCGATGCATGAGATTGCGCGCGACCTTTCGCAAAAACGGCCGATGAACCGGCTTTTGCAGGGCGACGTCGGCTCCGGCAAGACGGCTGTGGCGATGTTCGCGCTGTTTGCCGCGGTCGAAAACGGCATGCAGGGCGCGCTGATGGCGCCGACCGAGATACTGGCTGCGCAGCACGCGCGCACGCTTGCCGCAATGTTCGGCGAGCGCGTGTGCCCTTTGACCGGCGGCATGAAGAAGAGCGCGCGCGAGGACGCGCTTGCCCGCATCGCCGACGGGCGCGCGGCTATCGTTGTCGGCACGCACGCGCTGTTCTCCGCGGATGTAGAATTTCGTTCCCTCGGCGTCGTCGTGACGGACGAGCAGCACCGGTTCGGCGTGTCCCAGCGCGCGCGCGTCGCCGAAAAAGGGAACGCGCCGCACGTGCTCGTCATGTCGGCCACGCCGATCCCGCGCACGCTCGCGCTGATGCTGTTTGCGGACCTGGATGTGTCCGTGCTCGACGAGCTGCCGCCGAACCGGCCGGGCATCGTCACGCGCTATGTCCCGCGGAGCAGGCGGGCGGACATGTACCGGTTTTTGGGCGAGCTTGCCGGGCGCGGCGGGCAGGCGTACGCCGTATGCCCGTTCATCGACGAGTCCGAGGAACTGCCCGGCGTGTCCGCCGCGGCGCTGTGCGAGGAGCTGCGCGCGCTTTTGCCGGACGTGCCGGTCGGCCTTCTGCACGGCCGCATGCGCGAGGGCGAGAAGGCGCGCGCGATCGCAAAATTCAACGCGGGCGAAACGAAAATTCTCGTGACGACAACGGTGATCGAGGTCGGCGTGCACGTGCCGCAAGCGTCCGTGATGGTGGTCGAGAGCGCGGACCGCTTCGGCCTTGCGCAGCTGCATCAGCTGCGCGGCCGCGTGGGCCGCGGCGAACAGAAGAGCTATTGCTTTCTGCTCTGCGAGCAGCCGTCCGAGGCGGCGCTTGCCCGCGTCAAAACGATGATCGAAACGTCGGACGGGTTTTTGATCGCGGAAAAGGACTTCGCCATGCGCGGCTACGGCGAGCTGCTCGGCACGCTGCAGAGCGGCATGGGCGCGTCTGAACTGGTGTTCGGCATGTCCGACGCGGCGCTCCTGCAGGAAGCCAAGAGCGCGTGCTCGGCGGTCATCATGCAAAAAGACGCGCGCAGCGCCGCTCTATGCATGCGTGCGCATCAAATATACCGCGCGGGCTTTGGTCAAATTTCAATGAATTAAACGCATTTTTGCCATACTAATTGTTATCAAAAGCTGAATGCCTGCGCGCGGGCATTTTTTGTATGGATTTCATTTATTTCCATTCATAGTTTAAACGGTTTTGTGCAAATTAACAGTACATCCAGTGAAGGAGGTGAATTGAATGGCCAGAAACGGCAGTCTTGTTCCTCAGGCGAAGGAGAAGATGAACAGCATGAAATCTGAGGTTGCCAATTCGCTGAACGTAAACCTGAAGCAGGGTTACAACGGTGACTTGACCTCCCGCGAGGCGGGTTCGATCGGCGGCGAAATGGTGAAGCGCATGATTGCGTACTCCGAACAGAACATGCAGTGAAACCTGAACGGGTTCAAATAAATTTACGAAAGGAGAAAGCATTATGGCACGCAATGGAGCTCTGGTTCCGGAAAGCAAGACGAAGCTGAACAGCCTGAAGTCCGAAGTGGCCAGTTCGCTGAACGTCAATCTCAAGCAGGGTTACAACGGTGATCTGACCTCCCGCGACGCGGGTTCAATCGGCGGCGAAATGGTAAAGCGCATGATCGCGTACGCTCAGAATAATATGAGTGGCGGCGGCAGCACCAGCAAATAACTTCCGAACCGATACATCAGGAGGCGCGGCGCCCGGTAAAAGGGGCCGCGCCTTTTCATTGACGCGTTTTTAGCCTGCATGGTACAATCATGTGACTGCCCGAGTAAAAGCGGGCTGAAAAAACGGAGAACATTCCATGAACGATAAGGCGCTTGCCACGCTGGAATACAACAAAATCATCGAACGGCTCTGCGAACACCTCGCCTCCGACATCGGCCGCGAGTACGCCGTTGCGCTCCGGCCCGCGCGCACATACGCGGACGCGGAGACGCTGCTTGGCCAGACCGACGAGGCGTACGGCGTGTACCGGCACCAAGGCCGCACGCCGATATCCGCGTTTCCGGACATACGTGACGTGCTCAAGCGCGCGCACGCGGCCTACGCGCTGTCCGCGGGCGACCTGCTCAATATCCAGCGCTGCCTGGCCGTTTCGCGAACGGCGCGCGAGCAGATCTTAGAGTCGGACGGCTGCGACAGGCTTGCGCTGATGGCAAACAAGCTCTCGTCGCACCGCTCCGTCGAGGAGGAGATCGCGCGCTGCATCCTCTCGGAGGAGGAGATCGCCGACAACGCGTCGCCCGAGCTTGCGCGCGTGCGCAGGCAGATGCGCGTCGTCAACGAGCGCGTGCGCGAAAAGCTGAACAACATGATCAAGAGCCCCGCGACGCAAAAGTTTTTGCAGGAGCCGATCATCACGATGCGCAACGGCCGCTACGCGCTGCCGGTCCGCGCGGAGTACCGCGCGCAGGTGAGCGGGCTTGTGCACGACCAGAGCGGCAGCGGCGCGACGCTGTTCATCGAGCCGGCCGCCGTCGTCGAGCTTGGCAACGAGTTTAAGCGGCTGCAGTCCGAGGAGCAGGCGGAGATCGAGCGCATATTGGCGACGCTGACCGCGATGGTGGAGCCGTACGCGGACGAGCTGTACACGAGCCTGACGGTGCTTGGCACGCTCGACCTGATTTTCGCCAAGGCGGTGCTGGCGCGCGAGCAGCGCGCGCAGCGGCCGAAGCTCGGCCAGGCCGGATACCTCGAGATCAAAAAGGGGCGGCATCCGCTGCTGAACCCGGACACGGTCGTGCCGATCGACATCTGGCTCGGCGGCGCGTTCCGCACGCTGATCGTGACCGGCCCGAACACCGGCGGCAAGACCGTGACGCTCAAGACCGTCGGACTGTTTACGCTGATGGCGATGTCCGGCCTGTTTGTGCCCGCCGAGTACGGCACGACGCTCTCGGTATTCGACGAGGTGTTCGCGGACATCGGCGACGAGCAGTCGATCGAGCAGTCGCTGTCCACGTTTTCGTCGCATATGAACAACATCGTCGGCATTCTAAAACACGCGAACGAGCGCTCGCTCGTGCTGCTCGACGAGCTCGGCGCGGGCACGGACCCGGTCGAGGGCGCGGCGCTCGCGCAGGCGATACTGGAGTCGCTCTACGAGGCGGGCGCGCGCACATTGGCGACGACGCACTACAGCGAGATCAAGGCGTTTGCTTTGATGCATCCCGGCATGCAGAACGCGTCGATGGAGTTCGACGTCGACAAGCTCAGCCCGACCTACCGGCTGTTCGTCGGCATCCCCGGCAAGTCGAACGCGTTCGAGATCGCAAAGCGGCTCGGCCTTTCGGACGGCGTCATCGCGCGTGCGGCGGAGTTTTTGGAGAAGAAGGACGTCGCGTTCGAGGACGTGCTCTCCGGCGCGGAACAGGCGCGCAGGGAGGCGGAGCGCGCGCGCGACGAAGCGCGCGAAGCGGGTTACGAGGCCGAGCGGATTCGCTCGGCGCTGAAAAAGGAGCAGGAGAAGCTCGAGAGCGAGAAAACGGCGCTGCGGCAAAAAGCGCGCGACGACGCAAGGAGGATGGTGCTCGAGACGCGCGCGGAGATGGAGCGGCTCATCCGCGAGCTGCGCGCCGTCAAGGACATCGACCCAAAGGCGCTCGAGCGGGCGATACAGGGCGCGCGCGACGCGGCAAGGAGCAGCGAGGAGCAGCTTTCCGAGCGGCTGACGAGCGCCGAGGGCGCAGATGGCGGCGTGCCGGACACGGTGCTGCCCGGCCAGCGCGTGCGCATCCTCAGCCTCGACCAGGAGGGCTCCGTGCTGAAGAGCCTGAACGAGCGCGGCGAGGTCGCCGTGCAGGTCGGCGTGATCAAGATGACGGTCAGCCTGTCCGATCTGCGCCTTGTGGAACAGCGGAAGGAGAAGCCCGTCTCCTCCGGAAAGGCCGTGCTGACCGCGGACCGCGGGGGACGGCTCGAGCTGGACCTGCGCGGCCGGCTCGTGGACGAGGCGGTCATCGAGATCGACCGCTACATCGACGATTCCGAGCTGACCGGCATCAAGGAGTTTGCGATCATACACGGCAAGGGCACGGGCGCGCTGCGCACCGGCGTGCAGAACTACCTGCGGCAAAACCCGCGCGTCAAGTCCTTCCGCATCGGCGCGTACGGCGAGGGCGACGCGGGCGTGACGGTCGTGACGCTGAAATAACGGCCTGCCGGCAAGGGCGAATTGCCCTCGTTCGATTTTGACGCGGCGTACGCGTTGCGCATCCAGTGAAACCTATGGTATACTATCCCCAAATGCAGGGATCGTTTCTTTGCTGCAGATCGATGGATTCGAGGTGGATCGATGGACAACAACACCATTCTGGTCATTGACGATGACAGAAACATACTGGCGATCATTGAGCTGTACCTGAAAAAGGCGGGGTTTACGGTCGTCACGTGCGCGGACGGGCTGTCCGCGCTGCCGGTGTTCCACGAAACGCGTCCGTCGCTCGTCGTGCTGGACGTGATGCTGCCCGGCAAGGACGGCTGGGCGGTGCTGCACGACATCCGCATGGAGAGCGATACGCCGGTCATCATGCTGACGGCCAAAGGGGACACGGGCGACCGCGTGCAGGGGCTCGAACTCGGCGCGGACGACTATATCTCCAAACCGTTCGACGCAAAGGAGCTGATCGCGCGCATCAAGGCGGTGCTGCGCAGGAGCGCCCCGTCGGAGCCGGAGAAAACGATCGTTTTGCCGGGGCTGACCGTCTCGCTCGAAAACTACGCGGTCGTGCTCGACGGCCGCCAGCTTGAGATGCCGCCCAAAGAGATCGAGCTTCTGTATTTTCTTGCCGCGCATTCGGGCAAAGTATTCACGCGGGAGCAGCTGCTGGAGCAGGTTTGGGGCTTCGATTTCTTCGGGGACTCGCGCACCGTGGACGTGCACGTCAAGCGCATCCGCGAGAAGCTCGGCGAGGACCACGTGTGGCAGCTGAAGACCGTCTGGGGCGTGGGCTATAAATTTGAGCAGCAGTGAGTGACGCATGCGCAAGGACCTCCTGAGAACTCTGTTCTCCCGTATGCTGACAGCCTTCATGACCGTTATGCTTGCAATGCTTCTATTGACCGGCATAACGGTTGCTGCTTTATTGCAGGGGCAGGCAATGCGGCAGCGGAAGCTGACGGTCCACCGGGAGGCGGAGGCCGTCGCGGACCTGTACGCAAAGGCGACGACCGGGTTCCATACGTCCGGCGTCGAGACGGAGCTTCGTGTGATCGCGCGGTATGCGGGCGGGCTGATCCAGATCATCCGCGCAAACGGCGCGGACGAAGCGTACTACGACGACGCGAAATGGGAGCCGCTGGCCGAGCTTGCCTACTCCGACGCGGATCTAAGGACGCTCCTCATTTCAACGAACGAGGCGGGCGAGGAGCAGCTCAACCGGTACGAGTCGCACGTGGACTTCCCGGTCCTGACCGCGTCGCGCTCGCTCTACGAGCAGGACGGGTCCGAGACCGTGATTCTGTTCCACACGGACGTGTCGGACGTCAACACCGCCGCGTATACGGTGTACATCGAGACCGTGTTGATTGCGCTGGTCGCGTCGTTGATTGCGATCATCGTCGTGTATTTTTCCACGACGCTTCTGACCAAGCCGTTTTTAGAGATCAACGAGGTCGTGCAGCGCTACAGCAAGGGCGACTACAACGCGCGCATCCCGATCAGCAACACCGAGGAGGCCACGCAGCTGGCCATCAGCTTCAACGCTATGGCCGATCAGCTCAAGGACCTCGAGGCGACGCGCCGCAGCTTTGTGGCGAACGTCTCGCACGAGCTGCGCTCCCCCTTAACGTCTATGCGCGGCTTTCTCGAGGCGATGCAGGACGGCACGATCGGCCCGGACGAATACGACAAGTACATCAACATCGTGCTCTCCGAGACGCGCCGCATGACCACGATGGTGAACGACCTTCTAGACCTTGCGCGCATCGAGTCCGGCAAGACCGCGCTCAAGCTCGAGATATTCGACATCAACGAGCTGATCCGCCGCACATTGATCACGTTCGAGGCGCGTATCTATGAAAAGCGCACGGAAGTCGACGTCAAGTTCGCGCAGGACCAGTATTACGTCGAGGCGGACAGCGCGCAGATCTCGCAGGTGCTGCGGAATTTGATCGACAACGCGCTCAAGTATTCGCCGGACGAGCGCAAGCTGCGCATCGCGACGTACGCGTTGCGCCGCGAGGTGTACGTGGCGATTCAGGACTCCGGCTACGGCATACCGGAGGAGGACATCGCGCATGTGTTCGACCGCTTCTACAAGGTCGAGAAGGCGCACACGCCGACCAAGCAGAGCGGCACGGGGCTGGGGCTTTCGATCGTGAAGCGGATCATCGACCAGCACGGCCAGACGATTACGCTCAAGAGCGCAAAGGGGAAGGGGAGCACGTTTACGTTCACGCTCAAGCGCGCGCCCGCGCCCAAACGCATTCAGGATGGAGGAAAAAAAGTTGGATAAGTACGAATACGGTTCCGGTCCGGCGTTTCAGAACTTTGAGGAGAGGCCGCAAAAGCGCGGCGGCGCGTTTTTTGCGATCGTCGTCACGCTGCTCATCCTGCTGCTGGCGGGCCTAGTCACGCTGCTCGTCTATGAAAAGAGCCGGTACAGCGCGGCGCAGGCGGCGGCGACCCCGACCCCTGTGCCGACCGCGGCCGCGGCTGCGACGCCCAACAAGCCCGCCGAGCAGGCCGCGCCCACGCCGACCGCGACGCCGGCCGTTCCGCGCGAGATGCCGCAGCTCGACGGCATTGCGCCCGTCATCCCCGGCACGGGCGACAATCCGATCCCCGACATATTCGACGCGGTGTCGCCGAGCGTGGTGGGCGTGATCAACTATGTCGAGATGCCGGTCGGCGACAAGGAGATGCTCACCGTCTACGGCACGGGCACGGGCTTTCTCGTCTCGAGCGATGGCTATGTGCTCACGAACGCGCACGTTGTCGACGGCGCACAAGTTGTGACCGTAAAGCTTGCCGACGGCAATGAGATCGACGCGGAGATCATAGGCTCCGACACGGAGACGGACGTTGCGGTGCTGCGCGTCGACGCGCAGGGGCTGCAGCCGCTCAAGTGCGGCAATTCGGAGGACGTGCGCGTGGGCGAGTACGTGCTCGCCATCGGCAACCCGCTCGATTCCGACCGTTTGGTCAACACATTGACGTTCGGCATCGTCAGCGCCAAGGCGCGCGAGATCACGATCGACAACTACACGAACACGTATCTGCAGATCGACGCCGCGATCAACTACGGCAACAGCGGCGGCCCGCTTCTGAACATGAAGGGCGAGGTGATCGGCATCAACAGCGCCAAGTCGTTCACCGCGGGCTACGACTCGTTCGGCAACCCGGTGGCGGCCGAGGGCATCGGTTTTGCTTTGCCGATCAACCACGTGCTCGAGATCATGGAGAAGCTCGTAACCGAGGGCAGCATCAAGCGCCCGGGCATCGGCATCATGGTGTCGACGGTGACCGAGGTGATGTCCGAGCAGGAAGGCATTCCGCGGGGCGCTCTGGTCGAAAACGTCGTCAAGGGCGGACCCGCGCAGCGCGCGGGGATCGCGGCCGGCGACGTGATCGTCGAGGCGAACGGGCAGAAGCTGACCGACCACTATCAGCTGATCGACATCGTGACCTCGATGGATATCGGCGACGTGGTCACCGTCCGCGTCTACCGGGACGGGAGCTATCTTGAACTGGCGATCCTCATCGGCAACAAGACGGATTTAAACTTCTCGGAAATGAACTGAGCGCGAAACGGCATAAAAAACGGAGCGGGACGCGATGGTCCCGCTCCTTTGTTTTTCCGTTCGGTCAGTTGCTCTCGCCCTCCGGCGCATAGAATTTGATGTCGTCGGGAAACACGTACCCAAGCTTCTCGCGCGCGTACTGCATCAGATATTCGTCGGTCTTCATGTATTCGAGCATGCGCTCGAGGCGCTCCTGTTCGACCTTGACCGCGTCAAGCCTGAGCTGCAGCTCCGCCTTCTGCTCGGCAATGGACGTGAGCGTGGTCTGCTGCGAGAGATAGACGCCGCCGAGGATGAAGAACGTCAAAAGGAACGCCAGCAGGATATAGCGCGGCCGCAGCCGGAACGCGCGTTTTTGTGTAAACGATTTTGCCATGGAAGTAGTATAGCACAAATCGGGGAGAATGAAAAGCCGTCACGGTTTTACGCGCCGCAGCGCCCACCCGAGCGTGACGCGGACGGCGAAGAAGCCCGCGAGCATGCCGAGCGCGCCGAACGCGCGAAATTCGCCGCCGTTTGCGATGTAGAACGACGCGGCGATCGTAAACCCGAACGCGATCACAAACAGAAAGTCGCATGCATGCTGAAACCAGCGGTTCGCCAGCCACCTCCGCAAAAAATCGAGCAGCTCGTAGGCAGCGCCGAGCACGATGCCGCCGTAGAGGAAGGTCATCAGTTCGTAGCCCTGCAGAAGCGTGGTGTCCACGTCCGCCTACCGGAACATCTTCCCGAACAGGCCGCGCTTTTCCGCTTCCTCCGGCTCGTAATCCATCGCGAGCAGCTCGCCCTCGATGCTGATCTGACCGTCCTCAAGGTTCAGCTTCGTCAGGTGCAATCCGTTGCCCACGATGTTCAGCGGCCCCGCCTCGGTGATGAGCATCGCGTCCTGTTCGTTGAAGCTCTGCACGTCCAAAACGCCCGTCACGCTGATGCGCATGCGGTTGTCGATGTGCACGCTGTGCGCGCGCGACCGCAGCTTTCCAAGGTCGCCTTCCCTTCGCTCCATACGCTTCCCTCCGTTGTCCAATTCCGTCGTCACATTACATATATGAGTGCGGCGGCCCCCGTATGCCGCTCCGGGCGGGCGGGGGGGATTTGCGCGCCGGCGGGGTGGAAATAACTTGAAATTTGCGGAAAAGATGACCGCTATTTTTCGCCTTTTTTCGGGAAATTCGCGCGTGACCGTTCGCTATAAACGCCCAAAAAGCGCCAGGAAACGTCGGGCGGAACGAAATGTGTCACAAGCGGGGAATGTTTTGTAAAAGATGTCGCGCGCGCTTGACAAGCCCTTTAAATTTCAGTATGCTAACTGCATCTGAAAGGGCATATCCATGTTATTTAAACCGGACAGATTGATCGTTTCCGTCATGAGAGGAGTAGCATCATTTTGAATAAGGAACAGCTGGAGGCCAAAAGCCTTGGAGATTTGCGCGAAATTGCCAAGCTGCAGGGTGTGAAATCGTTGACAAAATTCAGGAAATCCGAGCTCGTCGAGATCATCATGGCCGGCGGCAAGGTCCCCGCGCATATTGAAGCGGCGGCCGTGGAAGGCGAGGACGGGGAGGCGGCCGGCGCGGAGCCGGGAGCAGCCGCTCCCGCCGCAAATCCGCAGGCCGACGGGCCGGAGCAGGAGCCGTATCCGCGGCAGCGCGCGTACACGCCGCGCCCGCAGGGCACGTATCAGCCGCACAAGCCCTATTACGACGGCAACCGCCAGGGCGGCGGCTACACGGGCGGCAACTATCAGCAGCGCCGCTCCTACGCAAACCCGCAGGGCGGCTATCAGCAGGGCTATCAGAATCAATACGGCAACCGCGGCAACTACCAGCAGGGGTACGCGCAGGGCGGCTATCAGCAGCAGCAGGGCGGCTACCAGCAGCAGGGCTATTCGCAGGGCAATTATCAGCAGGGCTACCAGCAGCCGAACTATTCCGAGCAGGGCTTCGACGAGGAGCATCGCTACCGCAACCGGCAGGAAGGATACTACAACAAGGACTACGGCACGAGCAACCCCGCCGTGCCGGAGATGCTGCAGACCGGCGAATGCGGCGACGCGGAGGGTGTGCTCGAGGTTCTGCCGGATGGCTACGGCTTTTTGCGCTCCGAAAACTATCTGTCCGGCCAGCGCGACGTGTATGTCTCGATCGCGCAGATCCGCCGCTTCGGCCTGCGGACGGGCGACCTCGTCACGGGCAAGACGCGTCCCTCGAAGGAGGGCGAGCGCTTCCTCGCGCTTCTGTACATTACCGCGGTCAACGGCGAGCCGCCGGAGAACATCGCGGACCGCAAGCCGTTTGAGGAACTGATCCCGATATTCCCGAACGAGCGCTATACGCTCGAGTGCCCGGGCAACAAGAACACCCTCGCCATCCGGCTGATCGACCTGATCGCGCCGATCGGCAAGGGCCAGCGCGCGATGATCGTGTCGCAGCCCAAGGCGGGCAAGACGACGCTATTAAAGAACATCGCGACCGGCATCTCGACCAACTATCCGGACTCGCACCTGATCGTGCTGCTCATCGACGAGCGGCCCGAGGAAGTGACCGACATGCAGCGCTCGATCAAGGGCGAGGTGCTGTATTCGACGTTCGACGAGCTGCCGGAGCATCACACGCGCGTGGCCGAGATGGTGCTCGAGCGCGCGATGCGCCTGGTCGAGCAGGGCAAGGACGTCGTGATCCTGATGGACAGCTTGACGAGGCTTGCGCGCGCGTACAACCTGACGATCCCGCCGACGGGGCGCACGCTCTCCGGCGGCATGGACCCGGGCGCGCTGCATAAGCCGAAGCGCTTCTTCGGCGCCGCGCGCAACATCGAAAACGGCGGGAGCCTGACCGTGATCGCGACCGCGCTGTCCGAGACGGGCAGCCGCATGGACGACATGGTCTACGAGGAGTTCAAGGGCACGGGCAACATGGAGATCCATTTAGACCGCAAGCTGTCCGAGCGCCGCATTTTCCCGGCGATCGACATCTACAAGTCCGGCACGCGCCGGGAGGACCTGCTGCTCTCGAAGGAGGAGCTCGAGGGCGTGCGCACGATCCGCCGCGTGCTGTCCGGCGGGAACCCGGCCGAGGTGACCGAGCAGTTCATCAACATGCTCGAAAAGACGAACACGAACGAGGAGTTTTTGCAGCGCCTCAAGGACTGGGTCAACATCTACGAGAAGGAAGGATACACGACCTCTTCGCAGAACCGCTTCGGCAAATAAGGCCCTGTTTTTCTGAAAAAACAGTTGCTTTTTACGGCCCGCCTATGTATAATAGCCGAGGTAACGGTTTTTTGCGAAGGAGTGAGCGCACCATGAAGAAAGAGATCCATCCCGCGTACGGTCAGGCTGTCGTACGCTGTGCCTGCGGCGAGACGTTTGTCACCGGCTCCACGAAAAAGGAGCTTTCGGTTGAAATTTGCAGCAAATGCCATCCGTTCTTCACCGGCAAGCAAAAGCTTGTGGACAGCGGCGGCCGCGTCGACAAGTTCAAGAAGCGCTACGGACTGTAAGCCGTGGCAGGAAAAAGCCTTCCTCGGGAAGGCTTTTTTGCAATATGCGAACGGATGATTTGGAGGCTTAGTCATGAAGCGATGCACGGTGGGCGGCCAGGCGGTGCTCGAGGGCGTGATGATGAAAACGCCCGCGGGCGGCCTCGCGCTCGCGGTCCGCAAGACCGACGGCAGTATCGTAACCGAATATACGCGGAGTGAAACGCGCGCCAAGAAGGGCACGTTCTTTGGGCTGCCCGTCGTGCGCGGCGTGGTGGTGTTTATCGAGTCGCTCGCCGGCGGCATGCGGATGACCATGCGCTCCGCGGAGCTGTTCGGCGCGGAGGCGGAGCCGGACGCGTTTGAGAAATGGCTCGCCAAAAGGTTCAATAAGTCCGCCATGGACATTACCATCGGGATCGCGGCCGTGCTCGCCATAGGGCTCGCGGTCGGCCTGTTTGTTTTTTTGCCGTCGCTCACCACGCAGCTCATCCCTTGGACTGAGGGCGCGCGCTCCATCGTCAAGAGCCTGACGGAGGGCGTCGTGCGGCTGCTGATCTTCCTTATTTATATCAGTATCATCGCGGTGATGAAGGACATCCGGCGCCTGTACATGTACCACGGCGCGGAGCATAAGACGATCGCGTGCTACGAGCATGAGGCGGAGATGACCGTCGGGAACGCCATGCGGTATTCGCGGCTGCACCCGCGCTGCGGCACGAACTATCTGTTCCTCGTTATGGCCGTATCGATCCTGTTCTTCGCGATGCTGCCGTACAGCGAGAACTTTCTGCTGCGCTTTGCCACACGGCTCGTGTTTCTGCCGGTCGTGGCCGGCATCTCGTACGAAGTGCTCCGGCTTGCGGCCGCGTCGGACAGCCTGCTTGCGCGCGTCGTGCGCGCGCCCGGCATGGGACTGCAGTACCTGACCACGCGCGAGCCCACGCCCGACATGGTCGAGGTCGCGTTCGCGGCGTTCAACCTTGCGATGGACGCGCAGAACGAGGCGGAGGCGAAGGCGGCGGGGCAGCCGCAGACAACGGCGGATGAGAAGCCGGCCGCGCAGGAAACCGTTGCGGCCGAGGCGGCCTCCGGAGCCGAGTCCTGTGAAGTGAATGCTACGGACGACGGATCAGCGGTCTGTCAATCCCAATCTCAGCCGTCCTCCGCGACGGCGGACGCGGCGCAGACCGACCCCGCGCGGGAGGCGACGCTTTCATGACGGCCGGGGAAGCGGCGCGGCTGACCGCGCTGCGGCTTGTACCCGTCTGCGGCGACGACGCGCACTTTGAGGCCAACTGCATGGTCGCGGCGCTGCTCGGCGTGTCGACCGGCGCGCTGGGGCTGCACCGCGGCATGCCGCTGGACGCGGACGCGCTGCTGACGCTCGAGGACTGGACGGAGCGGCGCGAAAAGCGCGAGCCGCTGCAGTACATCCTCGGCGAGTGGGAATTCTGCGGGTTCGTGATCGAGTTGAATCCCGCCGTGCTGATCCCACGGCCGGAGACGGAGGAGCTCGCGATGCGCGCGGTCGAGCTGATCCGGCTGAACGCGTACAGCACGGCGCTGGACCTGTGCACGGGCAGCGGCTGCATAGCGGTCGCGGTCGCGAAGCTGACCGATGCGGCTGTGACGGCCGCGGACATCAGCGCGGACGCGGTGGCGACCGCCGCGGAGAACGCGCGGGTTAACGAAGTTGCTGTCGCGCTGCGCACAGGCGATCTGTTTTCCGCGGTGCCGGGCGAGCGCTTCGACCTGATCGTATGCAATCCGCCGTATTTGACCGGCGCGGAGATGGACGCGCTGCAGCCGGAGCTTCGCTGCGAACCGCACGAGGCGCTGTTCGGCGGCGACGACGGGCTTGCGTTCTACCGCAGGATCGCGGAAGAATACCGCGGTTATCTGAACCCGGGCGGCGCGCTGCTGCTCGAGATCGGCGCGAATCAGGCGCAGGACGTGCTGGACCTGTTTCCCGGCGCGGCGCTGCGGTACGACCTGTCCGGCAACGCGAGAATCATCGAATGCGGAGGGCACGCTTGACCAAAACACGATTCGCATTGGCCTGCGCCGCGCTGATTCTTCTGCTGCCGACCGCGTTTTCGCGCGCGGCGGGGAACGCCGCGGACGACGCCGCTTCCGCAGAGCCGATATACGCGACCGTCGGCGCGGTGGGCGACATCATCGTGATGGACGGGCAGTCCGCCGGCGCGTACGACGACGCGACCGGCACGTACGATTTTACGCGGAGCTTTGCCGGCATGGCCGATTGCTTAAGCAGCGTCGATCTGATGTGCGGCAACCTCGAGGTGCCGCTTGCGGGCGAAAAATTCGGCTACGCGCAGCGGCAGCGCAACCCCGGCGAATACCAGACGTTCAACGCGCCGGACGCGCTGGCCGACGCACTGGCGGGCGCGGGCTTCGACGTGCTGACCACGGCGAACAACCACTGCCTGGATTGCGGCGCGGAGGGGCTGTACCGTACGATCCGCGTGCTCGACGCGAAAGGTATCCGGCACACCGGCACCGCGGCAAGCGCGGCGGGCCGCAACAAGCCGCTCGTCGTGGACGCGGGCGGCATCCGCGTCGGCATCGTGGCCGCGACGGAGTATACGAACGACAACCTCGGCTCGCTTTCAAAGCCGGAGCAGTCGTATGCGGTCACGACGCTGTACAAGCACCGCGACCTGCTCCTTGCCGACATCGCGGCCTGCCGGAAAAGCGGCGCGGAGTTTGTGATCGTGTTCCCGCACTGGGGACAGGAGAAGGCGGCGGAGCCCAAGCCGCTCTCGCGCCGCTGCGCCGCGGAGCTGATCGCCGCGGGCGCGGACGCCGTGCTCGGCGCGCATTCGCACTGCGTGCAGGAGGCGGAGTATATCGCCGTGCAGCGCGGCGGGAAGCCGCATACGGGGCTCGTCGTTTACTCCATGGGGAATTTCATCTCCAGTATGCTCGACGAGCCGTACAAATACGGCCTGTTCGTGCGTCTGACGCTGAAAAAGGACGCGGGCGTCGTGACGCTTAGCCGCGCGGACTGCCTGCCGACGCTGACGTTTGCGCGGCGCAGCGAGTATAAGCGGTCCGCCTACGAGGTCATCCCCGCGCTGAGCGACCCCGAAAACATCGAATCGTACTCGCCGCTGTCGGAAACCGAGCTGCGGTTCATTCAGAAGGCGCGGGCATATGTGGAAAAGGCGGTGCGCGCGGACGTGCTGCCGCTGATGGAGGATCTATGCTGGAAAAACTGAAGCAGCTGCGCGCCCGCTACGACGAGCTGACGGAGCGCATCGCGCAGCCCGAGGCCATGGACGATCTGGCCGCGTGGCGCGATATGACAAAGGAGCGCGCGCAGCTAGACGAGATCGTCTCGGTCTTTACTGAATATGAGAAGGCGGAAGCCGAGCTTGCCGAGTGCCGCGCGATGCAGGCCGAACATATGGACGCGGACATGCGCGAACTGGTCCATCAGGAGATGGCGCAGCTCGAGGAGAGGCTCGCGTCGCTTGAGGAACAGCTGCGCATTCTGCTTTTGCCGAAGGACCCGAACGACGAGCGCGACGTTCTCGTCGAGATCCGCGCGGGCACGGGCGGGGACGAGGCGGCGTTGTTCGGCGCGAACCTGCTGCGCATGTACCTGCGGTACGCGGAGCGCAACGGCTACCGCGTCGAGTACATCACGAACAGCCTGACCGACATGGGCGGCGTCAAGGAGGTCGTGCTGTCGCTCGGCGGCAAGCGCGGCGCGTATAGCCGCTTAAAGTACGAGAGCGGCGTGCACCGCGTGCAGCGCGTGCCGGAGACGGAGTCGCAGGGACGCATCCACACGAGCGCGGCGACCGTGGCCGTGCTGCCCGAGGTGGACGACGTGCAGGTCGAGATCCGGGACGCGGACCTGCGCATCGACACGTACCGTTCGAGCGGCGCGGGCGGCCAACATGTCAACAAGACCGAGTCTGCCATCCGCATCACGCACCTGCCGACCGGCATGGTCGTATCGTGCCAGGACGAAAAATCGCAGCTCAAGAACAAGGAGCAGGCCATGCGCGTGCTCAAGAGCCGGCTGTACGACTTCTACCGCTCCAAGCAGGAGCAGGAGATTTCGAGCGCCAGAAAGAGCCTCGTCGGCTCCGGCGACCGCTCGGAGCGCATCCGGACGTACAACTTCCCGCAGGGCCGCGTGACGGACCACCGGATCGGGCTGACGCTGTACAAGCTCGAGCAGTTTTTAGACGGCGACATGGACGAGCTGATCGACGCGCTGATCCTCTCGGAGCGCGCGGCGCTGCTCGCGAGCGAGAAAAAATAATGCGGACCGAGGTCATCAACACCGAATCGCAGTCCGGCGCGGGCACGAAGCGCGGCGCGGAGATCATCA
>CAZIRB010000020.1:0-27949 GCA_964541695.1 uncultured Oscillospiraceae bacterium
CCGAGGGACATGGAAAAGACGACTTATCCCATTCTATCCTTAATCGACGGGCCGGAGGACGTGCGCCGGCTGCCCGCGCGCCAGCTTACGAAGCTTGCGGACGAGCTGCGCGCGTACATGATCGACACCATCAGCAAGACCGGCGGGCACCTGGCCTCGAGCCTCGGCGCGGTGGAGCTGATCATCGCCATGCACCGCGCGTTTACTAGCCCCGTCGATAAACTGATATTCGACGTGGGCCATCAGGCGTACGCGCACAAGATTTTGACCGGCCGCAGAGACGGCTTCCCGACGATCCGCCAGAAGGACGGCATATCGGGCTTCCCCAAGCGCGCGGAGAGCGAGCACGACGCGTTCGACACGGGCCACGCGTCGACGTCGATCTCGGCCGCGCTCGGCATGGCGCGCGCGCGCAAGCTCTCGGGCGAGCCGGGCGCGATCGTGGCGCTCATCGGCGACGGCGCGTTAACCGGCGGCATGGCCTACGAGGCGCTCAACGACGCGGGGCAGGCCGACGTGCCGCTCATCGTGATTCTCAACGACAACGACATGTCGATTTCGCACAACGTCGGCGCGATGCGCGCGCGGCTGACCAGCATGCGCATCAGCCGGCCGTACATCCGCTTCAAGCGCTCCCTCGTCCGCGCGCTGGACACGAGCCGGCTCGGAAAGTTCCTAAGCCGCCACATGGAGAAGCTCAAGAACCGCATCAAGAGCTTTCTATTGCCCGACCTGCTGTTTGAGGAGCTGGGCTTTGTGTACCTCGGGCCGATCGATGGCCACGATATCCCGCGGCTTGTGAGCGTGTTTAGGCGCGCCAAAGAGCTTAACGCGCCCGTCATCGTGCACACCGTGACGCAGAAGGGGCGCGGCTACGAGTTCTCGGAAAACGATCCCGAGAAGTTCCACGGCATCGCGCCGTTCTCCGTCGAGACCGGCCTTGTCGACGCGGTCGTGCTCAAGAACAACTCCCAGGTGTTCGGCGACGCGCTGACGGAGCTGGCCCGCGCGGACAAGCGCATCGTGGCGGTCACGGCCGCGATGCCCACGGGAACGGGGCTGTCCGGCTTTGCCAAGGCGTATCCGGAGCGGTTTTTCGATGTGGGCATCGCCGAGCCGCACGCGGTGACGATGGCGGCGGGCATGGCTGCCTGCGGCATGCGGCCGGTGGTCGCGCTCTACTCGTCGTTTCTGCAGCGCGCGTACGACCAGCTTTTGCACGACGTCTGTCTGCAAAGGCTGCCTGTCGTGATCGCCGTCGACCGCGCGGGTCTCGTCGGCGAGGACGGCGAGACGCACCAGGGCATCTACGACAGCGCGTTTCTGACCTCGATCCCGAACCTGACGATCTATTCGCCCGCGACGCAGCAGGAGCTCGTGCACATGCTGCGCGTGGCGATATTGCGCGCCGAGCCGGCGTGCATCCGCTATAACCGCGGAAGCCTGATGCAGGCCGTCTCCTCCGTGCCGGTGCAGCCGGGCGTGTGGGAGGAGATGCTGCCGATTGCGGACAAGACCGTGATCGCGACCGGCCCCATGGTCGCGCTCGCGCTGTTTGCCGCCAAGAAATGCGGCGCGGGGCTGATCAATGCGCGCACGATCCGCCCGCTCGATACGGAGCTGCTCGCGCGCGTCAAGGCACGCGGCGGCCGCGTGGTCGTGGCCGAGGAGGGCGTCTGCTCGCTCGGGGACACGATCGCGGCCGCGCTTTCCCCGCTTCCGGTTACGGCGCTGCACCTGCCGACCGAGGCCGTGTTCCACGCGACGGTCGAGGAGCAGCGAGCGGCGTTCGGCGTGTCCGCGGCGGACATTGCGCGCGCGCTTTCGGAGGAACCGTGAAGCGGCGGCTCGACGTCGTGCTGACCGAGCGCGGGCTTACCGAGAGCCGCGAGCGCGCGCGGTCGCTCATCATGGAGGGCGATGTGTATGTCGACGGCGTACGCGCCGGCAAGGCGGGTATGCAGGTGACCGGAGAGGAGCGCATCGAGCTGCGCGAAGCGGCGCTGCCGTTCGTCAGCCGCGGCGGGCTGAAGCTACAAAAGGCGCTCGACGTGTTCCCGATCGATTTGACCGGCCTCGTCTGCGCGGACGTCGGCGCGTCGACCGGGGGATTTACCGACTGCATGCTGCAGCGCGGCGCGGCGCGCGTGTATGCGCTCGACGTCGGCTACGGGCAGCTGCATTATAAGCTTAGGAGCGACCCGCGCGTGACCGTGATGGAGCGCACGAACGCGCGGTTTATGGAGCCAGGCTGGTTTCCCGAGCAGCCGCAGTTTGCGTCCGTGGACGTGTCGTTCATCTCGCTGCGGCTCATACTGCCGCCGCTTGCCCGTTGCCTTTCGGAGAACGCCGCCGTGGTCGCGCTCGTCAAGCCGCAGTTCGAGGCCGGCCGCGCGGAGGTGGGCAAGAACGGCGTCGTGCGCGACGAAAAAACGCATAAGCGCGTGCTGACCGAGATCGTCCGGTTTGCATACGGCGCGGAATATACGGTCGAGGGGCTGTCGTATTCGCCGATCACGGGACCGAAGGGAAACATCGAATTTCTGTTATTTTTACGTAACAAATCGGCTTTTTCGGACGATTTTTTTGCCAAGTGGGGACCGAAAATCGACGAAATCGTCACAGAGGCGCATATTTCGTGCATATAAACAATATTTATTCACTTCCCGCTTGTATTTTTTGAAACATACGTGTATAATATGAACACATTATGAACGACAAACAACGGCGGCTTTCGATCGGTTTTGCGATCAATCCGGAGAAGGCCAGCGCAATTCCCATACGCGACACCCTGATCCGTTTGACGCGCGCGAGAGAAATTGAATGCAGGCTGATCGACGGGGCGATAAGCGCCGCCGCGCTGAACGGGCTTACATTCCTCATCGTGATCGGCGGCGACGGGACCGTGCTCCGGCACGCGGTCGCCGCGTCCGCGGCGCATGTGCCGCTGCTCGGCGTCAACGTCGGACGGATCGGGTTTTTGAGCGAACTGGCAAACGACGCGTTCGACGACATGCTGGACGCGCTCTCCCTGGGGCGCTACACGCTCGAGGAGCGCATGATGCTGACCTGCTCGGTCAACGGCGGGGAACCGGTCGAGTGCCTCAACGACATCCTCGTGTTCAAGCACTCGTTCTCGGGCACCGCGGAGGTCTGGGTCGAGATCGACGGCGCGTCGGTCGGCCGCGTGGTCTGCGACGGCATGCTCGCCGCGACGCCGACCGGCTCGACGGCGTACTCGCTCTCGGCGGGCGGGCCGGTTGTGGCGCCGGGCCTGGACGCGATTCTGATCACGCCCGTGTGCTCGCACACATTGCACGTGCGGCCGATCGTGGCCCCGGCCTCGGCCGAGATCGTGTTCTCGGTCGTCGGCAAGGGCATGGTCGCCGCCGACGGCGTCAAAACGCGCGACGTGGACACCGACGATCGCATCGTCGTGAAAAAATCGGACCGCACGACTTCATTTGTGCGGCTTGAAAAGAGGAACCTGTTCGACCTGATACAACGGAAACTCTCGTAAAAAAACGTCGCAGGAGGGCGCCAATGAAGGCCAAACGACACGCGATGATCCAAAAGATCATCACGGCGCAGAACGTGGAGACGCAGGAAGAACTGGCCTCTCTTTTGCGCGAGCAGGGATATTCGGTCACGCAGGCGACCGTATCCAGGGACATCAAGGAGCTTCGGCTGATCAAGGTACTGACCCCCGAGGGGCGGTATAAGTACGCGACGGTCGAGAAGGCGGAGGCCGATCTGCAGGAGCGGTTTATCCGCATGTTCAGTAACTGCGTTTTGTCCGTGACGGCGGCGGGGACGCTGATCGTCGTCAAGACGATCACGGGCAGTGCGTCGGCTGCTGCGGAGGCGATCGACTCGCTCAAGTGGCCGGACATACTCGGCACGATCGCCGGCGACAACACGATATTTATCGCGGTTCGCGAGGGCAAGTCCGTCATGGACCTCGTGAAGCGCTTTCAGAAAATGATGAAATAGACGGAGGCCGCACTTGCTCAAGCAGCTGCGCATACGCAACATTGCGTTGATTGAAGAATTGGATATGGAGCTGTATGATGGGTTTTCCGTGCTGACGGGCGAGACCGGTGCAGGAAAGTCCATTATTATTGAGGCGCTCAATTTTGTGCTCGGCGAGCGCGCAAGCCGCGAGCTGATCATGTCGGACAAGCCGAAAGCGTCCGTCGAGGCGGTGTTTGCCGTCGACGCGCACGACCCCGTGCTGCCCGTGCTCAAGTCCTACGAGATGGAGGCCGAGGACGGCGAGCTCATTCTGTACCGCGAGATGACCGCGGCGGGCAAGAACGTCTGCCGCGTCGGCGGCGCGCCGGTGACGGCGGGCGTGCTCAAGACCATCGGCGACGCGCTCGTCGACATCCACGGCCAGCATGCGCACCAGCAGCTCCTCAACCAACGGCTCCACATCGCCCTGCTCGACACGTTCGCGGGCGAGCCCGCGCTGCTCCTAAGGACCCGTGTTTCCGCCGCGTACGCCGCGATGAAGACGGCTGAGCGCAAGCTCAACGCCGCCGTCATGGACGCGCGCGACCGCGAGCGCCGCTGCGACCTTCTCTCCTACCAGCTGCGCGAGATCGACAACGCCCAACTCGTCAACGGCGAGGAGGACGAGCTGCTCGAGCAGCGCAAGATTCTGCAGAACGCGCAGGCGATTATGGAATCGCTCGACGGCAGCGCGGAGGGCCTTGCCGGCGAGAGCGGCGCAGTGCCGCTATTGTCCGGCGTGCTGCGCCTGCTGGACGGCATCACGCAGTTTTCGGCGGAATATTCCGCGGCGGCGGAGCAGCTGCGCGACGCATACTATTCGCTGGAGGACGTCTCGACCACCGTGCGGGGCCTTCGGAACTCGTTCTCCTACGATCCGGAGTCGCTCGACAAGATGGAGTGGCGGCTCGAGACGATCAGCTCGCTCAAGCGCAAGTACGGCGACACGGTCGCCGACGTGCTGGCTTACCGGGTCAAAATCGCTGAGGAATACGAGCTTTTGATCACGAGCGAGGAGCGGCACGAGCAGCTCCAGCACGATTTTGAGGCAAAGAAGGCGGAGTACGCCGCGCTGGCCACTGAGCTGTCCGCGCTGCGCAAGGCCGCGGCGGAGAAGCTCTCCGCAAAGCTCGTGCCCGAGCTAGGCGACCTCGGCATGCCGAGCGCGCAGTTTGATGTGTCGATCCAGCCGCTCGCCGGCGAAGGGACGTCGTCCTCCGGCAGCGACGACGTCGAGTTTTTGCTTTCGACAAACTTCGGCGAGCCGGTCAAGCCGCTCTCGAAGGTCGCGTCCGGCGGCGAAATTTCCAGAATTATGCTGGCGTTTAAATCCGTGTTCGCGGGCCTCGGCGGCGTGATGACGATGGTGTTCGACGAGATCGACACCGGCATCAGCGGCCGCGTCGGCACGGCCGTGGCGGAGAAGATGCGGCAGATCGCGCGCGCGCGCCAGGTGCTCTGCATCACGCACCTGCCGCAGATTGCGGCATACGCGCACCAGCAATATTTGGTTCACAAGAGCGCGGTCGGGAAGCGCACGCTGTCGACCGCGTCCCTGCTTTCCAAAGCGGATCGGATCAACGAGATCGCGCGCATCATGGGCGGTCTGGAAACGGATGCCGCGGCGATCGAACACGCGCGGCGGCTTCTTCTCGCGGCGGAACAGGCTTAGTATAATCGGCCGGACACGGCGCAACCTATCATCATTCGTCAAAATACGAGGTGGTGATTTGTCGCCGATGCAGCGGTTTTGTCAAAAATTTACGCGCGCCTGCGGGGTGTTTGCCGTATGTGCGCTGCTAGGTATCTATGTTTCACCGTCGGTCGCCGCGGTGCGCGAGCTGCCCGCCGTGCTGCGCAGCACGGACGCGCGGCTGACGGACGAGGCGATCACGGCCCGGACGCTGCTCGGCGGACTGTCGCCCTCCGCGACCGTTTCCGCCTCGAGCGACGAGCGGCTCGGCGCCGGGGGACAGACGCGGTATACATACCGTTTGTTTGGATCAATCCCGATCCGCACGGTCACCGTGCTCAGCGGCGAGGCGGTCAGTCTCCGCCCGGGCGGCGACGTGATCGGCATTACGATACACACCAAGGGCGTTCTCGTGGTGGGCCTGGGGTCCGTGGAGACGCGGCAGGGGGCGATCAGCCCCGGCGCCGCGGCCGGGCTTATTTCGGGGGACGTCATCGAGTCCGTCAACGGCACGGCCGTTTCGGACGCCAACCAACTCTCCAAGCTCTGCGGCGCTGCGTCAGGGTCCATCACGCTCGGCGTGCTGCGCGGCGACGAAAGCCTGACGCTCACCGCAACGCCCGTCACCGGCACGGACGGCGTGCCAAGGCTCGGCGTCTGGGTGCGGGACAGCACGGCCGGCGTCGGTACTCTCTCGTTCTATGACCAGGTCAGCAAGCGGTTTGCCGCGCTGGGGCATCCGGTTTCCGACGTGGACACACATTCTCTTTTGACCATCCGCGAGGGACGCATACTCCCCTCCGAAATCATCGACATCATCCCGGGCGAGCAGGGGCTCCCCGGCGAGCTGACGGGAATTTTCTCCGTCACGGGGCAGTCCATCGGCCGCATTGAACGCAATACGGAGTACGGCATCTTTGGCCGCATGGACGTCGACTATGAGAACGGCTGGTGCGGCGAAATTCCGCTTGCACGGGCCAGCGAGGCGCATGTCGGCGGCGCGACGCTTCTGTCCACCGTGTCCACGGAAGGCGTGAAGCCTTACGACTGCGAGATTGTGCGCATCAGCGAGCAAACCGAGCCCGCGACAAAGGGCATGGTGATACTTGTGACCGACCAGGACCTGATCGCCCAGACGGGCGGAATCGTGCAGGGCATGAGCGGGAGTCCGGTGCTACAGGATGGGAGGCTTGTGGGCGTGGTCACGCACGTGTTCGTCAACGATCCGTTGAAGGGTTACTGCGTGTATGCCGAATGGATGTACGGCTGCATGCAGGGGCAGGTTTCGTAGCCAGGATGAGTTGGCAGGATGGGGAATATGCGAAAGAAGCTTGTGATTGTCAGCGGCAGCGACGGGGATGCCGAAAAATTGGCGAATGCGTTCTGTTACCTGGAGGACTTTACGGTGCTGCCCGCTTTGCGCCTGGGCAGGCAGCTGATTGCGCTGCTCGGCAACCGCAGCGTCGACGCGGTGCTGCTCGACCTGTTTCTGCCGGACATGGACGGCATCACGGTGCTGGACCACATGGCGGATATGGGTCTCCCGAACCCGCCGGCGGTGTTCGTGCTGACGGACGACCGGCTGCTGAACCTGCTCAATAACCGGGTGCTGTACTGTTTTTCCAAGCCACTCAACTACGAGATCGTATCGCTGCGCGTTTCGGAGCTTTTGCGCGCGCAGGAGCATCTGCCGATGACGCAGCCGACGACGCTCGAGCTGATGGACCGGAAAATATCGGAGTGTATCCGCGCGGTCGGCGTGCCCGTGCATCTGAAGGGCTATTACTATCTGCGCGACGCCATCCGCATGTACGCGCTGTTTAAAAACCCGGTGGAGCTGTGCATCACGACCGATATCTATCCCGCCGTGGCGAAGCTGTACAACACGCGCGCGACGCTCGTCGAGCACGCGATGCGCAACGCCATCGAGATCGCCTGGACGCGCGGCAACCTCAACGTCATATTCGACTACTTCGGCTACACGGTCAACGACCACAAGGGCAAGCCGAGCAATCTGGAGTTTGTCGCGATGATCGCCGAGCGCGTGCGGATGCAGTTTCGATGCGCGCGGGAGCGTTGACGCGGGCCTTCGATGGATGATACACTCTTTCCCGGTGAGGTGAGCGACATGAAAAAACGCGTGATACTGATCGTGCTCGACAGCGCGGGCATCGGCGAGATGCCGGACGCGGCGGAGTTTTGCGACGCGGGCTCAAACACGATCGGCAATATCTTTAAGGTCCGCGGATATCTGGACGTGCCGAACATGAAGAAGCTCGGGCTGTTCAACATCTCGGGCAGCGGCCTGCCGCCGGCCCATGGCGCGCTGGACGGCGCGTTCGGCAAGTGCGCGGAGGTCACAAAGGCCAAGGACACGACCTGCGGGCACTGGGAGATGGCGGGGCTGCCGCTCGAGCGTCCATTCGAGACGTTTCCGGCGGGCTTCCCGGCGGAGCTGATCCGGGCGTTCGAAACCCGCATCGGCCGCGGGACGATCGGCAACGTGGTCGCCAGCGGCACGGAGATCATCCGCGAGCTTGGCGACGAGCATGTGAGCTCCGGCAGACCCATCGTGTATACGTCGGCCGACAGCGTGTTCCAGATCGCCATGCACGAGGACGTGATCCCGCTTGCCGAGCAGTACCGCATCTGCGAAGCGGCGCGCGATCTGCTCGACCGCAGCGGCCACATGGTCGGCCGCGTGATCGCAAGGCCGTTTACCGGTCAAAGCGGGCACTACGCGCGCACGGAAAACCGGAAGGACTACGCGGTCGAGCCGTTTTCGGACACGATACTCGACGCGCTCACGGCGCGCGGCCTCGAGGTCGTCGGCGTCGGCAAGATCGAGGACATCTTCTGCCACCGCGGCATCACGACCGCGGACCACACGCGCAACAACCGCGACGGTATCGCGTCCACGCTGCGCTTCACCGAAAGCGGGCAGGGGGCGTTTATATTTGCTAACCTCGTCGACTTCGATATGCTCTACGGCCACCGCAACGACGTGGAGGGCTACGCCGCCGCGCTCGAGTACTTCGACGCGCGCCTGCCCGAGCTGACCGCGGCGCTTGCCGAGGGCGACATATTGATGATCACGGCCGACCACGGCTGCGACCCGACGACGAACAGCACGGACCACTCGCGCGAGTACATCCCGCTGTTGATCACGGGACCGCGGGTGAAACAGGGCGTCGACCTCGGCGTTCGGTCTTCGTTTGCGGACATCGGCGCCACGGTCTACGCGTACCTGACCGGGGAGATTTGGAGCGCCGGCACATCATTTTTACCGGAGATACTGGAGGAAACAAATGCATGACGCCATCAGCGCGGCCGTTTCTGAGCTTTCCCCGCTTTGCGGGCAAAACTGCCGGATCGGCCTGATTCTGGGCTCGGGCCTGGGCGACTATGCCGAGGGATTGCTGCACAAAAGGGCCGTCTCCTACGCGGATATCGAGGGCTATCCCACGGCGTCCGTGGCGGGGCACGCGGGCCGGTTCGTCGTCGGCGACAAGTTCGGCAAGCGCGTGATCGCCATGCAGGGCCGGTTCCACTACTACGAGGGCTATCCGCAGGGCGCCGTTGCGCTCGGCGTGCGCACGATGAAGCGGCTGGGCGTGACGCACCTGCTCGTGACGAACGCCGCGGGCGGCGTGGACACGTCGCTCTCGCCCGGCACGCTGATGCTCGTGTCGGACCACATCAACTTTTCGGGCAACAACCCGCTCATCGGCAAGAACGACGACTCGTTCGGCCCGCGCTTTCCGGACCAGAGCAACGTCTACGACCGCGAGCTGCGCAAGAGCGCGCTTGCGGCGGCAAAGCGCGCGGGCATCGAGCTAGTCGAGGGCGTGTACATGATGTTCTCCGGCCCGACGTTCGAGACGCCGGCGGAGATCCGCATGGCGCGCGTGCTCGGCGCGGCGGCGGTCGGCATGTCGACGGTGCCGGAGGCGGTCGTCGCGACGCACTGCGGCATGCGCGTGCTCGGCGTCTCGCTGATTACGAACATGGCCGCGGGCGTGCTCGACCAGCCGCTCTCGCACGAGGAGGTGTTCGCAGCGGCCAAGAGCGCGTCCGGCGAGTTTACGAAGCTGATCGACACGATTCTCTCAGAGGTCTTTTAGCGGACGCGCCCGTTTTCGGGCATGAACCCCCGGTGTTTCGACATATATTGTTTTGAAACAACGGGGGTGTTTTTTGCATGAAAAGAATCGCTGCAGCCCTATTTGCCGCGCTGCTTTTTCTTTGCGGCCTGCCTGTGGCGCTGGCCGAGGAGGCGGCGCTCGACGCCGAGCTGCCCGCGCTCGGCGGGTACCTGCTGACCGAGGCGACGACCGGCCAAAGGATCGCGGGGAAGAACGAGGGCGAGCGGTACTTTGTCGCTGGCCTGTCCAAGCTGCCGGCGATATTGACGCTCGCGCAGGCGTTCGACGACGGCACCGTGTCGGAGGACGCCGTCATGCGCGTCAGCGCGCGCGCGGCCGACGTGCCCGGGCCGACCGCCTTCCTCGAGGAGGGCGAGCAGATCAAGGCCGGCGCGCTGATGAAGGCCGCGGTCATGATCTCGGCGGGCGACGCGATCATCACGCTGTGCGAGAACGTGTTCGGCTCCGAGGGCGTGATGCTCGAGAACATGGCGGTCACGATGCGGATGCTGGGCCTCGAGTGCGAGCAGACCAGCGTGCTGGGCGCCGAGACACCGTTCTCGGCAGAAACGCTTGCTTCGCTCGGCTCCGCCGCCGCCAAGAGCCCGACGTTCTCGAAGTATTCCGCGCTGTTTCTGGACTCGATCCAGCACGACGACGGCCGCGAGACGGAGCTGGTCAACGCCAACCGCATGGTCCGCTTCTACGCGGGCGCGTCCGGCGTGCTGACGGGCTCCTCGCAGCAGGACGGCTACTGCGGCGTCATCTCGGTGAATCGAAGCGGCACGACGCTGATTGCGGTCGTGATCGGCGCCAAGGACTCCGGCACGCGCTTTGCGGCCGCGGAGGCCATGCTCAACTACGGCTTCCAGAACTTTACCGCAAAGCAGCTTGCCAAGGCGGGCGGCGTGCTCGTGCCCGGCGTGCCCGTGCGCGGCGGCTCGAAGAAGACCGTCAACCTGATCGCACACGAGGACGTGACGGTGCTCGTCAAAAAGAACCTGGGCAAGCTGCTCGAGACGCGCGACGTGCCGGATACGCTGGAGGCGCCGATCACGGCCGAGGAGGTCGTGGGCACGGTGACGTACGCGGACGAGGCGGGCACGGTGGTGGCCGAGTTCAACCTCTATGCGGACACGGCGGTCGAGCCGTTCGGCATCCTGGACATCCTGCGTCGCATGATGCGCGATTTTGCCGCTTAAGTTGCATATTCGCCCGCGTTCCCGTATAATGAACGCGAAGAATCTGCAAGGAGAAACCAACTTGTTTTCACGCATCCGAGAGCTCTTTACCGATCCGCTGCGGCTCGTCTACGTGCTGCCCGCGATTCTGATCGGCCTGACCGTGCACGAGTGGGCGCACGCGTACGCGGCCTATAAAATGGGCGACCCGACGGCCAAAAACCTCGGTCGCATGACGCTCAATCCCCTGGCGCACATCGATCCGTTCGGTTTTTTGATGCTGATCGTCGTGGGCTTTGGCTGGGCTAGGCCCGTGCCGGTCAACCCGCGTAACTTCAAAAACTTCCGGCGCGACGACATCATCGTATCGCTGGCGGGCATCGCAGCAAACTGCGTCGTCGCGTTTCTGGCCACGCTGATCTTCTATTTCGGCGCGTACAAATGGAACCTTCTGGATAACGCCGCGTTCACCGGCATCATGACGGGCGTCATCGGCATCAACCTGTCGCTGATGCTGTTTAACCTTTTGCCGATCCACCCGCTCGACGGCTCGCACGTAGCCGAGAGCCTGTTCTACCGCAAGGCGCCGCGCTTCTTCAACTTCCTGCGCCAGTACGGGCAATGGATTCTGATCGGGCTTCTGATCACGAACACGCTCTCCTCGGCGCTAAGCGCGGCGGTCAACGGGATATTCTCCGCGTTCTCATCCGCGGCGCTGTTCCTCGTCGGGCTTTTCTAGGCCCTAAGCGGAGGGGGATATGGCGTATTCCGTTCACCTGGCCCAGTTTGAAGGTCCGCTGGACCTGCTGCTGCACCTCATTTCCGAAGCGGAGCTGGACATAAAAGACATCTTCGTCTCGGAGATCACGGCGCAGTACCTTTCGTATATGGACGAGGTGGACGCGCTCGACATGGACAAGGCGAGCGAGTTTCTGTCCATGGCCGCGACGCTTTTGTACATTAAATCGCGCCAGCTTTTGCCCAAGCCGCCCGCCGAGAGCGAGGAGGGCGAGGACCCGGAGGCGATGCTGATTAGGCAGCTGCGCGACTATCAGGCGTTTAAGAAGGCGGGGGAGGAGTTTAAGACGCTGTTCGACCGCGCGGCCAGGAGCATGACCAGGCTCCCGGAGGACGTGCTGCTGCCGCCGCCGCAGGTCGAGCTTGACGGCGCGACGCTCGACGCGCTGATGCTCGCGTTTGCGGAGCTGATGCGGCGCGGCGAGACGGAGCAGAAGCTGGACCACACGCAGCGCGTGCGGTCGGACCGGTACACGGTCCGCGCGCAGATCCGCAAGATCCGCGAGGCGCTCGCCTGCGGTTCCGCGCTGCTGTTTACGGACCTGTTTGCGGCGGACGCCGACCGGCTCGAGCGGATCGTGACGCTCATGGCGCTGCTCGAGATGCTGCTGCACGGCGAGGTCCATATCCGCCAGGGCGTGCCGTTCGCGCCGATCAAGGTCAGCGCCAAGGCGCTGCTCGGCGACGAGGAATCCGAATACGACTATCTCGACGACGAATCGGAGTAAGATACATTGGATAAAAAAACGTTCAACACGCTCGAATGCATGCTGTTCGTCGCGGGCGATCCCGTGCCCGTGGCGGAGATCGCGCGCGTGATGCAGCTTTGCCGCGCGGACGCGCACGCGCTGCTTGCGGAGATGGAGGAAATCTACCGCGGCGAGGAGCGCGGCGTCCAGCTGCTCGTGACCCCCGAGACTGCGCAGCTTGTCAGCAACAGCGCCTATATCGACAAGGTGGAGGCGCTCATGCAGCCGCTCGAACGAAAAAGCGTCTCGCAGTCGATCCTGGAGACGCTCGCGGTGGTTGCGTACCGGCAGCCGGTCACGCGCGCGGACATCGAGAACATCCGCGGCGTGCGCTGCGATTATGCGGTCGGCCAGCTTGTGCGGCTCGGCCTGATCGTGGAGGTGGGGCGCAAGGACGCGGTCGGCCGGCCCGTGCTGTTCGGTACGACGGACAAGTTCCTGCGCCAGTTCGGCCTGCACTCGCTCGACGAGATGCCGGAGTTTCTGCGCTTCTCCGGGCTGGACGACGGGGAGGCGGAGCAGCTGACCGTCTAGTCGAGCGGCAGCAGTTTGACGTTGATGTCGCCGTCGTCTACGGTCAACAGCGCGCAGGACGGCTTTGAACCGCCCAAGGGGCGCGTGAGGCTTCCGGGGTTGATGAGCAGGATGTCGCCCTGCGCCTGCAGCAGCGGCACGTGCGTGTGCCCGAACAGCGCCGCCGCGCAGTGCGTCTCCTCCGCGCGCCCGGCGATGTGGTATACGTCGCGGAACCGGTCGCCGTGCACCAGAAGGAGCTGCGCGCCGCCTAAGGTTACGATCTGCTCGGCGGGGTACGTGCGCTTAAAGTCGCAGTTGCCGCGCACCGCGTAGAACGGGACGCCGACGCTCTTTGCGATCAGCTCCGCGTCCGCGCCGAAATCCCCCAGGTGTAAAAACGCGTCGATTGGACCCATGGCGGCAAGCGCCGCGGGCAGGCGGACGAGGTTCCCGTGCGTGTCCGCAAAAACGCCGATCTTCATGACGATTCCCTCTCCAGCATCATTTTCAGGTTGGTTAGCGCGCGCTTGCGGTGGCTGACCGCGTTCTTCTCGTCCGCGGACAGCTCCGCAAACGACTTTCCGAGCGGTTCATAGTAAAAATACGGGTCGTAGCCGAAGCCGTTGCCGCCGCGCGGCGCGGTTAAAAGCCGCCCCTCGACAAAACCTTCGGCTACAAGCGTGGGCTTGTCCCGCCGCGCGAGCGCGACGGTCGAGACGAAGCGGCAGCCGCGCCGCTCGTCCGGAACGCCCTGCATCGTTTCCATCAGCTTTCGGTTGTTCGCCGCGTCGTCGTGGCCGTCCCCCGCAAACCTTGCCGAGTGCACGCCCGGCGCGCCGAAAAGCGCGTCGACGGCAAGGCCGCTGTCGTCGGCGAGCGCGGCGTCAAAGTCCGTCAGCGCGAGGACCTCCTCCGCCTTTTTGACCGCGTTCTCGGCGAACGTCTCGCCGTCCTCGACAACGTCGATGGCTAGGCCCGCCTCGGCGAGCGTGCGGATGTCCGGGAACAGGCCGGCGAGGATCTCGCGTATCTCACGGACCTTGTGTGCGTTGTTGGAAGCGATCACCAATCTCATGCGCAAGAGTGTATCAGATTTTTTAGCGCATGTAAATGCGCGCGTTCGGCAAAACGCGCGCGGAGCGTGGAAAGAACGGCGGCTTTTATCGGCCTAGGAAAGCGGGTTCGCGCTGTCGGAGACGAGGATCGGCTCCTTGGTGAGCACCTTGCCGCCGGACTCGAGCACGAGCTTCTTCACCGCGCCGAACTGCGAGCAGGTCAAAGATAGCGTGTCGCACGCGGCGGCGAACGCTTCCTGGCTGTCCTCGGCGGTCAGCGCGAGGAACGGCTCCGTGAACGTGAGCGTGGCCACGCCGTTCATGAGCGTCGCGGACTCGAGCTGCGTTCCCTCCGGGAAGCACGGCGAGACCTCGTACGCGGAGGTGGTCTTGAGCAATTCCTCGATCGTGCGCGCGAGGTTGGCCTGGCTGGTTAAATACCGCGTGACCGGCACGTAGAAGCCGCTGGCCGCGGTCTTATACCACAGCGTGACGGGGTAGAGCGTCGTGCCCGCCGCGATGGCCGGCAGGTCCTCGGGGTTTTGGATCAGCTCCGAGAACGGCTCGCCCACGAGCGTGCCGAACGGCAGCGTCTCAAGCGTCTCGCCGTCGAACGTGAGCTGCACGTGCTTGACGCCGTCGCAGCGCAGCATCGTGTTGACGATCGAGGTCACGGCGGTCTGCTCCGCGTCCTTGTCGGTCAGCTGCGGCATCTCGCGCACGTCGACGGTGGCCGTGCCGCCGCTCGCCGTCTCGACGGCGAAGCTGACCCCCTCGGGCAGCGTCGGCGTCAGGCCCGCGCCGGAGAGGCCCGCGGTGTTGTCGACCGAGGCGACGAGGAGGCTCAGCGTCTGCTGCGGAATATCGGTGTCCAGCGGCACGCTGCGCTCCACGGGCACGAGCAGGCCGGCCCCGCCGTCGTAATACACGGTCGTGGCGAACAGTCCGGTCTTCATGGCGTCCTCGTCGTGCTCGGTGGCCTCGTTTGCAACGGGTACCTGACAGCCCGAAAACGCCAATGCGATCATCAAGATAAAGGACAAAGCAAAAAAGCAACGCCTGCGCATACCATCCACTCCTTTATCAAACGATATGACGCAGGCGCCCCGTGTATGTATCAGTCTATGCGCATGTATCCCGCAATCGCCGCGGGATCCGGCGTGATGAACGCGGTGTGGTACGTTGTATACACGACCATGCCCGGCCGCGCGCCGGACGGCTTTTTGACAAAGCGGCGCGGCGTGTAGTCCACCGGCACGTTCGAGGACGCGCGCGCCTTGCTGTAAAAGGCCGCGAGCTGGCAGGCCGCGTACAGCGTCTCGCGGCTGGGCTCCGCCACGCAGTCGACGATCACGTGCGAGCCGGGGCTGTTTTTGACGTGCACGAAATAGTTCTCCGGCGCGGCCTTATGCAGCGTCAGCTCGTCGTTCTGGCGGTTGTTTTTGCCGACGTAGATGCGCGTGCCGTCCGGGGCCAGGAACTGCATGGGCTTTGTGGGCGGCGATTTTTGCCGCTTCTTTACGCCGACATCGGCTTTCATGTACCGCAGCGCGATCATCTCGTCGCGGATTTCGGCAAGCTCGCGCGCGTCGCCGCATTTTTCGATGTTGTCGAGCTGGCCCTCGAGGTAGGCGATCTCGATAAGCAGGTCGTCGCGGCGCGAGAGCGCGTATTCGCGCGCCGTCCGGCTCTTTCTGTACTGCTTGAAGTACCGCTGCGCGTTCTCCTGCGGCGTCAGCAGCGGGTCGAGCGCGACCGAAACGACCGCGGGCGGGTCGGCGTAGTAGTTCTCCAGCGCTGCAAGGCTCTGGCCGCGGCGCAGGCGGTACAGGTTTGCGGTGATCAGCTCGCCGTACAGCCGCAGCTTCTCGTGCGCCTCCTCGCCCTCGATGGCCTCGTTGTAGGCGGCGAGCTTGTTGGCCGCGCGCCCGAGGTGATTTTCGACCGCGCGGCGCAGCGCCTGGCTATTGCGCTGGACGCGGACGATGCGGTCCTTCTCCTCGTAGAACGCATCGTACGCTTCGGAGAGGCTCCCCATGCGCTCGCCGCCCTCGACAAAAAACGGAAACACGCCGATCGGCTCCGACAGCACGTTTCGTACGAGCGCCGCCTCGTACGGGCCGTCGCGCAGGGCAAGCAGCCGGTCCGTGATGCGCTCGGATTGCGTCTCGCCGCCGACGAGCGCGCGCGCCGTGGTCTTGGACAGGCCGAGGAAGCGGTCGCTCAGGAACGCGTCGGGGCGCTCGGCGGATGCGAGCAGTTCGATGAGCGCATCCCTTCCGAGCGCAAACGCGTCGAGCTTGTCCTGCGCGGGCGGGTTCTCGTAGGGAAAGCCCGGCAGCACGGCGCGCACGCTCGACGCGCCGAGGCCGACGCGCCGTATCGCGTCGAGAATCGCGCCGTCCGGGCCGACGAGCACGATGTTGGAGTATTTGCCCGTCAGCTCGACGACGAGGCGGTAGCGCGCCTCGTCGAACAGCTCGTCGCGCGCCGAGATCGTGACCGTCGCGATGCGGTCCATGCCGGTCTGCTCGACGGACTCGATCCTGCCGCCGACGAGCTTTTTTCTTAGCAGCATGCAGTACGCGGGCGCCGTGTCCGGATTTTGGTAGGCAATCTCGGTCGCCTGCACGCGGCCGTTCTGCGGATGGCAGGAGACGTACAGCTTTTTCGTCGTGCCCATCGTGCGCACGGTGAACAGCAGCGCGTCGCAGTCCGGCTGCTGCACCTTGTCGATCTTGCCGCCGATAAGGGACTGCAGCTCATAGAGCATCGCGCGTAGCGACAGGCCGTCCATGGCCATAAAAGCGACCTCCTCTTTGCTTGCCGCGGGCCGCGGCCCGGATAAAATCCATGCGGGAACGGTTTTATTGTAGCGGCTTTGGCCGTACGGAGCAAGGAAAACGGACGCCGCATGTGCTGCAACGTCCGCTCAATATCGAAACGACCGTATGGGGTTTACTCGGCGACGGCGCGCTTCTTGGCAAGCTGCGCTTTCTTGCGGTTGGCGGCGTTTTTATGGATCACGCCCTTGGCGGCAGCCCTGTCGACGGCGCTGACTGCATTCAGAAACGCCGCGTCCGTGGCCTTCGCATCGCCCGCAGCGACCGCTTCATCGTAGCGGCGGATGGTCGTCTTCATTTCGGACTTTACCATACGGTTACGAAGATTCTGCTTCTGGGATACGCCGATCCTCTTGATCGCGGACTTGATGTTTGCCAAACCTGTACACCCCCAATCCTAGGAAATTTTAAACTCGAACAGAGGACATTTTACCATATAGGAACGCCCAATGCAAGCGGTATTTCGCACATTCCGCTTTCATAATAGCGGGCGTTTTGCCGCGGCGCGCCCGGGCCGGAGCGGTTCGGGTCGATCCCCGCGGCGGAGGGGAAGCGCATGGCCGGATCCGCCAGGCGGCGGCGCATTCCATACTTTCCACGGGCCCGTTCCTTTCAAAATCAGTATAACACAATTTCACATTTTCGTCGCATTTTACGATTGACTTGATGGTCGATCGTGGTATAATAATCCACGAAGCTTAGCACTCATCTAAATCGAGTGCTAACAATTTCATCGAATACGGAATCAATATAGGAGGCAATGCACAATGAAACTGAAACCCCTGGCTGACAGAGTCGTCATCCGCAACATCGAGAACGAGGAAGTGACGAAGGGCGGTATCGTGCTGCCCGGCAGCGCGAAGGAAAAGCCGCAGATGGCGGAGGTCGTCGCGGTCGGCCCCGGCGGCGTGGTGGACGGCAAGGAAATCACCATGTACGTCAAGGTCGGCGAGAAAGTGATCTTCTCCAAGTATGCGGGTACCGAAGTCAAGCTCGACGGCACCGAGTACATCGTGGTCCGCCAGAACGACATCCTGGCGGTCGTGGAATAAGCAAGGAGGGAAGAAGATATGGCAAAGCAGCTCAAATACGGCGAGGAAGCAAGACGCGCGCTGGAGACGGGACTCAATAAGCTCACCAACACCGTGAAGATTACGCTGGGGCCGAAGGGCCGCAACGTCGTGCTCGACAAGAAATACGGCGCGCCGATGATCACCAACGACGGCGTGACCATCGCCAAGGAGATCGAGCTCGAGGACGCGTTTGAGAATATGGGCGCGCAGCTCGTTAAGGAAGTCGCGACCAAGACCAACGACGTGGCCGGCGACGGCACGACGACCGCGACGCTGCTCGCGCAGGCGATCGTCCGCGAGGGCATGAAGAACGTGGCCGCCGGCGCCAACCCCATGGTACTCCGCCGCGGCATCGAGGCCGCCGTTGAGACCGCCGTCGAGGCGCTTAAAGGTCTGTCCAAGCCGGTCAGCAGCAAGCAGGCGATCGCGCAGGTCGCGTCGATCTCCGCGGGCGACGAGAAGGTCGGCCAGCTGATCTCCGACGCCATGGAGAAGGTCGGCAACGACGGCGTCATCACGGTCGAGGAGTCCAAGACCATGAAGACCGAGCTCAACATCGTCGAGGGCATGCAGTTTGACCGCGGCTACGCGTCCGCCTACATGGCGACCGACACCGAGAAGATGGAAGCGGTACTCGACAACCCGCTCATCCTCATTACCGATAAGAAGATCAGCAACATCCAGGAGATCCTGCCGCTGCTCGAGAAGGTTGTGCAGCAGGGCAAAAAGCTCCTGATCATTGCCGAGGAAGTCGAGGGCGAGGCGCTCACGACGCTCGTCATCAATAAGCTCCGCGGCACGTTTACCTGCGTGGCCGTCAAGGCGCCGGGCTTCGGCGACCGCCGCAAGGCCATGCTGCAGGATATCGCGATCCTGACCGGCGGCCAGGTGATCTCCGACGAGCTCGGTCTCGACCTCAAGGAAGCCACGATCTCGCAGCTCGGCACGGCCCGCCAGGTCAAGGTCGACAAGGAGAACACAGTCATCGTCGAGGGCGGCGGCAGCGCCAAGGACATCCAGGCCCGCATCGCGTCGATCAAGGCGCAGATCGAGGACACGACGTCCGATTACGACAAGGAGAAACTGCAGGAGCGGCTCGCCAAGCTCGCCGGCGGCGTCGCGGTGATCGCGGTCGGCGCGGCCACCGAGGTCGAGATGAAGGAGTTCAAGCTGCGCATCGAGGACGCGCTGTCCGCAACGCGCGCGGCCGTCGAGGAGGGCATCGTGCCCGGCGGCGGCGTGGCGCTGCTCAACGTGATCGAGAACGTCAAGAAGCTCGAGGAGAGCTGCACCGGCGATAAGAGGACCGGCGTGCAGATCATCCTGCGCGCGCTCGAGGAGCCCGTCCGCCAGATCGCGACGAACGCTGGCGTCGAGGGTTCGGTCGTGGCCGAGAACATCAAGCGCGAGAAAAAACCGGGCTACGGCTTCGACGCCGCCGCCGGCGAGTACTGCATGATGGCCGACCGCGGCATCATCGACCCGACCAAGGTCGCGCGCTCCGCTCTGCAGAACGCGGCCTCCATCGCGGCGATGATCCTGACCACCGAGAGCCTCGTGGCCGACATTCCGACCCCGCCGGCGCCCGCGCCCGCGGCTCCGGACATGGGCGGCATGTATTAAAAACAATACGGGAATCCGATGCGGCGTGGCGGTTGCCACGCCGCTTTCCCTTGTGGTATACTTTTGCGAAACGAAATCACCGGAGTACGAACGATCATGAGGCCTGAAAAACTGGAAAAATCCTGCGGCTGCATCATCCTGCGCGAGCGGCCGCAGCGGCGCGAGGTGCTGCTCGTGCAGAGCGCCAAGGGGCGGCACTGGTCCTTCCCGAAGGGACACATGGAATCGGGCGAGGACGAGCTGGCCACCGCCCGGCGCGAGGTGCTTGAGGAGACCGGGCTTGCCGTGGACATCCGCGACGGCTTCCGCGCGACCTCGCATTATCTCACCAGGCACCGCATCCCTAAGGAGGTCGTCTATTTCCTCGCGTCCGCGCCGGACACGCGCGTGACGATTCAAAAGGAGGAGATCGCGACCTATGCCTGGCTGCCGATCCATAGCGCGATGCGGCGGCTGACCTACGCGCGCGATATGCAGGTGCTGCGCGAAGCGGTGGAGTATATCGGGGCGTAGGGTACGGGGCAAGGGGAACTGACTGGATAACTGGATACGCTTGGAAAGCGCCGTTCGCCGTTTTACGGCGGGCGGCGCTCTTGACGTATGTAGTGGGGTTTTCGAGCGACTTTTGCGGGGGCCTGCCCCCGCTTCTTTTCTTAAAGAAAAGAAGCAAAAGATGCAAAAGGCAACCTTTTACGAATCCTTTTCCTGCGGGTTTCCAAAGGGACTAGTCCCTTTGGCGGGGGGCGGGGCAGAGCCCCGTCTGTAGACTGGAGGCGAAGCCTCCAACATTCATTTTTGCCCCTCCCGCCGCAGTGCGGCGAGGATACCGAGAAACACGAACAGAAACGGCGTTGAGAACGGCTGTGCGATGTTGACGGCCGCCTGCACGGCGTAGGCGGCGACGCCGACGAAGCAGCCGAGCGCGAGCGGCTCGCGCTCGGCGCGCCGCAGCGCGGATACGGCGGCTGTGAGTAGCAGCCCCAGATAGGCGGCCAGCCCGGCCGCGCCGATCGTCAGCAGGTATTGTAGGTATTCGTTGTGCGCGGTATCGAGCACCGCGTCCGAAAACAGCGGGTGCGGCAGATCGTAGCGGTACAGGCAGCCGGGACCGCCGCCGAACAGCTTGGCAAGCGGGAAAAACGAGCGGTACGCGTCGAGGGAGTACGCCCAGATTCTGCCGCGCTCGGTGCCCCAGTCCGCGTTCCATTTGACAAAGCGGTCGAGCGAGCCGAACGAGCGGTCGGCAAGCAGCGTGTTGGCCAGGACTAGAAATACTGCGCCCGCAAGCAGCAGCGCGGCCAGCGCCAGCGCGTATGCTCTGCGTACGGTTTTTGCGTTTTTCAGTTTTTTAGTGAATAGGAGCGCGAGCAGACAGATGAGCGCGATCGTTACGGACACGGCGGGGCGCAGCAGGCCGCGCATAAAATAGGAAACGTACAGCTCGCCCCCGAGGCGCAGATGCAAAAAATACGCCAGGTGCATGGCGGCAAGCAGCGCGATGACGGTGATCGGGAAGCGGCGCAGCGGCCGTGGCTGACCGATCAAAAACAGCGGGAACAGCAGCAGCGCCGCGATAAACGCAAGCACAAAGCTCTCGCTGCCCGAGAGCAGCATGCCGTACGCGCCCAAAAGCAGCGCGACGCCCGCCGGGATCGATCGTGCGGGCGTTTCGGCATAGCAAAAGAACGCGAGAACAGCGGGGAACAGCACGGCAAGCACGCTGCCGTAGAAGTCGAGGTTGCCGACCGTGGAGATGTAGCGCACGCGGTCCAACCGACTTAATTCCGCGCGGATTTGCAGCGGATCGACCGAGAGATCGTTCAGCATCGCGACCGCGCACACGATGGCAAAGCCCGTAACGAGCGCGAGGAAACCGGCGTATGTAAATCGGAAGCGCCGCGAAACGGCAAAATATACCGCGGCGTACGCGAACGCCGTGATCAAACCCTGATAACGGTTGTACTGGCCGATTAAAGTCTCGCTGAAGCGCGCGGACAGCGCGCCGGACAGCGCGAACAGCAATAAAAACGCGAGCATGCAGCAATCCGCCGCCGAGAGCCGCGCGCGCGACGCCGGCTGCCTAGGCGTGCCGCCCTGCAGGTCGGCGTACCCGGCTGCCCATGCGTCTTCGGCGGCCGCATCGGCTTCGGCGCGGTTGCTTCCCGCTCCCGCCGCGTAGGTCGCCCAAGCCACGCACCGTGTGTTGCCGCATTCGGCGTTCTCGGCGGCTAAGCCAGCTTCGGCGCGGTTGCTTCCCGCTCCCGCCGCGCAAGTCGCCCGAGCCACGCGCCGTGCGTCGCCGCATTCGGCGTTCTCGGCGGCTAAGCCGGCTTCGGCGCGGTCGGCTCCTGTCCCTGCCGCCACGGTCGTTCCGGCCACGTGCCACGCGTCGCCATATTCGGTGTCCCCTGCGGCCGCTCCGACCGCCCCTGCCAGGCTCCGCGCCTCCGACGTATCGTCAGCTTTGGCGGCCGCTCCGCGTTCTGCCATTTTGGAATCGTCGAAACCGGCCTCCACCGCTCCTAACTCCGACGTCCCTGCCGTGTTCCAAGGTTCCGCTATTCCCGCGGCGTCCGTTCCGCCGGCCGCGCTCCCGCGCCGCTTCCGCCGCGCGAACCCGGGCAGCAAGCAAAAAAACTGGACCGCGAGATAGACCGCGCTGACGGCCAGAAAATACAGGTGCTTTGTTTCCGTAATGTCGTAATAGCCGTCGTTGACCGCGAGCGGCAGCCCGAGCAGCACGAAGCACAGATAAGCGGCCGTGGCCCGCTCGGCGAGCGCGCCTCGGCGCGCGCCGCCGCGCGGCGGCCGCTTATGACCGCAAGAGATCATGGTTTGTTTACAATTCCGTTCCATATTTCCCTTGACATTGGCAAAAAAAGTTATTAGCATATATGTGTACTATCACGGCTAGTACACATAATACAACTTTTTACAATCCAATACAAGGGGGATTCTCATGAAAAGGAATATCGCATTCATACTCGTTCTCCTTCTGACCGTATCGCTGCTCGGTGCCTGCGCGCCGGGCATGGGCTCGCTCGTGACGTTTGGCAACCTGTTCCGCGCCAACTACGCCACCGCGGGCAACGTGGCCACCACGGGCAACGTGCCGTACGTGCCGACCAACGGCAACGTGGTCACCTCCGGCAACGCAGAGGTCAAGGTCGCCATCGGCAGCGCCGCCGCGGCGGTCGACAAGGCGCTCTCGGGGCTCGACGTGACGGACAAGAAGCTGGTCGAGCATCCGGACGGCGCGCAGGAGGTCACGTTCACGCTGGGCGAAGCCAAGTATTCGCTGAGCATCCGCGGCGCGAAAAAAACCGAGGGGACCATGCCCTCCGGCACCTGGGACGTCACCAAGGAGGAGAACGCCGACGGCGCGCTGTACGGCATCGGCCTGATGAACGACAAGACGAGCGGCCAGGCGGTCTGGACGGACGCGAAGACCGGCCTGTTCTACACGCTGACGCAGAGCGGCAGCGTGACCGAGGAGAGCCTGACGCAGATGGCGGCGCAGTTGCTCGGCTTCGGCTCCGCCAAGTAATCCCCAACCCACACCCACTCACAAGCGGGGATAGCGCGCGGTGCGCCGCCTTATACTAAGGCGGCGCACCGCCGCGTTCTGGTTCCGCCGCGGTCGCTTCGGCCGGTGTTGCGCCTGTCAAATTCGCCTCCCCGGCCGCCCTTTAGCCCCTGGAGAACCTCGCCCACACCTCTACTCAACCGTCACGGTGCCGTCGGCCCGAACCGATACGGTCGCGCCGGTCCGCACGGCCTCGAGGAACCCGTCGCCCAGGCCGTCCACGACGGGCATGGACACGTCCGTCCACACGGCGGAGAGGATCGCGCCCGCGGCTGCAAGCGAGTCGATCGTTTTAGAAAACAGCAGGCACGCGGGCTGCCGCCCAAGCGACGCGGCGCAAAAGAGCACCATGCCGCCGGTGGTCGAGCCGATGGTCTGCGGCAGGCAGAGCGCCGTGCCGAACATCGGCTTGCCGTACAGGTCGGGGTTGTTCTGGTCCGAGCAGGCGGCCTTCTTGTCGCCGAACATCAGCGCCTTTTGAAAGCTGGCCAGCGTGTTGAAGCCCTGCTTTGTCACGAGCGCCGTGGCGCGCGCCTCGCCCGGAACAACGGGGCGTCCTTTGAATTCCTTCATGTCAGTTGCCCCCCTTTGCGAGAATATCGAGGATCTCGGCGTCCGTGTGATAGCGCGCGCTCGTGTAGGTGCGCAGCTTGTTGGAGTTTGTCACGACCGGCTGCTTGCCGCAGAGCGGGTTGTTCATGTACATCAGCGGGCAGATGTACGAGAGCACGACGCCCATATCGGCAAGCTTTTTGGCCTGCGGCGTGCGGGCAAACTCGCCCTGCACCGCGACGGCCGTCGTAAACACCGTGGGAACAGCGACGCTCTTGCGGCCCGCGGCGGCGAGCGCGCGCTCGAGCCGGTCCGTCCAGTCGATGAGCTGCGCGAACGAGAGGTGCGGGCAGCCGACAAAGCACAGCTTGGGCTTGGCGTTCTTGTCCTTCCAGATGCACGGGTAGCCGTCCCTGACGCGGACAAGTTCCGCGTCGTCGATCACATAGGTTTTCGCGTTTTCGGCGATCAGCGCGCGGCCCTGCCCGACGGCCTCGGGCGTGAGACCTTCAACGTGGTAGAGGCCGACCGCGCCGTTGCTGGCGGTCGCCGCGCCCATGTCTTTAAGGTAGTCGCGCACATCGTCGGTCAGCTCCGTGCCGAGGTGGCCGCTCAGGCCCACGATGTACGGCACGTCCTCCATGACCTTCATGCCGATCGCGGAGCCGAGTACCTGCGCCTCCGGCCTCTCCTTTGTTTTGACCTCGACGATCCACGTCGCTTTTCGGCCCTCGTCGGTAAGCAGGCCAAAGTACGGCACGCAGCCCACGATGCTGCCGAACAGCTCGATGATGCCGGAGTTTCTATTGCTGCGCGCGCCGAGCACGCTGTTGGCGTACACGACCGCGCTCGATTCCGCCCAGCTCAGCACGTCGCCCTTCCCGGGCTGGTTCCCAACCTGGTCGAGGTAGCACGCGCACGTGAACGCGTCGCGGTCGAGCAGGCCGAGCTTGTCGAGCTGCTTTTCGTAGTCCGCCTGCTTGCCGTACATGATCTGGAACAGAACCTTTGCCAGCGGGCTTGCCGGCACGTTTTTGTCGAGCGGCCGCGGGTCGACGGAGAAGGCCTGGCCGGAGACGGCGTCCGCCTCGATGAGCTGGTCCATCAGCTTGTACACGGGCTTCATCACGGACAGGCCGAAGCTCGTCACGAGGTGGCCGTACGCGCCGGTGATGGGCACCATCCTCTCCGCGCCGAACGTCTCGCCGTACAGCACGAGCGTCTTCATAACCTTTTTAAGCGTCTCGCCCTTTTCGCCGTCGAGAATCGCCTGCTGCTCGGGCGTCAGCGTCATATGTGCCATACTAGTCCCCCCCTTACAGCGCGCAGCCGAGGCGGTATGCGGCGCGCACGGCCTCGAGCACGCGGCCCGGCGCGAAGCTGTCGCCGATGTTCATTAGCTCCGCCGCGGCGTTCTGTCTCTGCGCCTCGAGGAAGAGCGCGTCGTCCGGCTTCCCGCCTATGGCGAGCACGACGAGGTCGGCCTCGAGCGCCTTTTGTACCGGCACGGAGCCGGCCTTGGCCGCGAGCGGATTCTCGATGTTTTCCGGCAGGATCGGCTGCCACGTGTTGTACGGGTCCGGCACGTTCCTGTGCGCGTTCTGCTCGACGAGCACGTGACGTTCGTCAAAGCCCGTGACCTTCGCGCAGTTGAGCAGTTTGACGCCCGCCTTCTTGAGGTAATGGATCAGATGCCCGCGGTTGGCGGTGCAGGAGCCCTCCATAAAGTGCGGCAGCATCTCGACCACCGTCACGTCGCGGCCGTGCTCGTAGGCCAGGTAATAGGCCGTCTCGCAGCCGACCACGCCGCCGCCGACCACGACGATGTTCTTCGCGCCATTCAGCAGCTTCGGGTCGAGCAGCAGGTCGACCGCCTCGGCGTGCGGAATTTTGTCGAGGCCCGGCAGCCTGGCCGCGCACGGTTTCGTGCCGATCGCGAACACGATCGCGTCGAAGCCGAGCGCCTTCAGCTGCTCCGGCTCGACCTTCGCGCCGAGCTGCACGGTCAGGTCGCAGCTCTCCTCGGTTTTAACCAGCTCGCGTTCAAGGTATTTTAAGTAGTTGTCGAAGTCGAATTTCACGCGCGGCACGGAGCCCGCGACCACCTTGCCGCCGACGGCCTGTTCCTTCTCAAACAGCGTGACCTTGTGGCCGCGCCTTGCCGCGGTGATCGCGCAGAGCATGCCGGCCGGGCCCGCGCCGATGACCGCGATGTTCTTGACTGTGGCGGCGGGGGAGAGCTGCTCGGGGATGACGTCTTCAAAGCCCGTGCGCGGGTTGACGGCGCACTGCGGGTGTCCGCCCTCGACGAACTCGTTGATGCAGCCCTCCTGACAGCCGATGCAGGGCCGGATGTCCGCGACGCGGCCCGCGTACGCCTTGTTCGGCCAGTCGGGGTCGGCCAATAGCGGCCTGCCGAGCATGACCATGTCGCACATGCCGTTAAGCAGCGCCTGCTCGGCAAGGTCCGGGTAGCCGAGCTTGCCGACGCCGACGACGGGCACGATCTGGCCCGCGTTGCTGCGGACGCCCTTTTTCTCGAAGTGTTCCTTGACGGTCCTGGCCACGTCGAGGAAGCAGCCGGCCGGCATGCCCGCGGGCGGGTGCGGCAGCCACCAATTGTCGTAGCAGCCGAGGTCGACGTCGAATAGGTCCACGCCCGCGGTTACGAGGTTTTCCATGTAGTCGAGCGTCTCGGCGACCGTGCGGCCGTTCTTGAACTTTTTCAGCGCCTTGGCGTTCATGCCGTCCTCGCCGTAGGTCTCGTTCAGCGCAAGCGAGAGATCGATGCGGTACATGATCGGGAAGCTGTCGCCCGCGCGGCGGCGTAGCTCGCGCACGAGATCGATGCCGAAGCGCTGCCAGTCGGCGTATTTGCCGAACTTTCTGCGGTTGAACGCGGTGTTGGTCAGCTGCTCGAGCAGGTAGCCTTCGTGGCCGTGCAGATATACGCCGTCGAGCCCCATGGCCTTGGCGTCCGCGGCGGCCTGGCCGCCGTTTTTGATGATTTTATTGAGCTTACCCGCCGAAAGCGGCAGGCAGGGGATCTCGGAGATGTAGAAATTCGGGTTCAGCGAGGCGGACACCGGAAACTTTGCCTGCGTCACGAGGCACTGCGGGTTGCCGACGCGCCCGAGGCCGGGGGTCAGCTGCACAAATATCCTGCTGCCGAACGCGTGCACGCCCTGCGCCAGATCGCGCCAGCCGGAAAACACCGTGCGGCTGCGGTCGATGCGCGGAAAGTACGACAGCTTGCCGAGCTCCGTGACGGAGTTGTCGATGCCGTGGCTGATCGGGACGAGGCCCGTCGTGATGAGGCCCACGCCGCCCTTGGCGCGCGCGAAGAAGTACTGCAGCATCTTATCGCTCGGCCGTCCGGTCTCCTCGCACATGTCGATGTTGCCCATGGGCGCCATGACGAGGCGGTTTTTGAGCGTCGTGCGGTTGACGGTGATCGGGGAAAACATGGCGGTGTACGGATGCAGCCGGTCGGTCATGCGGCCGGTTCCGCCGGGACAGTTCTCCTTTGCCGCGTCCTGGCACCAGTTCCCGTAGCTGTCGACGAGCGCCTGGACAAGCTGGTCGGTTTTCAAGAAAAATCCCTCTCTTTCGTGCGTTTCATTCGGCATATGCCTGTAAATGATTGTATCAGCGTCCGGCTCGCAGCGTCAAGGACGCGCGGGGTGTTTTGCTTTATGCCGGTTCGTGTTATACTGCATACATGGAAAAACGGACGCATTCAGGTCAGCTCGTCACGGCCGTGGACGCGGGGTCGCCCGCCGAGACGGCCGGCGTGCGCGCGGGCGAAACGCTCGCGGCCATCGACGGCGAGCCGGTGCTCGACATCATCGACTACGAATACCTCACGGCCGCGGACCGCCTGACGCTGACCCTGCGCGCCGCCTCCGGCGCGGAGCGCACGCTTTACTTGCAAAAGGAAGAGTACGAGCCGCTCGGGCTGTCGTTCCCGACGAGCCTGATGAGCAGGGTGCGCGCGTGCAAGAACCGCTGCGTGTTCTGCTTCGTCGACCAGATGCCCAAGGGGCTGCGCACAAGCCTGTCGTTTAAGGACGACGACTGGCGCATGTCGTTCATCATGGGCAACTACATTACGCTCACGA
>CAZIRB010000021.1:0-4996 GCA_964541695.1 uncultured Oscillospiraceae bacterium
CCTGCAGCAGCTGGATACTCAGAACGTTGCTGGCAATTGAAAACGTGCCGGCCTTGGTCGAGCCGTCGTACACGTCGCCGTTGACGTTGGTCATGTTGAGCGCCGCCGGGAACGCGTAGGTCAACGTGTCCAGCGCGGTCAGGTCGTTGGAGCCGCCCGAATTCTGCAGTTTGTAGATCAGCACGATCTTGATCGCGCTGCCGCGCGCGATCGGCGTGTCCGGCACGTATGTCGCGCCGTTGACCTCGATGGAAAGCGACAGGCTCCTGGCGATCGTCTGGAGGTTAAGCGTTCTGCCGGCGTCGAGCGCCGCGAACAGCATCGGGAACTCCAAAGCCTCCAACGTCTCGGTCGCCTCGGCGGATGGAGACACGGTCGGCTCCTCGCTCAGGGTCAGGCTTGGATCCGCGGTCGGGTCCGGAGTTGGGGCCGCGGTCGGGTCCGGAGTCGGGACCGCGGTCGGGTCCGGAGTCGGGACCGCGGTCGGGTCCGGAGTCGGGACCGCGGTCGGGTCCGGAGTTGTGTCCGTGCCCAAGGTCGGGACCGCGGACGGGTCCGGCGTATCCTCCGCAGCGTCGAACGCCACGGTCCGCGCGCTCTGCCCGCGGGAGTCCGCGCTTGCGGCGCCCAACGGCAGAGCCGGCTGCAAAGCGACGATACCCGCCATCAGCAGCGCGAGCAATATCCTTCTCATCCGTTTACTCTTGATCATGCGTCCCCCAAAATGTTACCATGTAATCCACAAAGGCGAATATATCCCAGAGCCACGGCGCCGGAATCGCGCCGTCGCTTTGCGGCCGCGACGCGGCGCATGGCCTCGGTACATGTTCTGCTTGTCCGGCCCGCCGGATAACCTGCCGGCCGCGCGGCTCCCGGGTCCGTCCGTGCGCCGCATAGGGTTCAAAATGGTATTAAATCCCTAGTTTGCGAAGACTATACCATATTTCAGAAGATTTTCCTAGTAGTTGTCAAAGTTTCACAAAAAAAATCACATTGTGACACGATATACCGCCGTTTTCCGCGGCGTATACGGGCGCGGATCGGCCGCGAGCCGCCGCTATGCGGCCGGAGAACCGCATCCCGGGGCGCAAAAAAAATTCTTCGCAAAGGTTGCCATCCGATGCGGCGAGCGGTACAATGATAAAAATTACAATTATTAATATTCAAACCGCTGTGCTGCCAATCTGCCCGACGATGACGGCGCGCCCGGATGGAAACGCGCCGCTCGATATAGATAGATCGATACCGGTGATATTAGGAGTAATAATATGAATCAAAACGACAGCAAAGCGGCCAAAAGGCCACGTTGGTCCTGGTATTTCTATGACTTTGGCAACTCCGCCTACGCGTCCGTCATCCTCCTTGCGGTTTATTCGGCATACTTTAAAAACGTGGTGGTCGGCGGCGCGGAGGGGACGCGCCTCTGGGCCATCTCGGTCGGCATCGCGGCTGTCCTCGTGGCGGTCGCCTCGCCGGTGCTCGGCACGATCGCGGACTATTCCAAGGCCAAGAAGAAGTTCCTGTTTCTGTTCACCGGCCTCTCGGTGATCTTCACCGCGCTGCTGTTCTTCGTGCGGCAGGGCGACGTTTTCCTCGGCATGCTGTTCTTCATCCTGGCGGAGATCGGCTATCGCGCGGCGCAGGTGTTCTACGACGCGCTACTAACGTCCGTGTCCACGCCGGAGACGATCGGCTCGGTTTCGGGCAAGGGCTGGGCGGTCGGCATGCTCGGCGGCATCGCGGCCCTTCTGGTCGTGCTCGTCCCGATCCAGCTCATCGGCAACCAGGTGATCCCGTACGCGTTTTTGATCACCGCCGTGTTCTATCTGGCCTCGTCGATCCCCGCGTTCCTATGGGTCAAGGAACCCCAGGCCGAGGAGCAGGCGCCGCTCGAGAAAGGCAAGATCGGCGTCGCGTTCGGCCGGCTGCTGCAGACGTTCCGCTCCATCAAGAGCTACCGCGAGTTCATCAAATACACCGTCGCGTTTTTGATCTACAACGACGGCATCATGATGCTGATGGACTTTGCCGCCATCATCGGCGCGACGCTCTACGGCATGCACCAGATCGAGCTGATCCTGTTCGTGATCGTGATCCAGATCGCGGGCGCGATCGGGGCGCTGCTGTTTGGCCGTATCTCGGACAGGCTCAGCAGCAAGGACTCCATCATCCTCTCGCTTGTGATGCTGATCCTGTCGATCACCGCGCTGTTCTTCGTCAAGACGATCGTGGGCTTCTATATCGTGGGCTTCTTTGCGGGCTTCTCGCTCTCCGGCGCGCAGGCGGTCAGCCGCTCCATGGTCAGCCAGCTTGCGCCGGCCGACAAGACCACGGAGTTCTACGGCTTCCTGTCCGTCGCCGGCCGCACCTCGACGTTCGTGGGCCCGCTCGTGTTCGGCACGATCTCCTACCGCGTCAACAACTGGTATGTTAACCACGGGTTCGATACGCTGCTTGCCGAGCAGTACGGCCTGCTGTGGGCGATCGGCTCGATCCTGCTGTTCCTCGCGGTCGGTCTTCTGATCTTCCTGCTCGTCAAGCGCGTGACGGCCAAGGAGCCGCTGCGCTATTGATGCTTTCTTGCGCAAGCGAGGCCGCTGAAGGAGCCATTGCGCTATTGACGTTTTCGCGCATGTATCGGGGCGGGTCCGCTGGCGGACCCGCCCTTTTTTACGTTGGCGCGGGGCGCGAGGAGCAGATAGGTCAAGGCTGCTGTTTTGGGGAGGATTGGTTATGTGATTTGTGCTTGCGCATCGCAGGTGCGACCGGTGCGCCGAGCGGCGCTTTTAGGGCAAAGGATAGCGTAGCGTGGCTCGGTTGAAAAAGAGACGAAGGAATGGCAGCGACCGGCTGTGTCCGCCGCCCTTGACAAACGCGCCGCCGTCATTCTATCATAAAACATATCGGCAATATAAGAGACAAAGGTCGGAGCTTCATGAGAATTTCCGCGAAGGGGCGCTACGCGCTGGCGGCCGCGGTCAGCATGGCGCAGCAATACGGCAGCAGGGAGTGCATCACGGTCGTCAGCATTTCGGAGCGGCTCGGGATCTCAAAGATCTATCTTGAGCAGGTGTTTTCGCTGCTTAGGCGCGCGGGCCTCGTTACCTCGGTCAAGGGCTCACAGGGCGGCTACCAGCTTGCGCGCACGCCGCAGCAGATCTCCGCGCTGGACGTTCTGTCGGCGGTCGAAACCGCGCTGTTCGACAAAACCGAGGACACGGTCCCCCAGCGCGCGCCCGACGTTGAACAGGCCATGCGGGCATCCGTGTTCGATCGCCTGGACCGGTCCGTGCGGGACGCTCTCGGCGGCGTGACGCTCGACGACCTTGCCGCCGAGGCGGAGAAGCAGAAAAGCGAACAAGCGGCGATGTTCTATATTTAGTGCCCCGGCTCAGCGGAGCGGCGAATCGTTGCGGCTAGGTCCGGTTCATCGGAATACGCGAGAAGCGGACCTTGGACAATAGGGCTCGCGCGACACATCGGAACAAGCGAAAAGACGGGCCGTGAACAAATGCGAATCGGCTTGGTCCGCCGGAACGTACTAAAACCGGACCGTAAATAAATGCGGGTCGGCTTGGTCTGCCGTGACACACAAAAAAGTGGACCATTTCTATGCGAATCGCCCCGGTCCGTCTGAGCATGCAAAAAAGTGACCGACCAAATACAGGTCGGCTTGGCCCGCTGGAACATGCAGAAAAGTGACCGACCAAATACAGGTCGGCTTGGCCCCGCGTGACACGCAAAAAGCGGACCGTTCTTAAAAACGGTCCGCCTTGTTTTATCCGGCAAACCCCGCTTGGCCCTCGCCTACTCCGCAAACAGCGCCGTGGAGAGATAGCGTTCGCCCGTGTCCGGCAATATGACGACGATCGTCTTCCCCTCGTTTTCGGGGCGCTGCGCAAGCCGGGTCGCCGCCCAGACCGCCGCGCCCGATGAAATGCCGACGAGCAGACCCTCCGTCCTCGCGATCTCGCGGCCGACGGCGAGCGCGTCGTCGTTCTGCACCGCGATGACCTCGTCGTAGATGCGCGTGTTGAGCACCTCGGGGACGAAACCTGGCCCAAGGCCCTGTATCTTGTGCGGGCCCGCCCTGCCCTGCGACAGCACCGGGGAGTCCGCGGGCTCCACGACGACAACGCGGATATTCGGGTCCTTCGATTTCAGGTACTCGCCCGCGCCCGTCACCGTGCCGCCGGTGCCCGCCCCGGACACGAAGATGTCGACCTTGCCGTCCATATCCGTCCAGATTTCGGGACCGGTCGTCGCGCGGTGGACCGCCGGGTTGGCGGGGTTTGTGAACTGACCGGGAATAAACGCGCCGGAAATCTCCTTTGCCAGCTCCCCGGCTTTTTCAATCGCGCCGCGCATGCCCTTCGCGCCCTCGGTCAGCACCAGTTCCGCGCCGTAGGCCTTCAAAAGATTTCTTCGCTCCACGCTGAACGTCTCGGGCATCGTCAGAATGATGCGGTACCCGCGCGCCGCGGCCACGGACGCAAGCCCGATGCCGGTGTTGCCGCTCGTCGGCTCAATGATGACGCTCCCCGGCTTCAACACGCCGCGCTGTTCCGCGTCCTCGATCATCGACTTGGCGATCCGGTCCTTCACGCTCCCCGCCGGGTTGAAATACTCCAGCTTTCCGATCACTTTTGCGGCGAGGCCGTGTTTTTTCTCATAGTTCGACAGCTCCAACAGCGGCGTGTTCCCGATGAGCTCCGTCAGGCTCGTATATACGTTCGACATTTTGATCTCCTTCTGCTATATTATATATTTCATATATGTTTACTATGCATTATGTGCATAGAATACGCTTCCCCGCACGCGTTGTCAATAGGACTTTAAAGTTTTTATGCGCAAAAATCGCGTTTTTGACTGCAGATGTGCGCAGAATTTGCCAAAAAGGGCAGGATGCGATAGGATAATCGGGAGCAATGCATTTCGTCGCCGCCGCTGCCTGGCGCCGGGCGCGCCTATAGAAATGGGAATTAGCGTCCCTTGG
>CAZIRB010000021.1:5096-8866 GCA_964541695.1 uncultured Oscillospiraceae bacterium
GCGGCCGCCATATTGCTTTTGTCGGCGTGCGCGGCGTACGCGGTCTACTGGAGCAGCGTCGTGCGGGCGAAAGAATACTCGCAAAGCGAGCGGGCGGCCGACGACCGGCTTGCGCTGGCGGAACGGCCGGCGGACGAGATCATCGCCGGCACGACTTTTTACTGCCCCATCGAGGGAAGCGCGGAGATCGACGGCATCCGCTTTACGCTGCGCAGCGCCGCCTACGAGACATACGGCGGAATGAGTGATTTAATACCGGAGATGCACATCTGCTTCGACGCAACGGACGCAAAGACGGGCGATGATTCCCGCCTGTACGACGCGGACTATGTGCTCACAATCGGCAAAACGGACTATCCCGTCTACGGTAAGGCGGAGGACGGGGCGCGCTGGCGGCCGGCGATCGCCCAAGCCGAGGGACGGGCGAACGCGGCGTATGACACCTGGTTCCGGCTGGGCGAGCAAACGGTGCCCGACGGCACATCCATGACGTTCTCCTGCACGCTCTACGCCTACGACGATTCGGGCACGCGCGGCAAGAGCCTCGGAAGCTTCGCGCTGGATTTTGTCTATGAAACGCAGACGGAGCAGATCGCGGCGGAGCGGGAACGCCTGATTGCGGACGCACTGCAGCGCCTTGAAGATGAAGGCGAAGCCAGGGACGCGGCGCTGGCCACCCTTTCGGAGGAGACGACACCGCTTGGTGTGACGCAGGATGAGTACACGTTTTGCGACGCGCTTGTCACGCAAAGCGGGCTCGTGCTCGGCACGAGCGTGGTCACGCGCGGCAGCGAGGAGCCGAAGGTCTATCTCGACGGCTACGAAACGATCGGCGAAGAGATCAGCTCGGTCTTTACCCCCGATCTGTCCCGGCCGTGGCTGCATACCCAAGAGGTCGTATACTACGGAACGTTCGAAAACGTGTTCAGCTACCCATGGTATGCGCCCATCGACGAGCTTCCCGAGACGGTGCTCGCGGCCGTGCTGCGCGACGCGGGCTCGAAACAGCGGCGAAAAGGCAACGCCGACGACGGGGAGCTGCTCACCTATACGTGGGACGCTGTGGAACTGCTGCTGCGTGTCAATCCCCGTACCGGAAAGGTCACGCTGCCGGCAAACGACGCGGAGCGCGGCGCGTGGCGCGCGGAGACGGATCGCCTTGCCGCGGACGGGCGGAACGCCAAGTTTACGCTGCGGCTTGACGGCGAGCAGACGGTCGGCGGCGTTGAGGTGCAGCTCTATGACATCATGGTCAATTCAGTGTCGCGCTCCGTCCTGATTGAGTGGTTTGTGAACGGGGTTTATTACCCGCAGGAATCGGAGAGCAGCCAGGCGCAAGTCTACATCGACGGCGTGCTGCAGACCGCAAAACCCGAGGCGACAGAGCCGTATGCGTTCTCCAGGGAGAAGGCGGAGGCCTGGGTAGAGCGAAACGGCGGCTGGCAACCGCTTAACGACATGGGCGATTTCCGGCTCAATATGCGCGCGCCCGACCTGCCGGACACCTTTACGCTGCGGATCGTATGGGACCTGTACGACCGGAACGAAAGTTGGGAGCGCGTGTTCATCGGCACGTTCGACCTGACCACGACCGTGCACAAAACCGACCTTGCGCCGTGGGATAGCTTCGCGAATATTCGCGGATAATTGAGGCGGACATCGTCCCGGGAGCGGAATGCGGGAAGGGGCAACCGCCCTGCCCCCATCCCCCTCCCGACTTTCTTTTGTTACTTTTCTTTCCAGAAAGAAAAGGAAACCCGTCCCCTTCCGTGCTGCGGCCGTAAAGATATCCGTGCATCACAATATATTATATAGTTTTCTTGTCAAAAGCCTTGCATTCCGCGGATGTTCGTGATATCCTAGCAAAAAATTACCGAGGACGCACCGCATGAACCGCAGTCTTTTTGCAGCCGAATACCGCTACTTTTACTTTGCCGGCTTTTATTTTGGCAAGGTCGAGTCGGGTTTGGCTGAAAAAGGGTGACATGCTATAAAAAAGCGCAGAGCGCATGCATGAGTACCGCAGCCGACCCGGCTGCGGTTTTTCATTTTTCGGGAGGAGGAATTGCCATGATCGTCATATTGAAGCCGAATCCGAACCGCGAGCAGCTCGAGAGCCTGATCGCCTGGCTCGAAGGCAAGGGCATCCAGATCCACACGAGCCTCGGCACGTCGCGCATGATACTGGGCCTGGTCGGCGACACCTCGACGCTGGACATCGACTTGATCGCCGCGCTGGACATCGTCGAGGACGTCAAGCGCATCCAGGAGCCGTACAAGAACGCCAACCGCAAGTTCCACCCCCAGGACACGGTGATCGAGGTCGGCGGCGTAACGATCGGCGGCGGCACATTGACGCTGATGGCGGGGCCGTGCTCCGTCGAGACGCCCGAACAGGTGATCACCGTAGCCAGAGCCGTCAAGGCAAGCGGCGCGACCATGCTGCGCGGCGGCGCGTTCAAGCCGCGCACCTCGCCGTACGCGTTCCAGGGGCTCGGCGCGGAGGGGCTGCGCATGCTCGAGATGGCAAAAGAAGAAACAGGCCTCCCGATCGTGAGCGAGATCATGGACGCGTCGCAGCTCCCGCTGTTTGAGAACGTGGACGTGATACAGGTCGGCGCGCGCAACATGCAGAACTTCAACCTGCTCAAGGTGCTGGGCTCGCAGGAAAAGCCCGTCATGATCAAGCGCGGCCTCTCCTCCACCTACGAGGAATGGCTGATGAGCGCGGAGTACGTCATGGCCTCCGGCAACGAGAAGGTGATCCTCTGCGAGCGCGGCATCCGCACGTTTGAGACGTACACGCGAAATACGCTGGATATCAGCGCGGTGCCGGTGCTGCGGACGCTCACGCACCTGCCTATTATCGTCGACCCAAGCCACGCCACCGGCCGCTACGCGCTGGTCGCGCCGCTTTCGGCGGGCGCGGTCGCGGCGGGCTGCGACGGGCTTTTGATCGAGGTGCACAACGACCCCGCGCACGCGCTGTGCGACGGCCCGCAGTCGCTCACGCCCGCGGCCTTCGGCAAGCTCGCCAAGAAGCTCATCGCGCTGCACGCATTCTGCCGCGAACAGGAGGCCGAAGCATGAACGTCGGCATCGTGGGATTGGGATTGATCGGCGGCTCGATGGCAAAGAGCATCAAGTCGCGCACCGCGCACACCGTCTGGGGCGTCGACCTCGACGAGGAGACGATGACGCTCGCGCGGCTCTCCGGCGCGATCGACGGAAGGCTTACGGACGAGGCCCTGGGCCGGTGCGATCTTGTCCTTGTGGCGATCCGCCCGCGCGCCGCCGTCGACTGGGTGCGCGCGCACGCGGCCTTTATAGCAAAAAGCGCGATCGTGGTCGACCTGTGCGGCGTTAAGCGCGGCGTTTGCGCCGAGCTTGCGCCCGTCGCCAGGGGGCACGGCTTTGCCTACATCGGCGGGCACCCGATGGCCGGACGCGAGCGCGGCGGCTTCGTCAACTCCGGCAGCGACCTCTTTCTCGGCGCGTCGATGATCCTCACGCCGGATGAAACGACCGACATGCGCATGCTCGAGACGCTCAAGGCATTCTTTACGGACATCGGCTTTGCGGGGCTGACGTTCTCCGACCCGGACGAGCACGACCGCATCGTCGCCTACACGTCGCAGCTGGCGCATCTCGTTTCCAGCGCCTACATCAAATCCCCCGAGGCGCAGCGGCGGCGCGGGTTCTCCGCGGGGAGCTTCCACGACATGACGCGCGTGGCCTATCTCGACGAGCACATGTGGACGGAGCTGTTT
>CAZIRB010000021.1:8966-27441 GCA_964541695.1 uncultured Oscillospiraceae bacterium
TTCGACGTCTGCGCGCTCACGCTGCCCGCGGGCGAACGGCATAAACAGATGGACACCCTCGGCACGATACTGGAGTTCCTCGCCGGAAACCGGCTGACGCGCTCGGACTGCGTGCTTGCGCTCGGCGGCGGCGTGGTCGGCGATATGGCGGGGTTTGCGGCCGGCTGCTATCTGCGCGGCGTGCGCTACGCGCAGCTGCCGACCACGCTGCTTGCGGCCGTGGACTCGTCCGTGGGCGGCAAGACCGCCGTCAACCTCTCCGCCGGGAAAAACCTGGCGGGATTGTTTTATCAGCCCGCGCTCATCGTCTGCGACCCGGACTGCTTTGCCACCCTGCCCGCCGATGAATTTGCCAACGGCGCCGCGGAGGCGATCAAGATCGGCATACTCGGCGACGAGCCGCTGTTTCAACTTTTTGAAAGCGGCGACGCGCGCAAAGAGGCCGACGAAATCGTCGCGCGCTGCGTGGCCTACAAGGCGGGCATCGTCGAGGCGGACGAGCGCGACAACGGGCCGCGGAACCTGCTAAACCTCGGCCACACCGTCGGCCACGCCGTAGAGCTGATCAGCGGATACGCCGTGCCGCACGGCCACGCCGTGGCGATCGGCCTGTACCTCGTCGCGCGCGCGGCGGAACGGACCGGCTTTGCCGAGGAGCCGCTCTCCGAGCGTATCCGCAGGACGCTGATCAGAAACGGGCTGCCGTTTATTGCGCCGTATCCGGCTAAGCAACTGGCCGAGGCCGCGCTTTCCGACAAAAAGCGCCGGGGCGTCACCATCACGCTGGCGCTCCCGCGCCGCATCGGATCATGCGAGCTTGTGACGATGCCGGTGGACGAGCTTTTGCCGTTGCTGCTCGCGGGAACGGAGGAACGGTGATGAACGTTTGCATCATGCCCGCGCCGCTTTCCGGCACGAGCGCGGCTATCCCGTCCAAGTCCGAGGCGCACCGACTGCTGATCCTGTCCGCGCTGTGCAAGGGCGAGACACGGCTCATCATGGACGGCCGCGGCGACGACATAGACGCGACGATCGGCTGCCTAAGCGCGCTCGGCGCGGACATCGCCGTCGAGCCGGGCCATGTGACCGTGTGCGGGCGGCGCGATGTCGCCGGCGCTCCGCTGCTGGACTGCCGCGAGAGCGGATCAACGCTGCGTTTTTTACTGCCGGTGGCCGCCGTCTGCTGCGACAAGGCCTCGTTCACCGGCCGCGGCCGGCTGCCCGAGCGTCCGATCGGTGAGCTGGTGGCCGTCATGCGCGCGCACGGCGTGGCATTTTCGGCGGAACGGCTGCCGTTCTCGACGGTGGGGCGGCTTATTGGCGGCTCGTATGAGCTGCCCGGCAATGTCAGCTCGCAGTACCTCACCGGGCTGCTTCTGGCGCTGCCGCTGGCCGCGCAGGACAGCCGAATCGCGCTGACGACGAAGCTCGAATCCGCAGCGTACCTGGACATCACGCTCGCCGCGCTGCGCACGTTTGGCGCAAGCGTTTCGGCTGCCGACGGCGTCTACGGGATTCCCGGCGGGCAGAGGTACGCGTCGCCGGGCGAAGTCGCGGTCGGCGGGGACTGGTCGAACGCGGCGTTCTTCCTCGCGGCGGGCGCGCTCGGCAATCCCGTGCGGGTGACCGGCTTGGACCCCGACTCCGCGCAGGGCGACCGGCGCGTGCTCGGCGCGCTGCGCCGCTTCGGGGCGGACGTAACGATCGCGAACGATTGCGTCGCCGTCGCGCGCGGTAGGCTGACCGGCTGCGAGCTGGACGTGTCCGAGACGCCGGACCTGTTGCCGGCGCTGGCCGTGGTCGCAGCCGTCGCGGAGGGCGAGACGCGCTTTGTCAACGCGGCGCGGCTGCGGCTGAAGGAGAGCGACCGTCTGACCGCTGCGGCCGGTCTGATCAACGCGCTCGGCGGGAACGCGCGCGAGCTGCCGGACGGGCTGATCGTGCGCGGCGGGCCGCTATCAGGCGGCACCGTGGACAGTTTCTACGACCACCGCATCGCGATGGCGGCCGCGATCGCCGCTGTAAACTGCGCGGGGCCCGTGACGATACTGGACGCGGGCGCGGTCGACAAGTCCTACCCCGCTTTCTTTGAAGATTACGCACGATTGGGAGGGATTGTGAATGTCGTCTGAGTTTGGGAAGACCCTGCGCGTGGCCGTGTTCGGCCAGTCGCACGGCCGCGCCATAGGCGTGGTCATGGACGGGCTGCCCGCGGGCGAGGCCGTCAACCTAATTGAGCTCACCGCGTTTCTCGAGCGCCGCGGGCCGGGCCGCTCGCAGCTTGCGACGGCGCGGCAGGAGGCGGACGCGCCCGTGTTTCTCTCCGGACTGGAGAACGGCAAGACCTGCGGGAGCCCGCTGTGCGCGGTCATCGAGAACGCCGACGCGCGCTCCGGCGACTACGCGGAGCGTTTGCGGCTGCCGCGGCCCGGGCACGCGGACTACCCTGCCTTTGCCAAATGGGGCGGCAGCGCGGACCTGCGCGGCGGCGGGCACTTCTCCGGCCGGTTGACGGCGCCGCTGTGCGTCGCGGGCGGCATCGCCAAACAGATACTGGCGCGGCGCGGCGTGTATGTCGGCGCGCACCTGGCCGCGGTCGCGGGCATCTCGGACGCGCCGTTTCCGCTTTTGCCCGCGCCGGAGCTGTTTGAAGCGGTCGCAAAAAAGCCGTTCCCCGTGCTCGACGACGGCTGCGGCGAACGCATGCAGGACGCCATCCTCGCGGCCAGTGCGGACGGCGATTCCGTCGGCGGCGTGATCGAATGCGCGGCCGTCGGGCTGCCCGCAGGGCTCGGCGCGCCGATGTTCGACGGCGTTGAAAACAGGCTTGCCGCCGCGCTGTTCGGCATCCCCGCGGTCAAGGGGGTCGAGTTCGGCGCGGGCTTCGCCGCGGCCGGCCTCCGCGGCTCCGAGAACAACGACCCGTACCGCATGGCCGCGGACGGCTGCGTCGTGACCGAGACGAACCACGCCGGCGGCGCCTTGGGGGGGCTTACGACCGGCATGCCGCTCGTTGTGCGCGCGGCGGTCAAGCCGACGCCGTCCATATTCAAGCCGCAGAAAACCGTCGACCTGACGCGGATGGCGGACGCGGAGCTGACGATAAGAGGGCGGCACGACCCGTGCATCGCGCCGCGCGCGGTGCCCGCCGTGGAGGCGGTGTGCGCCGCCGTACTGCTGGACATTCTTTTGGAGGAGCGATCGAAATGGAACTAGACGGGATTCGCAGTCAAATCGACGCCGTGGACGAGCAGCTGCTTCGGCTGTTTGTGGAGCGCATGGAACTTTCCGACCGCGTCGCGGCCTATAAGGGCGAGCACGCGCTGCCGCTTACCAACAAGGCGCGCGAGCGCGAAATCCTCGCGCGCGTGTCGGCGGAAGCGGGCGCCTGGGAGCCGTACGCCTACCAGCTGTTCACTACGCTGTTCGAGCTGTCCAAGGCGCGCCAGGGCGAGCTGATCGCGCTGCCGTCCAAGGTAAGCGCGCAGGTCGAGAGGGCCGTCGCCACCGCCGAGGAGAGCTTCCCGCGCACGGGCAGCGTCGCCTGCCAAGGCGTGGAGGGCTCCAATTCGCAGGCCGCGTGCGACAAACTATTGCCGCGCGGCAACATCGTGTACGTGCGTACATTCGAGGCCGTGTTCGACGCGGTGGAGTCGGGCCTGTGCAAATTCGGCGTGCTGCCGATCGAGAACAGCGCGAACGGCTCGGTGCGCACCGTGTACGAGCTGCTGCAGCGCAAGCGCTTCTTCGTCGTACGCGGCACGAGCCTGTTCATCCGCCACGAGCTTGTCGCAAAGCCGGGCGCGAAGCTCTCCGATATCCGGGAGATCCACTCGCACGAGCAGGCCATCGGCCAGTGCAGCCGGTACCTCGCGGGCCTCGGCGGCAAGGTGAAGGTCGTCCCCTGCGCCAACACGGCCGTGGCGGCAAAGCTTGTGGCCGAGTCCGAAACCTCGGGCATCGCGGCGATCTGCTCCCACGCCTGCGCGGAGTTATACGGGCTGGAAACGCTCAAGGACGACATCCAGGACAGCGACAACAACTACACGCGCTTCATCTGCATCGCACGCGAGCCGGTGATCTACGCGGGCTCGAACCGCATCAGCCTCATCCTCGCCTGTCGGAACAAGCCCGGCGCGCTTAACGAGATTTTGACCAAGCTCGCCGTGCGCGGCGTCAACATGAGCAAGCTCGAGAGCTGTCCGGTCACGGGGCGGAACTTTGAATTCATGTTCTTCCTCGAGCTGGACGCGTCCGTGCGCGAGCCGGGCGTGCTGCCGATGCTCGAGGAGCTCGAGCGCATCAGCGAGGGCTTTACCTTCCTCGGCAACTACGCGCTGGTGTGAGCATGGGCGCGCGCATCTACGGGTTGGTCGGCCGCACGCTTTCCCACAGCTATTCCGTGCCGATCCACCGCGAGCTGGGCAACGAGGACTACCGGCTCATCGAGCTTGAGCCGGAACAGCTCGGCGCGTTTTTACGGCGCGGCGACATCGGCGGGCTGAACGTCACCATCCCGTATAAAAAGGACGCGATGGCGTACTGCGACGCGCTCGATCAAACGGCGCTTGCCGTCGGCTGCGTGAACACGGTCGTGCGGCGCGCGGACGGTCTGCTCGCGGGCAGCAATACGGACGCGTACGGCCTTGCCTACATGGCCGAGCGCGCGGGCATCCGCTTTGACGGCAAAAAAACGCTGATATTCGGCAGCGGCGGCGCGTCGCTGACCGCGCGGTTCGTCGCAAAAACCGGCGGCAGCCGGGAAGTTGCGGTTATATCCCGCGGCGGCACGGATAATTACGAAACCCTGGACCGCCACGCGGACGCGCAGGTTCTGGTCAACGCCACGCCCGTCGGTATGTACCCGCACGCGGGCGCGATGATCGCCGACCCGGCGGCGTTTCCGAAATGCTGCGGCGTGCTCGAGCTCGTCTACAACCCGCGGCGGACGGCGTTTTTGCTGCGCGCCGAGGAGCTGGGCATCCCGTGCTCGGACGGGCTGCCGATGCTGGTCGCGCAGGCCAAGGCTGCAGAGGAGCGCTTCCTCGGCCGCGCGATTCCGAACGCGGAGATCGAGCGGATCCTCCGCCTGCTGCGGCGCGACAGGCAGAACATCGTGCTCATCGGCATGCCGGGCAGCGGCAAGAGCACGGTCGGGCGCGCGCTGGCCGAGCTGACCGGCAGAACGGCCGTCGATCTCGACGAAGCGATCGAGCGGGCCGCAGGCCGGCCGATCCCGGAAATCTTCGAAAAACTCGGCGAGGAAGCGTTCCGGCGTATGGAACGCGAGCAGGCGCAGAAATGGGGCATGGAGAGCGGCATCGTTCTGATTGCGGGCGGCGGCATCGTCAAGCGTGCGGATAACTACGCCGCGCTGCGCCAGAACGGCCGTATCTATCAGATCCTGCGCGACATCGCGCTGCTCGACCGCGCGGGGCGGCCGCTTTCCCTGCAAACCGACCTTGCCGAAATGCTCCGCACTCGGCAGCCGCTGTACGAGCGCTTTCGCGACGCGGCCGTGGAAAACAACACTTCCGCCGAGGCGGCGGCGCGGGCTATCTGGGAGGAATACTGTGAAAATTCTGATCGTTAACGGGCCGAACCTGAACCTGCTGGGGCTGCGCGAGCCGGAGATCTACGGCACAAAAACTTACGCCGATCTCGTCGCGCTGGTCCGCGCGGAGGCGGAACGACTCGGCGTGGAGACGGAATTCGTGCAGTCGAACCACGAGGGCGCGCTCGTCGACGCGATACAGGGCGCCTATGGCACGGCGGACGGCATCATCCTCAATCCCGCCGCGTACACGCACACGAGCGTCGCGCTGCTCGACGCGCTCAAGGCCGTCGGCGTGCCCGCCGTCGAGGTACACATCTCCGACCCGGACGCGCGCGAGCCGTTCCGGAGCGTCTCCTACGTCCGTGCCGCCTGCATGGCGACCGTCAAGGGCCACGGGCTGGACGGCTACGTCGACGCGCTGCGGCTGCTGTGCGGGAAGGGTTGATGGGGCGCGGGACGATAGGAATGCGTGAGGAACTGCGCACTTACTGCAGCTTTGGATGATTGACCGGTTGGATGCGCCGGTGCAGGCATTGCCGGCACATGCGCGAAAAATATGCCCAGAGCTTTGGACAATCCGCAAATTGGGAGCGTCAATAGCCAATATTGGCGGGATACGTGGCCTGCGGCAAAAAACCGGTGCTTTGGGCGATTTGTCAACTGGGAGCGGCGGGCGATGCTGCCGGACGTGTAGCCTAAGGCGAAAACTAAACTCGTGGCTTTAAGCAATTTGTCGACTGGATGCATCGATGGACGATATTGCCGGGACAAGCGGCCTGCGGCAAAAGATAAGCCCGCGTCAACGGACAATTTGCCGATTGAATACGCAACGAAAAACGAGCCCGCGACCATCGTTTCGGGCCTTTCTTACCCCTTCAGTTTCTCTGCCGCCTGCAATACCGCTTCGACGATCGGCTGGTAGCCCGTGCAGCGGCAGAGGTTGCCCGCGAGCGCGCGGCGGATCGCGGCCTCGTCCGGCGACGGATCGCGGACAAGCAGCGCATACGCGGACAGCAGCATGCCCGGCGTGCAAAAGCCGCACTGCACCGCCCCGCAGGCCAAAAACGCATCCTGCAGCGCGGCGCCGACGCGCGTATCCGCCAGTCCCTCCACCGTCAGCACGTCGGTTCCGTTCAGCTGCATGGCGGGCGTTAAGCAGGCGTTCACGGCCAGATCGCCGACCACAACGGTGCACGCGCCGCACTCGCCCACGTCGCAGCCGTCCTTCGTGCCGGTCAGGCCGAGGTCCCCGCGCAGGATGTCCAGCGCGCGGCAGGCGGGATCGACCATGAGCGCGCGCCGCTCGCCGTTGACCGTAAACTCAATGCGCTCGAGCTGCATATTCGTCCCTCATTTCGGTTAAAAGCCGCGCGATCGCCAGCCGGCAGACGGGCTGCTTATACTGCGTGGAGGCGCGCCTGCCCGCAATCTGCGGCAGCGTGTCCGAAAACGCCTCCGCGAGCCGCCCAATCTCCGCGTTATCCAGCGTCCGGCCAATTACCGAAGCCTCTGTCTCCGCAAAGCGCATCGGCTTTTGGAACGCCGCGCCGATTCCGACGCTGAGCTTGCGCACGGTATCGCCGTCCGAAAGCTCCAGCACGATCGACAGCGTGAGCCGTGAAATCGACATCGCGCTGCGCCTGCCCACCTTATAGAAGCGCCAGAGCGCGTCCGGCGGCATTTTGGGGATGCGGAACGCGCGGATAAACTCCTTGTCCACAAGCACGGTCCTGCCGGGCCCCTGGATCAGGTTCAAAAACCGCAGCTCACGCCGCTCGCCCAGCCGGTCCAGTATCGCCGCCGCGTCGAGCGCGGCAAGCGGCCCCAGCGTATCGCCCGCAGGGGACGCGTTGGCGACGTTCCCGCCGATCGTCGCGCGGTTGCGCAATTGCTCCGCGCCGATCTGCTCCGCAGCCGCCGCAAGCAGCGGCGCGTGCGCGCGGACGAGCGCGGACCGGGCAATCTGTGTAAACGTCGCGGTGGCGCCTACGATCAGGGACTCCCCTTCCTCGCGGATTTCTCGTAACGCGGGCAACGCGGTCAGATCGACCGCCGCGCGCCCCGCAAAGCCGTCCCCCGCGCGCGATTGCACGAGCACGTCCGTCGCGCCGGCAACAAAGAGCACGGGCAGCGTCTCCGCGTCCAGCGTCCGGTAGAGCTCCGCCTCATCCGCGGGCCGTTTGTAGGATGCCACGTTCATAGCCGCTCGCCTCCCCCGCACTCCGGATGCGCGGCAAAGAACACCGCCTCGAGGTCCGCGGGCATCCGCCGGATCGCGCCCGCGTCGCCTAAAGCCATGTTCACCGCCGCGAGGATCGCCGCGCAGGACGGCTCCATCGCGGGTTCGCCGAGACTCTTGCCGCCGAACGGGCCCGCGTCGTCGGGATTCTCGATAAACGAAATGCGCATATCGCCCACATCCGCGGCGGTCGGGATCAGGTAGGTATCGAAATTCGTGTTCTTCACCTCGCCCGTGCCGCCGTCGAGCTCCACGCGCTCCATCAGCGACATGCCCGCGCCCATGGCGAGGCCGCCGCTGACCTGCCCCGCCGCCATCTGCGGGTGTATCACGCGTCCCGCGTCGTGGCAGGCCGACAATTGCACAAGCCGCGTTTTGCCGGTCTCCGTGTCCACCTCGACCTCCGCAGCCTGCGCGGAATACGTATAGGAAATGTATGCCTCGCCCTGCCCGCGCGCATGGTCCCAATCCAGCGGGCGAACAGCGTATTCGCCGGTGCTGTCCGGCTCGAGGCCGCGCGCGGCAAATCGCTCGCAGATCGCTTGGTATGTGTATATAGCGCCGCCCGCCTGCACGCGGCCGCCGGCAAAGCGCACGCGCTCCGCCGGCATCTCCAGCACGTCCGCGACCGCCGCGGCAAGGTTTTGTACGCACGCAAGGACGGCGTTGCCGCCGATGAACGTGCCGCGGCTGGCCCCCGCCGCGCCGGTGTCCGGATTCTCCGCGGTTTCCGGCGGCATGCGGGAAACGCCCGAGAGCGGCAGGCCCAGCGCGTCCGCGGCGATCTGGGTCAGCGCCGTGTCGGAGCCCTGCCCCATGTCCATCATCGGGCAGAACAGCTGCGCCGTGCCGTCGGGAAGCAGCCGGATGCGCGCGCGGCCGATGTCCGGCGCGTCCGCGCCGAAGCTGACGCCGCGCAGGCTGCACGCGACGCCGACGCCGCGGCGGAAGCGCCCGGCCTGCGGACGGGAATACTCCAAAAACTTTTCGGCAAAGCCGATATCGCTTGCGGCGCGCTCCGCCACGTCCAGGCTGCTCACCGCGCCGAAGTCGAGTATGTGGCCGGTCGCGGTGCTGTCTCCGGGCTTAAGCAGGTTCTTTTGCCGCAGCGCGAGCGGCGACAGGCCGAGCTTTTGCGCGAGCTCGTTCATGGCCGACTCCATAGCAAAAATAGCCTGCGGCGTGCCGAAGCCGCGCATCGCGCCGCAGGGGACGTTGTTCGTCATGACGGCGCGCGTGTCGTACCGCACGTTGGGAATCCGGTACGGCCCCTGCCCGCAGGTCACGGTCTTCCAGGCCACGATAGGGCTCTCGTTGACGTACGCGCCGCCGTCCATGCGCGCGTCGACCGTCAGCGCGGTCAGCTCGCCGGTCTTCTTTGCGCCGAGACGCACGGAAAAACGGATGCCGTGCCGCTTGTGCCGCTGCTGCATGGACTCCTCGCGCGAGAGCAGGTACCGCACCGGCCGCCCGAGCGCCCTTGCCGCGACGGCCGCGCGCGCAGCCATGGCCGCGATGATCTCGACCTTGCCGCCGAAGCTCCCGCCGAGCGCGTCCGGGCGGACGAGGACCTGCTCGAGCGGCAGCGAGAGCGCGTCGGCTACCACCTGCCGCGTGTAGAACGGGTGCTGCATCGAGCCGCGGATCTCCAGCTTGTCGCCGTCTTGCGGGATGACCAGCACGACGTCCGGCTCGAGATAGGCGTGCTCGACGCGGCTCGTTTCGTACACGGCGTCGATCACCGCGTCCGCCTCGGCAAAGCCGCGTTCCGGGTCGCCCTTCTGCAAATGCGTGTGCGAGCAGACGTTGTCCGGGTACGCGTCGTTTACGACCACGCGGGCTAGCCGCGCCTCGTCCATGTCCAGCACCGCGGGCATCGGGGTCAGTTCCGCGCGCACGAGGGCGGCGCCGCGCCGGGCCGCCTCGATGGACTCGGCCACGACGAGCGCGACGACGTCGCCCGCGTATTTCACTTCGTTTTCCGGGAAAATTGGTTCGTCCGGCGTCATCATGCCGAACGTGCGCCTGCCCGGCAGATCGTCCGCGGAAAACACGCCGAGCACGCCGGGAACGGCAAGGCAATCCGCCGTATCCAGCGCAGAAAAGCGCGCGTGCGGCACCCTAAAACAGACGCCGCAGGCGTGCGCCATGCCCGGAAGGCGGATATCCGCGCCGTAGCGCGCCTCGCCGGTCAGCTTCTTTCCGCCGTCGAGCCGGCCGGGCGATGTGTGAATCTCTCTTATCTGCATCGCTAATTCCCATCCGTCCGCGCCCGCCGCCTTTTGTGTCAGGCCGGAGCGCATCGGCTATTCGCCCATCAAAAACAACAGATCGTCGAGCTGCTTGTTGCTCGTAAAATCCCCGCGCTCCTTGATCGCGCTGAGCACGCGGATGCATTTCTTCAGCAGCACGAGTTTGCCCTTTTTCGTATAAACGTATCGCACGCCCTCGATATAGCGCGGGCTGCCCTGATACACCAGCTGCCCAAAGTCCAGACAGGCCGGCACGGCGTCGTACCCGCGCTCCTTCCGGAACGCTAGCAGCGCCTTGTTGAGCGCGTACACCTTGCGCGACGAGAGGATCATCAGGTTCTCGCGGTCCATCATGTACCAGACGATGCTCCAGCCGGAGGAGAAGTAGTCGAGCTGCTCGAGGTCGCGGTTTTTGATGTGGTCGCAGTTGCGCCGGAGCGTATTGAGCAGCTCGCGCTCGCGGTAGAGCCGCTCGACGACCTTCTGGTTCCCCTGCCGCACGCCGCGGCAATAGTACACGCCGCCCCAGTCCATCGCGACGCGGACCACCTCGAAGCAGCGCTCCTCGTCGCCGTCCAAAAGCGCCTGCCGAAGCACTTCGCTCAGCAACACCTGCATGCGGAGGTTGGACTCCAGGCTCTCGCCCGACACGAGCGACGGATCCAGCCACGAGACCCAGTTCTCCGAGTCCAGCGAATACTTGCAGCGAAATTCCGCGCCGTCGTATTGTTTCAGCTCCGCGTTGAGAAAGTCGATGAACTCGCGGAATATCCGCTCCGTCTTCTTGGGGGAAAACGCGGCCTTCTTGCGCGGCTTGTACGGCCGGACCTGCCCGGGCAGCGGGAGCTTCGCGCTCTCGATCAGCCGCTGCGCCCTCTCGGCGCTCTGCTTGCCGCTTTTGAGCAGCAGAAACAGCCCCGCGTTCTGCAGAAACGTCCCGACCGCGACGCCGCCGTCCAGCGCGGCCTCCTCGAACAGCGCGGCGCATTCGTCATTGAGCTGAACCGTGATCTCCTTGGGCATATCGACCGTTCCATTCTTTCCCGACGCGGCGCTCAGGCTTCCCCCGCGCCCGCATCCGTGCGTTCCGTAAACTTTGGTACAAATCTTCTTTTTTAATTGTATACCAAACGAAAATTCTGTTCAATACGCCCCGCGCGGCGGGCTCCGTCATGAACGCCGCAGGCCGCCCTCAAAAGCCGTCAGCCGGCCCGTTTGTCCGGCCAGCTCCTCGCGGATCGCCTGCGTGGAAACCGGGAACCTTGCTGCGCCCGCGCAGAGCACGCCGAGCAGGAAATACCCCTCGCTCTCTGCACTGCTCCCGCAATCCACGGCTTCCTTTGCCGCGTCGACGCGGACAACGGCCGCGCCGCGCTGTTCGACGGCGTCCAGCCAGTCGTCGCGGCGCGCGTCGCGCTTGCCGCTGACGAGCTCCTCGATGGTCGGCGTCTCCGCGGCGTTGAGCAGCAAAAGGCCGTCCTTTTTCAGGAGCCACGCCGCGTTCATCACGCCGTCGAGCGGCTCCAGCGCAAGCACCGCGTCCGCGTCCCCGGGCGTAATGAACGCCGCAGAGCCGGGACGGCCAAAGCGCAGATCGCAGGTGATGGGCCCGAGCCGCATCGCCGAACGCGGCCGGTCGATCACGCTGACAAAGAGCCCCTGCCGCGCCGCGGCGCGCGCGATGAGCGTCGAAAGCCCGACCACGCCCTGCCCGCCGACGCCGGCGATACGCAGATCAAATCGTTGCCCGTCCATTTATTCCACCTCCGCAATTTGGATCGCGCCCTCGGGGCAAACCTCCACACACAGCCCACAGGCCGTGCACAGTGCCGTGGAGATAATGGGTTTTGTCGCGTTGCCCTTCTCCCGGTAGCCCGGCCAGGAGATGGCGGAGCAGAACAGCTCCATGCATTTGCCGCAGCGCGAGCACTTCTTAGCGTCGACTGCCGCGGTGCGCTTCAGAAGCCTTTGCGCCTTCTCCGCGTGCAGGCGGTTGAGCACGCAGGGTTCCTCGGCGACGAGGATCGCGGGCTTAGGGGCGTCGAGCGCCTCCAGGATGGCGTCCGTCATCTCCTCCGCTTGCAGCGGCCGCACGCGTTTGACAAACGGCACGCCCATGCTGCGGCAGAGCCCCGCAAGGTCGACGCGCGGCACGTCCCGGCCGACGACGTTGCTGCCCGTGCAGCCCGTCGGCTGCAGGCCGGTGTTGCCCAGGGTGCCGTTGTCCAGCAGGATGACCACAATATTCGCCTCGTTGAACACGGCGTTGGCCAGCGCCGATACGCCGCCGTGCAAAAAGCCGCCGTCGCCGCAGAGCGCGAGCACCGGAGCGTCGCCGCCGGAATGCGCCACGCCGCTGGCGAAGCTGATCGCGCCGCCCATGTTGGTGGCGGAGCTGATGGACTTGGCCGGCGTCAGGATGCCCATGAACGCGCAGCCCGCGTCGCTGACGGCGACGTATTTGCCGCCGTTCTTCCGGTCCAGCGCCTTGCGGATGGCGTAGAACACGCCCATGTGCCCGCAGCCGGCGCAGAGCGTCAGACCGCGCTCGGCAAGATAGTCGACCGCGCCCGCGTCCGAATCCTGCAGCTCGGGCAGACCGGCGACGCGCCGCAGCACCGTCTCGCAGTCCTTGACGAACAGCTCGCCGCCGAACGGGATATCCCCCGACAGCCTGCCGACGACCGGCACGGAAAAGCCTTGCCTGCCGAACAGCGCGAGGATCTCCTGCTCGACGAACGCCTCGCCCTCCTCGAACACGATCAGCCGGTCCGCCTGCTTGGCAAAGCGTTCGACCAGCTCCCCGTTGAGCGGATGGATCACGCCGAGCTTCAATATGGACGCCGAAACCCCGCAGCGCGACATCGCTTCCTTGACAACGGGGTACAGCGCGCCGCAGCAGACGATGTTGAGCTTCGCGCCCGCGCAGATCTCCTCGCGGTCAAATCCCTGCCCCGCGAGCAGCTCCGCCGCACGGATCAAATTCTTGTGCAAAAACCGGTGGATCGTGACGGCGGGCATCGTGCCGGGCTCGAACATCACGACGCGGCGCGGGTTCGGCGCAAACTCCGGCTCATTTCCGACCTTCGCGATCTCGCCCACGGTCACCTGCGTGCGCTGCATCATGAGCTGGCAGACGCTGCGCACGACCACCGGGCAGCCCAGTTCCTCGGACAGCGCGAACGCGTACTTTGTCATAACGCGCGCCTCGTCCGCCGAGGACGGCGACAGCACCGGGATGTCCGCGCTCGCGGCCAGCACGCGCGAGTCCGACTCGATGGCCGACGTGTTGGCGCCGACATCGTCGCCCGCAAACAGCACGAGCCCGCCGCGGACGCCGTAGTTGGCCGTGTATTTCAGCGCGTCCATGATGACGTCGGTGCCCAGATGGTTCATCGTGCACAGCGCGCGGACGCCGTTGCTCGCCGCGCCCCAGGCCAGCTCCATCGCCACGCGCTCGTTGGTCGACCACTCCGCGTGGATGCCCAGTTCGTCCGCAACGGACGCGAGCGCGGCGAGCGCGCCGGAGCTCGGCGTGCCCGGAAAGCCGGAGACGACCCGAACATCCGCTTCCAGCGCGCCGCGCGCCACCGCCTCGTAGCCGTACGCCAGCACTCGCTTTCCCGGCGTTTTCTCCTTCATGATCGGCACCTGCATGATCTTCCCTCCAAATCGTTTGTCGTGTGGATCAGTTGCGATCCAAAAGGCTGGCGTTCGCGGCAAAATACGCGTCCAGCGCGCGCACGCCCTCGCCGATCAGCGTTTTTGGCGCGAACGAATAAGTGAACGCGTTTTTCGCAACCTCACATATCTGCTCCGTGGTCAGGTCGAACGCCTCGGCGACGGCGAGGAAATTCCCGTTCAGGTCGCTCCTGAAAAACGGCGGATCGTCGGAGTTGACCGACACCGGCACGCCCGCGTCGTACAGCCGCTTGAAGCTGTGGCTTTTTATATCCGGATACACGTTCAGGCAGACGTTGCTGAGCGGACAGACGGTGAGAAGTATCTTCTCGCCGGCCAGCCTCTTTACCAGCGCCGGGTCCTCGACCGAGCGCACGCCGTGGTCGATCCGTTTCGTGTGCAAGGAATTCAGCGTGTCGATCACGCTGTCCGGGCCGCAGTCCTCGCCCGCGTGCGCGGTCACGCCGAACCCCAGTTCCCTTGCGCGCTTAAACGCCGCCGCGTGTTTGTGCGCGGGGTAGCCCGCCTCCGCGTTGTCCAGGCCGACCGCGACCAGCGCCGCGTCCTCGCGGAAGGCTGCCATGCGGTCGACGAACGCAAGGTTCTCCTCCGGCGGCATCGTCCGGTCGAGCTCCGGAATGCCCGCAAAATACACATCGTACCGGTCCAGCGCCTCGCGCCTGCCCGCGATGAACCCCTCCATCATCGCGGAGAACGGGATGCCGCGCGCCTCGTGGTACGCGCACGAGAACATGATCTCGCGGTAGCGGATGTTCTGCCGCGCGGCGTCCTTGGCCAGCTCGACGGTCAGATAGTAGAAATCGTCCGCCGTTTTGATCACCTGGCAGACCGCGTTGATGATGCTTAAAAACCCGTCCAGGTTCTCAAACCGGTAGAGCGCGTCCGCCTCCTCTACGGTCGAGAACGGCAGCGGCGCGTTGTTGCGGCGCGCAAGCTCCAGCGCGCTTTTCGGGCTGGTCGCGCCGTCGAGGTGCACGTGGTTCTCGGCCTTCGGCATACCAGCGATCAATTCTTTGAGCGTCATGGCCGGTCCCTCCTACGGCTTATCCGGGTATTGCGGCGGGGTCGGGTAGTCCAGGTCGATCGCCAGGCGCGTTTCGCAGACAAGCCCGCATTGGTCGAATATCGCATCCTCGGCCTGCTGCAGCGTTTTCGTCCCGGTAATCGCCCGGATAGCCGGATTCATGCCGCAGAGCACGTCCGGATCGAAATAGAACGTCACCGCCGCGGCCGGTATGCGCTCCATGCCCCAGAGCCGCTTGCAGTAGAACACGCCCAGTTCGCCGCGCGCGGCCCGGCACGGCCACTGCTCCACGTCGTCCGGCCCCATCAGGTCGAACAGGCGCGTTAAATCCGCAACGTCCTTCTGCGTGATGCCGCTCGCGCCGAGGTACCCGCCGCGGCGCATCGCCTCGCCCACGTTGCGGTTTAAGTGCGCCATGTGCATCTCCGCGTCGCCGCCGTAGCCGTTGAGCGCGTACACGCCGGGGATGTCCATCTCGGACGCGCACAGCACGGATATGGCGTCGATCAGCGGGCTGCAGACCTGCGTCTCCTCGCCGGAGAAGAACGCGTCCGAGCCGATGTCCGCGGAGATAAACAGCTCGCAGCCGTTCTCGCGCACGATCGTCTCGAGCGCCTCGCGCACGCCGGGCAGGCCGCCGGAAAGGCCGATCGCGTACACCGGCGCGTCAAACAGATTCGCGACCGCGATCTCGTAGGTCCACTTGCCCGCGCCCATGCCGCCGGTCAGCCTCGTTTCCGGCAAAATCCGCGCAAGATGCTTGCCGATGCGCCGCGAAGGCTGAAACCAGTCGAGGTCGAATATCTCGCAGCCGTCGGAATACTTGCCCCACCAGTTGACCGACACCGTGGCGAGGCAGACGTTCTTGACGCCGAGCGTCCTTGCGTAATTCATGATGGAGATGCTCTGCACCAGGTCGCCGCCGCCGCCGCAGCCCGCGATCAGCACGCTGTTGCATCCTCTCAGCAGCTCCTCCACCGACGGCTTTGGGACCGTCCAACCATTCATGCCGCTATCCCTCCTTCAAATTCCTGTTTCTAAAAAATCGTTCGGCACGCGGCCGCGCACGCTCAACCCTCTGCGTCGGCCTCGCGGATGCGCGCCATGCCGTCGTAGCCGCCGGCAACGCCTAGCTGCTCGTCGATGTAGAACGTATCGCCGCCCATCATCTCGCCCGCGATGGCGATCTTGCACGCGTCCTCGATGACGTAGCACATCTCCATGGCCTGGTAGACGCTGTACGCGCTGCCGCAGATCACGCCGTGCGCCTGCAGGATGCAGCCGTAGCCGTTTTTGCCGATGGCCTTGACCGCGCTCTTTGCCAGCGCGTCCGTGCCCGCGTCCTCATACGGGGCGACCATGACCGCGCCGTTTAACATATACATCGCCGCGATCACGCTGCGCAGGTACTTCCTGCCTTTGAGGCTCCACGCGACCGCAAGCGGCGGGTGGCAGTGTACGATCGCGCGGATGTCCGGCCGCGCCTTATAGATGCTGGTGTGCATCGGCGTCTCGATGGAGGGCTTCGTATTGCCCTCGATCACCTTGCCGTCCAAATCGATGATGATGACGTCCTCGGGCAGCATGTCGATATAGGCCTTACCGCTGGGCTTGATGGCGACCATGCCGCTCGCCCGGTCGCAGATGCTGATGTTCCCGCCGCAAAGCTGGACCAGGCCCCGGTCATACAGAAGCTTGCCGACCCGTACGATGTCCTCGCGCTCTTTTTGCATGAGCATAATTCCGTTCACTCCTTTTTGCTTGGTGCTTGCTATATTGTGGCCGGCGCGGCGCGCCCGCCTATTTCACCGTTTATTGTGTCGCCCGGTCAAACCGCAGCAGGTGGCCCCGCAGCTTCATCCAACGGCCGAAAATCTCCCGGTACGCTTCCGCGCCGCCCGCGTTCGGCGCGATCCGCTCCGCGGGCCAGACAAACGCCTTGGCCGCCTCGTCAAGCGAATCAAAATACCCCGCGCCCTTTGCCGCGCAGAGCGCCGCGCCGAGCGCCGTGCTCTCCGGATTTTGATACGGCTGCACGGGCAGACCGCTTGCGTCCGCGAGGATTCGCAGGAACAGCCCCGAGCGGCTCTGTCCGCCGCAGACGTGCAGCACATCCGGCGCGTCGGCACCGAGCGTTTGCAGCGCGGCGAGGTTTGCGCAAACGCCGAACGCGTTGGTCTCGAGCGCCGCGCGGAAGAAGTGCGCGCGCGTAAAATCCGCGATGTTCCACGGCACCGGGAACAGGAAGCCGCCGAGGTTCGCCGCCTGCGGTTCCCCGGCCAGCGTGACGCCGATGTAGGCCGACATACCGTCGCAGCCCGGCGCGATCTGCTCCGCCTCCCGCGACATCTGTTCGAACGCGCCGTCCGCGCCTTGGCAGAGCAGGTCGCGCACCCAGCGCAGCGACAGGCCGGTACCGCCCGCGTTGCACTCAAGCGTCCACTGGTCTTCCCACATGGCGGGACCGGCGAACGCGTTCCCCTCAGGATCGAAGCGCGGCGCATCCAGAATCGCGATCACGGGCGTCGTCGTGCCCGCGATCACCGCCGTCACGCCCGTAGTAAACAAACCCATGCCCGCGATGCCGCAGTGCGCATCGCTGCCGCCGATGAACACCGGCACGCCGCCCGTCAATCCGGTCGCCGCGGCGACCGGGCCCAGCAGCGCGCCGACGGGCTCGTCCGCCTCGCAAATTTCGGGAAAAATGCCGCTCCTAAGCCCCAGCTCGTTCAGCAGCTCCGAGTCGAACGATGCGCTTTTAAGCGAAAGCATCTGCGAGGACCCCGCGGCCGCGCGCTCGCTGCGCTTTTCGCCGCAGAGCCGGTACGCGAGCCAGTCGCAGAGCATCATCGCGCAGTCGATGCGATCGTATGCCTGCGGCGAAAAGCGCTTGTGCCACAGCAGCCGCGGCAGGCCGAACATCGGATGCAGCGGCAGCCCGGTTCGCTGCAAAATCGTTTCGCGGCGCGGCTCCAGCTCCGAAAGTACGGCCCGCCCGCGCAGGTCCATGTTTGGCGCGCAGTACAGCTCGCGTCCTTCGCGGTCCAAAAACGCCATGCCGTCGCGCTGGCTCGCGACCGTGACCGCCCGCACCTCGTACCCGTCCAGCGCGCTCACGACGCGGCCGATCAGGCCGCAGATACTTGAAAAACACGCGTCCGGGTCGAACGCGAACACGTCCTTCCCCGCGGGCGCGCCGCACTCGTAGGTCCACTCCACGGCGGCCGAGGCGAGCACCTTTCCCTCCAAGGAAAAGGAGATCGCGCGGCAGTCGCCCGTGCCCGCGTCGACGGACAGCACCGCGGGCGCGCGCGTCACCGGAGCGCCTCCGCATTCGCGAGCCGGACCGGGCGCTTGCCCGCGGCAAACAGCGACACATCCTCGTAGACCATGCGCGAGTGGTTCTTGACCACCTCGAGCGACGCGCCGCCGAGGTGCGGCGTAAGCACGACGTTGTCGAGCGCGAGGAACGGGCTGTCCAATGGCAGCGGCTCCTCGTTGAACACGTCGAACGCGCCGCCCGCAATGCGGTGGTGGCGCAGCGCGTCGAGGATCGCCGCGTCCGAGACGGTCGAGGCGCGCGCGGTATTGATAAAGTACGCCGTCCGCTTCATGCGCCCGATCAGCGCCTCCCCGATCAGCCCCTTCGTCTCCGGAGTCGTGGGCAAGTGGTTGGAGACAAAGTCGCCCTCGGCAAACGC
>CAZIRB010000022.1:0-23168 GCA_964541695.1 uncultured Oscillospiraceae bacterium
CCTGCGCTTCGCTTTATCCGCCACAGGCGGCGCTCAGCTTCGGCCCCTCCAGACCGCCGCAGTGGCTCCGCCCCTGCACCCCGCCAAAGGGACAAGTCCCTTTGGAAACCCGCTTAACCGGACAAAAGATTTTCGTGTGCTTTCCTTTGGGATTCCAAAGGGCCCTCGGCCCTTTGGCAGGGGCTCGGGGGCGGCGCCTCCAACATACCCCGTCTCCGTACCCCGTACCCCGTACCCCTTACCCAAACACGATCAGCATCCCGACGACCAGCGCGCCGGCCAGCGCGGCGCAGAGCGCCCAGGCGAGGAGCGGCAGCAATCGCGTCTGGCGCGCCGCGACCTCGTCCGTCGCGACGACCACCTGCTTTTCCCAGCGCGGGTGGCAGCGCACGGGCAGTTCGTCACCCACGTGATAGCAGGCGTAGCTGTGGGAGCCGACCGTCTTGCTGTACGCGGGCACGATCACGTTGCGGACGGTCCGCTCGGAGCCGTCCGGCAGCCTGACCGCGAGCGTGAGGACATAATCGCAGGGCACGGTCGCGGTATCGAGCGAATCGCGCTTGCCGGGCAGAGCGAACAGCCGCAAGCCGGTCTTGGGGAAGCTGCGCACGATCGCGACGACGCGCGCCGTTGCGGCGACGCCGCGCCGGTGCAGCCAGCGGACCAGTGCCTCGTCGAAGAGGGTGTAAGCGGCGATTAAAAAGAACAGCAGCGGCAGCACGACGGAAATCCAGTGTCCCTGCATGAGGCGGCCTCCCATCAGCGGTGTTTTCATCCATTATACGCGCGGCACAGGGCCGCGGGCAACAAAAAAGACGCCTCTCCAAGCCAGATCGGCGTCCCCATCCAGGCCGCGGAGTCCGGGCCCGCATCACTGCGGGATCGCCGGAATCTCCACCTCGGGCTGGAAGCCGCGCAGCCAGAGCACGTAATCCTTCGTCTTTTCAAACAGCTCCAGCGCCAATTTTTCGTCGACAAACCGGCTCGCGATGTTCTTGTACGAGAACGGGTAGTCCGACAGATAATAGAACATCACGTCCACGAGGAAGTTCTCGCAGCCCTCGCGGCGCTCCTCAAAGCGCGCCTGATCGGCTTCGCCGAGGAACTGCTCGCTCTCGATGATCTTGCTGAACAGGAAGTTTACGTTGTGGGTTTTCGGCGGTTCCGCGTCAAGATAGTAGACGTACATGCTCTTGAGCTGCCGCTCCGTGGCCTGCTGGCACAAAAACGCCACGTACACCCAGCGCTTCCCGGCGACAAGCGAATCGATCGTCCCCAGGTCGTAGTCGGACAGCATCAGCCAGTACCCGTATTTTTCAAACCGTTTCATTTCCGCCCCCCTCTTCCGGCTGCAGCGCGCCCGCGCGGACCAGCTCGCACAGCGCACGCGTCACCTTCACGTCATATTGCTCATCGAGCGCGGCCAGTTCGGCCGCGGCCTCGTCGAACGTCTTTACGGTATTGTAGCCGCGGTCGGTCGTCATGGCGTCGAACGCGTCCGCGACGGCCACGATCTTGGCGGGCAGACTGATCTCGTCGCCGGAGAGCCCGCGCGGATACCCGCTGCCGTCCTCGCGCTCGTGGTGGTTGAACGCGATCTCCGCGACGTGCTCGCCAAAGTGCGGCCGAAGCAGGCGCGCGCTGTCGAGCGGGTGCCGCGCGATATACCGCGCCTCGGAGCGCTCCAAAGCGCCGCGTTTTTTGAGCACCTCGTCGGGCACGAAACACTTGCCGACATCGTGGAAGAGGCTCGCCACGACGAGATCGTCCATCGTCACGCTCTCGCTGCCCTTTTTGAGCGCCTCGTACAGCTTGACGGAATACCGCATCACGTTGCCGCTGTGCTTGTAGGTGTAGTTGTCCTTTTCGTTGATCTGCAGCAGCAGCTTTTTGAGCTTGTTTTCAAAGTCGACGGCGGTGTCGAACGTCGGGGCGGTGACGACGTTGATCACGGTTGTGTCGCAGTCCGTGGCGACGCGCACGTCCTCGATCAGCCCGGCCGCGGTAAACGACTCCCCGGCGGTCAGCCGCACGGTCTCGTCGTCGAGCAAAAGCTCGAGCGCGCCCGACTGAATATAGAAAAACTCCTTCGTGAGCGGATTGTCGGCCGGCGAAAGCCAGATGACATCCCCGCTCTTGAGGGAGTACAGCATGATTTCCACATCGTCCAGGCGCGCCAGCAGCCCCACCGGGGACTGGCCGGTCTGGCCATTTTGTTCGTTCGGCTCGAGGCGGTTGACGCAAACGCCGTACATACCGGCTTTTTTGCTCCTCCTTGCTATGCTGTCAGCGGCAGCTCGATTCCGAACGTCAGAATTTCCTCGATAATGCCGCATGGGTCGTTCAGCTCAAACGCGTGAAACGCCTGCACCTGAACGTCCATCCCCGTCCCCGACACCAGCCGCACGAGCTGCCGGTATTCGTCCAGCAGGCAGGGCTTTTCGATCGCAAAGAAGACCGCCAGGTCGATATCGCTTGTTTCGGTCTGCGTCCCCTTGGCGTATGAGCCGTATAAAACGATCTTGCACACGCCGGGGATCCTTGCGATGCGTTGGACGCAGCCTTGAAACGATTCGGCCAGTTCCGACTTCCTCCGGTCGGGGTGTTCCCGCGCCAAGGGAGTGCTTCTGCTCATCATGATGTGGACTCCTCCTGCAAAATCAACGGAACGGAGCACGAATACGACGCGCGGCGGAAAAAAGAAACAGCCCGCTTCTTTTCCTCCGCCGGCTGCCAAAAATCGTATTGTCCATGCATCTTTGATGCGCTATGGCTCAATATGCTTCGGCAACTGGCTGCCGTAGGCGCAGTCCGCGCCCGTAGGCCCTTTAGCTTCGCGTCGCCCGCTTTCACGGGGTTTGCCGTTACGTGGGGATAAGTTGCTTATCCAACGTCAAAATAGCATATTGCGCCGCAGCTTGTCAATATATGGGGGGAACTATTTTCCTTTTGGCGATGTGCATAACCACCGTATAATTCAAATTTCCATTCACTCGCGCGTCACGCCCGAAAGCGCGCGCTCGAGCACCTTGTCCGGCGAAAAATCATGCAGGCCAAGGTACGACGCGGCCGCGTCCAGCAGCGCGTCCTGCGGCACGAGGCCGACGATCTCGCCGCCGAGAACCCGCACGTTTTTTTCGGCCGCCGCCGCGCGCACCGCTTCGGTCGCGGCGAACAGTCCCGTCGTCTTATAATCGACGAGGTTCATCGTGACCTGCGTCGTGTTCGTCCGCAAAAGGCAGACGCCGCGGGCCTTGAGCGCGGGCAGGCCGCCGCCGCTTGCGCGCACCTGCCGCGCGATCGCACCGGCTACGGCAAGGTCCGCCGTGTCGAGGTCGATGTTGTACGCGATCAGCGCGTTTCTGGCGCCGACGATCGAGACGCCCGTTTTCTCCGGCATCGGCGGCGCGCCGAAATCCGGCGCCCACTCGGGCAGCCGGATCTTCTGTGCCATGCCCTCGTACTCGCCGCGGCGGATATCCTCGAGCTTTTTCCGGTGCGGCGCGGATGCGGCGGCCTCGTATAAATATACGGGTATGCCGTACCGGGTCCAGATCGCCTCGCCGGCCCGCCGCGCAAGCGCCGCGGCGTCTTCAAGCGTCATGTTCGCAATCGGCACGAATGGCAGCACGTCCGCCGCGCCCACGCGCGGATGCTGGCCGCGCTGCACGCGCATGTCGATGCGCTCCGCGGCGGCGCCGACCGCGCCGACGAGGGCGTCCAGCACGGCCTCCGGCTCGCCCGCGGCCGTTACGACCAGCCGGTTGTACGCCTCGTCCGCCTCGGCGTTGAGCAGCGTTACGCCCGCGCGGCCCAAAAAGCAGCCCGCGATGCGCTCGATGGTCGTTTTGTCCCTGCCCTCGGAAAAGTTCGGAACGACCTCCACGACCGGTTTTTTGTGTTCCATCGCGCATGCGTCCCCCTTTTTAGTAAAGCTGCCGTTTTCTGCCAGTTTACCCGTTTTTCGGGCGTTTTGGGTGTATATTTCCAACAGGATTGTAAACATTCTGTAATAATTTTAACAACATGTAGCGTACTACATTGTGTCATACACCAGATTTGGAAAATCGTGCCGGAAACTATGTAATTTTTGAAAACATCGTGTTACGCTTTCGCCGCGCCGTATTTACTTATTATTAGCATTTTTGTATAATTCATTAAGATATTCGCATCGATTTTTGCGCATTGCGCACGCACCAAGGAAAGGATGTTGGGAAATGAAACGAGTATTGGCGCTGGTTCTGTCATTGCTTTTTGTGCTGACGCTGCTGCCGGCAACGGCGATGGCGGCTACGTACAGTAAGATCACTGTTACGCGGAACGCAAACTATCTTCTGGTGGGCGCCGCATTTAGCACCACCGCGATCACCGTCAAAAAGCACACGAGCGATTCGGACGCCGGTACCGTTGTGCCCGCCGGGGGGGGCGACGGTTATACCTACACACTGACTGTCGACGATGCACCTTTCGATTCCTCGACGCCATTTGCGGCCGCCGACGCCGGCAAAACAGTCAAAGTGAAGGTGGACTATCAGTATCCCGAGGGCACCACCACCAAAACTCTTACCGACTACGAAAGCTTCACGCTTGCCGAAGCATTTCCAACGGGGATCGCGCTGTCGCCAAACCCGGATGGCGCAACGCTCTATGCGGGCAGCACGCTCGGAGCATATCTTGCTGCCGCAACCGTAACAGTCACCATGTCGGGCGCCCCGAATGCGTCTGTTTTGCCGACGGATACGCACTTGACTTTTTCTCCGGCGCTGGACTACGTGTTCACAGCTGCAGACCTTGCGGTCGGCTCCAAGGTGTATTCCGTTACGTATACGGACACTACATCAAGCTCCATAGAGACGACATACACCAAGCAGTTCACTGTGAATCTCTCCCGAACGCCCGTATCATCCGTGACCTATACGCCGTCCAGCCCGATCACACTCAGGGTCGGTAACAGCATTCCGCTTGTGCCAACCTTTGAACCCGCCGGCGCAACGGACGGAATCACGTGGGCCGTGACCAGCGGCGAGGCCTATATTAATAAATCCACGTTCGTAAACAGCGGCGTGCTCGTGGGCGTCAGCCCCGGTACCGCCACCGTGACGGCTACGCTCAAAAAGGATTCCGCGGTAAATTCGCCTGCAACATTCACGGTCAACGTCATCAACCCGCCGAGCAGCACCGTGGACGTCGCGGACCTCACCGTCTCGCAGCCGACCAAGAAGGTGTTCATCAACGGCAAGCACTTCGACCCGGCCGGCATGGTGGTCAAGTACCTGCTGGCCAACGAGTCCGCGCCCGCGGGCACCCCCATCGCCCCGGCGGACTACGACTATAAGGTGTCGCTCACCTCTACGGCCACTACCTGGTACGCCGGCGACAGCGCGGCCACCCCCGTGTTCAACGGCACGGGCACGGCGACCATCACGGTCCGCTACCGCTATTATGACAGCGGCAACAACCTCGTGACCAAGACCAAGACCGCCACGGTTTTGGTCGCCGACGCGATCCCGCTCAAGGTTGAAATCGTCACGCAACCGAAGATGACGACCTATTACCTCGGCGAGAAGCTCGACACGACCGGCCTGACCGTGCGCGTAGCCTATACGAAAGACGGCTTAACAGTGTCCGGCTACGGCGCGCAGACGCTCGCGGATTGCTATATCGTGGGTCTGACGGACAAGATGGACGTCGTAGGTGAGCGCATTTATAAGATTCGGTATGAGAATCAGTACGGCGAAGCCGCCCCGGCTGACCTTAAGGTCACGGTTGCAGAGTCGGTTAATTCCATCAAATTATATGATCCGAGCGATCCTCTAACCGAGTTATCATCCCTAGAATTCGATTACGCGGATATCGCGGCGGTGAAGACAGATACGTTTAAGGTGACTCTAAATCCGGTAAATTCACCCGCCAGTTCGGTCGCTTGGAGCAATTCCAACCCTAAAGTGGCCTCCTATGTCTATAACGAAACCAACGGCATCGTGACGGTCACGCCGCTTGCGCCGGGGACCACCAGCATCTCGATCCGCGCGCGCGGCACGACCGATGTCATCGCAACCTGTGTTGTTACGGTAAAAGGCGACCCTGCAGCCGATGTGCTTGACATGAAGCTTAACGTCAATTCATACACGATGCTCGTCGGAAGCACTTATGCGCTAATACCGGTGTTTACACCCTCGACGGCCTCGGGTATCGTGACCTGGTCGATTGTTACAGCTCCGGATCCCGGTGTGATCGATTCGGCCAAGTTCCTTAGCAGCGGTATCCTCGTTGGCCTTAAGGCAGGAACCATTCAGGTGCAAGCGAGTACACCGAATCCGAAGGGCGGGGTTTTTACCGCCACCTGCGACATTACCGTTGAGGAAATCGCCGTCGACAGCGTTACCTTATCCGACACGTCCGTGACGCTCTACGCCGGCAGCTACTATTCGATCCTGGGCACCGTGCTGCCCGCCGACGCGACGGACAAAACCATCGCCTGGACCAGCAGCGACGACTCCAACCCGCCGGTGATCAGCAATACGCCGCTTACGAAAGGCGCGATCGTTACGGTGGCTGCGGTCGACGCCAGCAGCGGTAAAGTGATGACAAACCGCGAGAATTTCCTGAAATATTGCGCCATTAACAACGTCACGCAGTACACCGCGACCGTCACCGCGGTCGTGTCCGGCGGCAAGACCGCCAAGTGCACGATCACCGTCATTAAGGGCACGCTGCTGACCGATCTCTCGCTGGACAAGCACAGCCTCTCGCTCACGCTGAACCAGACGGCCAAGCTGACGCCCACGCTGACGCCTACCACGGCGAGCAACCAGGAGCTTGAATGGACCAGCTCCAAGCCCGCGGTCGCCACGGTCGACAGCAGCGGCAACATCAAGGCGGTCGGCGCCGGCAGCACCGTGATCCGCGCGCAGGCCACCGATGGCAGCGGCAAGTATGACGAGTGCGTCGTGCAGGTCTCTGCCGTGCTGATCCAGAGCATCACGGTCACGCCGTACATCAGCACGATCAACGAGGAGGCCACGCTCGACCTCGTGGCCAACCTCTACCCGGCCAACGTGTCGAGCACGAAGGTGACCTGGTCGAGCCTGAACGAGAGCATCGCCAAGGTCGACGCCAACGGCAAGGTCACCGGCACGGGCGGCGGCGTCACCGTCATCCGCGCCACCTCGGCCGACGGCAGCAATGTCTACGGCTCGGCGGTCGTCGTCGTCAACGGCAAGATCCCGGTGCGCAGCGTCAGCCTGCCGATCGGCTCGTTCGAGCTGCTATTCGGCGACTCGACGGTGCTGGCCACGTCCTTCTCGCCGACAAACGCCACAAATACCGCCACGACCTGGACGACCAGCGACAGCTCCGTCGTTGTGGTGGACTCGGCCGGCAAAGTGACCGGTATCAAGCTCGGTTCCGCGAACGTTACCGCGACCGCGGGCGGCAAGTCCGCAACGATTACGATCACGGTCGTGTCCACGCTGAGCAAGAACGGCAAGGTCGTCAACTGCAAGAAGCGCGTCAACGTGCGCTCGCAGCCGTCCGGCGCCAGCAAGCAGGTCGGTTACGCCAACCTCGGCGCACGCTACAGGATCCTGGGGCAGGTCGGCAACTGGTATAAGATCCAGTACAGCTCCTCCAAGGAGGGCTACATCTGGGCCAGCTACCTCGAGCTGTCCACCGTCACGGCCAGCTATGTATCTGCGGGCGCGTCCACCCCGACGGACGGCGGCACGACCACCACGCCCACCAAGGTGACGATCACAAACTGCAACTCGTACGTCAACGTCCGCAAGGGCGCGGGCACGTCCACGGAAAAGATCGGCACCGCCGCGCTCAACTCGGTGTACCCGTACCTGGCCACCGACGGCGACTGGATTAAGGTCACCTACAACAACGACGTGGCCTACATCCACAAGGATTTCTGCCTGCTGAGCTAGGCGGAGAAGCTGACTTTCGGTAACACGCGCAAGGGCCCGCCAAACGGCGGGCCCTGCTGTTTTTTGTGTTGTAATGCTTATTATCGGGCGGAGCGGGAAGGAGGCGGGGTTATGAGAGGTTTCGTAATTCCCGGCGGTACCGGGGGAAATCCTGACGACGAAGGGAGCGGCATTTATGCGGGGGCTTGCACTGTATGCGTCAAATTATCGTCGCCTGTTTCCGCGCACGGTGATTGCCAGCCTCTTTGTCGGGCCTTGCCGCGCGGCGCGGCTCAGCCATCGGACCATCGTTTCCTCCTATTGCAGCGCGCGCACCGCGGCCAGAAACTCCCCGGCCTTCCCCTCCGGCGTCGCCCAGGACGTGCAGAGGCGGAACACGTCGCGCGTTTCGTCGTACGGCTCCCAGTAGCACAGCAAAAATCGGTCCGAGAGCCGCTCCGCGACGCGCCGCTCAAGAATCGGGAACAGCTGGTTTGCGCACGTCTCGATCAAAAACGGCACGCCCAGCTCGGAAAGCCCGGCGCGCAAGCGCTCGGCCTGCGCGTTGGCGTGGCGCGCCAGATCATAATACAGCCCGTCGCGGAACAGCTCGTAGAACTGCAGCCCAAGCAGCCGGCCCTTGGCCGGCATCGCGCCCTTCTGCTTCTGGATATAGCGGAAATCCTGCTTGAGCTTGTCGTTCAGAATCACGAGCGCCTCGCCGCAGTACGCGCCCATCTTCGTGCCGCCGATGTAGAACGCGTCGGCAAGCCGCGCAATGTCCGCCAGCGCCAGGTCGCTTCCCGCCGCGGTCAGCGCGCAGCCCAACCGCGCGCCGTCGAGGTAGAGCGGAATGCCGTATTCGTCGCAGACGGCCCTCAGCGCGGTAAGCTCGCCCTTTGTGTACAGCGTCCCGTATTCCGACGGGTGCGAAACATATACCATGCCGGGCTGCACGATGTGCTCGTGCGTCGCGTCGGCGTAATGCTGTCGCAGCGCGGCCAGCGCGGCCTCCGCGGTCAGCTTGCCGTCCGGCGCCGGAAGCGCGATGATCTTATGGCCCGTCGCCTCGATCGCGCCGCACTCGTGCTGGTTGATATGTCCCGACGCCGCGCCGATCACGCCCTGATGCGGGCGCAGCGCCGCCGAAATGAGCGTCAGGTTCGTCTGCGTGCCGCCGAACAGGAAATGCACGTCCGCGTCCAATCGCCCGCACGCAGAGCAGATCGCCTCGCGCGCCAGGTCGGAGTACGCGTCCTCGCCGTACGGCGTCGCCTGCTCGCGGTTTGTGCTGAGCAGCGCCTCCAGAATGCGCTCGTGCGCGCCCTCGCTGTAATCGTTGATAAAGCTGAATGGTTCCGGCATCTTTCTTCCTCCCAAGCACGCTAGTGACAGTATAAGCCCCGCGCGCTTTTCGTTCAACAGGCTGCGGCAGATTTATTGTGAAAACGCGCCGCATTGCGCGGCCGGCCGCTTGCGATATATGAAAAAAACACGTATATTAAATGGAACGGGTTCTCAAATCACCGCATCAAAAGGAGTTCTGCATGCTGCGTCGCATATTCTTCGGACCGCCGCGCGCCAAATGGATCGCCGTGCTGCTGGCGGCGGGTTTTCTCGTTTCGCTCTTGCCGATATTCGCTATCTCGGTATATGCGCGGCCCGCGCTGGACGATTATTTCTTTTCGCGCCTGACGCATGCCGCGTGGAATCAGACGCATTCCGTTGCGGCCGTACTGCGGGCCGCCGCGGCGACCGCCGGCGAAGTATACCGTGTCTGGCAGGGGTCGTATACCGGCATGTTTCTTGCCGCGCTGCAAACCAGCGTGTTTGGCGAGCCGCTGTATTGGATCGGCGTTTCGGCACAGCTCGTCCTGTTTTTGCTGTGCAGTTTGTATTGCTTTCTGGCCGTATTTCCCCGGCTCGGACTCGGCCGATGGCAATCGGCTTCGGTCGCCGTGCTGCTGACAGCCATCTGCTTGCAGCTGCTGCCGTCCGCGGCACAGGGGTTTTATTGGTACTGCGTTTCCGTGTGCTATCTTCTGATGCACAGCCTCTCGCTCCTCCTTGCCGGCATGCTGGTTAAGAGCGCGGCAGCCCCGCGGAAGCGGTATCTCGTTCTGGCCCCGCTGGTCGCTTTCCTCGCGGCGGGCAGCAACTATTCCACGCTGCTGAGCCTGGCCGTCCTGTTCGCGCTGTATATGGGATATCTGCTGCTTTGCAAAAAGCGCAATACCGCCGCGGTCGCGGCCTGCGCCGCATATTATATCGGCCTGCTCATCAACGTGCTCGCGCCCGGCAACAGCGTGCGCATACTCGAGTACAACGTATCCATCGGCGCGGTCGAGGCCGTCGTGCAGTCGCTGATCGACACGGCGAACCTGATCTGCCAGTGGACGAGCGCGCCGTTCGTGCTGCTCGAGCTCTGCACAGTCCCGTTCCTGTGGCAGGCCGCGAAAACGTCGCGCTTTCGGTTCCGCTTTCCGCTTCTCGTCACGATCGGCAGCTATCTGTTCGTCGCGGTCGGGCTCACGCCGCTGGTCTACGGTTACGGCGAGATCTCCGACTGGGCGTCGCGCGTGTTCAACCTCCTGTTCTTCCAGTACGCGATTCTGGTCTGCGTCAACCTGTTCTATTACCTCGGCTGGCTGAACCGCATGTTGCGCGAATCCGCGCCGCTCTGCGCGCCGGAGCGGGCGGACGCTTCAACGTCCGGGCGCATGCCGCGGCATACGCTCGCCGCGCTTGCCGCACTGGCGGCGCTTGCTGCGGTGTTCTCCTGGTCCTCGATGCAGACGCAATACTACAGCTTCCGTCTCTCGCGCGTCACGTCCGTCAGCGCATTGGTCTCGCTGCGCGACGGCGAGGCCGCCGCCTACGCGCGCGAGCTGGACGCGCGGCTGCCCGCGTTGAGTGACGCGTCCCAGCGGACGCCGGCGTTCCCGCCGCTGACGGCCGAGCCCTACGCGCTGCATGTATCGGATATCGAAGAAAATCCCGGCGCCTGGGTCAACGACATGGTGGCCGTTTACTACGGCAAGGACAGCGTCGCGCTGACGCAGGCGCCCTGACCACGAAACCCGCAGGGAGAGGCTTGGTCGCATTATACGCAAAAAAGGGCCGCGCGATGATTGCGCGGCCCCTTGGGCATGTCAAAAAAGCCCTTGGGATCGTTAAGGGCCGCAGCCCTTAGCCCATGGAATCCGGCTGCGTCGGCTTTGCCGACGCAGCGGATTGCCCCGTAGGGGGCGGGTTCCGCGTGCTTTTTGCCGCCCGGGAGTCCGAAGGACGAGAGGCAAAAAGCGGTTATCCCGTCAAAAAACTGGTTTTTGACGGGCAAAAGGGGCCGCTCGATGATCGCGCGGCCCCTCATCCATACCTTTGCGGTTCCCCGCCTAGCCCTGGAACTCGTCCTCGCCGCCGCCGGCAGGCGCCGTGGAAGGCGAAGGCGACGGCGACGTCGTGGTGTTATCGCCTGTGCCGCCATCCTCCGGCACGGTCGTGCCGTCCTCAGGCGTGGTTGCGCCGTCCTCAGGCGCGGTCGTGTCGTCCTCCGGCGTGGCCGTGCTCTGGGCCAGGATGTCGGCCAGCTCACGCGGCGAATACACCGTACCGCCCTTGGCCGAGAGGAACAGCGTGCCCCAGTAGACGTTCTGCTGCATAAACTGCGGCAGCTCGCTGTGCAGCGAGAGCATCTTCTCGTCGAGGTCCGTCGGCTGGCCGACCTGGATCTTGAGCCCGTTCTTGGCGATCATCGTAATCGCGAGCGGCGTGGTCAGGTCGATCGAAGCGATTGAGCCGAGCAGGTCGTATTCTTCAAGCTTGCCGATGATCTGAATCAGCGTCGCCGTGCCGAAGTCGTCCGTGTCGCCGAGCCGCTGGCCGAGCTGGAAGCCCGTCATGTTGATGCCTGTGACCTGCAGAAGGTCGCTGATGTCCGTGCTGCCGCCCATGGAGAGCACGTAGCCGTTCTTGTCAATGATGACGTTGTAGTCGAGGCCGATGATGCCGGCGACCTCCTTGCGCTCCGTCACGGCGATGCGCACGCGCGAGGGGAATATGTACGTCAGCGAGTCCACCTGCAGATAGGGGTTCTCCTCGATCTTCTCCTTGGCCTCGTCGAGATTGACCGTGAACATGTGCTTGCCGTACTGCAAGCCGGAGAGCTGCACGACGTAGTCCGTGCTGTATGTCTCGTTGCCCACGACGATGATGTCGGACAGCAAAAACGCGTAGTACATCGCCACGGCCACGCCCGCGACGATGAAGCCGCCGAACGCGATGTTGCCCAGGGCGTTGCGGATCGCCTGGCGGCGGCGCTTCCTGCGCTGCTGTTTGGTCAGGTATTCCTTATGCTTGCGGTTCGCCTCGCGCTCGCGCTGCTCCTTCCTGGCCTGCTCGACGCGCTGCAGTTCCTCGGTCTCGTTAATGTGGATGCGCGCCGCCGTGCGGCTGCCGGTCCGGAATATGCGCGTGCGGCTGCTTCTTTTTAAGCTCTCGTCCTCATCGTCGTCGTCGAACAGCCGGATCTCCTCGGGCAGCTCCACGCGCTTTTCCGGCGCGGCGCTGTCGATGTCCGGCGCGAGCGCGAACGGATCCTCGACGACCGGCTCGCCGTCGTCCCAGGTGAGGTTGTCCACAGCGGAGAGGTCGATCTCGTCCGAATACTCGAGTTCGTCGTCCGAAAACAGGCTGACGGGCGCCTCGTCCTGCGCCTCGCGGCCCTTCCGCCTGCCCTTGTCCTTCTTTTTGGCGCTTTTCTTTTTGGGCTTGTCCTCGTCGAATCCGTCGTCGAATTCGTCCTCGTCGTCCTCATCCTCGTCGTCAAACAGGTCGAGCTCCTCGTCGCCCTCGTCGTCGAACTCCACGGGTTCGAAGAAATTGGACCAGAAGCTGCGCTTTTTCTCCTGTTTGCCGGAGTTCTGTTGTCCCTTGCCCTTCGCCATTTCGCCTTTGTCAGTCGTCCTGCCTCGTTACGTTCGCGCCCAGGCGGGACAGCTGCTCCTCGAATTTTTCGTATCCGCGGGCGATCATCTCCGCGCCGCACACGGTCGTGACCCCGTCGGCCGCGAGTCCCGCCAGCACGAGCGCCGCCCCGCCGCGCAGGTCTCGCGCCTTGACGACGGCCCCGGACAGCCCGGGTACGCCGTGGATGATCGCCGTCCGGTCGCGGATGATGCTGACCGCGCCCATGCGGGCCAGCTCCGTGGCGTGCCGGAAGCGGTTCTCGAACACGTTCTCGACGATCACGGTCGTGCCGTCGGCGACCGTCGCGAGCGCGAACATCTGCGCCTGCATATCCGTCGGGAAGCCCGGGTGCGGCATCGTCTCAATGCGCACGGGCGCGCGCGGCCGGTTCGGGCACGATAAGGTGATCGCGGTGTCGTATACCTTCAGCGCGCAGCCGCACTCGGTCAGCTTGGAGAGCACGCCCTCCATGTGGTCCGGCACGACGTTCGTCACCGTCACCTCGCCGCGCGTGATCGCGGCCCCGACAAGCATGGTGCCCGCCGCGATGCGGTCGGGCATGATGCGGTAGCGCACCTCGCGCGGCTCGTACCCGTCGCGGATCACGATTGTCGACGACCCCGCGCCCGATACATGGAAGCCCGCCGCGCACAAGAAATTCTGCAAATCGACGATCTCCGGCTCGCGCGCGGCGTTTCGGATCACCGTCTCGCCCTTGGCCGCCGTCGCGGCCATCATGATGTTCTCCGTCGCGCCCACGCTCGGATAGTCGAGGTGGATCGACGCGCCCGCAAGGCCCGTTCCGTCGCAATAGATGCGGCCGCCGTCCTCGCGGATCGAGGCGTTCAGCGCGGCCAGGCCTTTGATATGCAGGTCGATCGGGCGGTTGCCGATCTCGCAGCCGCCCGGGTAAGTCACGACCGCGCGGCGGAATCTGCCGAGCACCGGTCCCAATAAAAATATCGACGACCGCAGCTCCTTGCTCAGGTGCTCGGGCAGTTCGTAACGGTCCGCCTGTTCGGCGTCCACCAGAATCTCGCCGCCGCGCTGCTCCACCTTGCAGCCGATGGTGGACAGGATGCCGAGCATGTTGGTCACGTCGGAAAGCTCGGGGCAGTCGGTGAGCAGCACGGCGCGCTTGGTGAGCACACAGGCCGCCAATATTGGCAAAACCGCGTTCTTGGCGCCGAGAACGCGGCTTTCTCCCACGAGTCTCGCCCCGCCCGCGACGATCAGTTTCGGCATGGAACACCTCCGGAAGCAATTCACTGCATTCTATGCTGCTCCGGAGCCGAATGTGTCGAAACCCCCCGCCGGCCCGCCTAGAGGGAACTCGTATGCCTGGAGATGTTGAGCAGCACCCCCATGGCGGCAAGGAAAATCATCATCGAGGAGCCGCCCGCGCTGATGAACGGAAGCGCCTGCCCCGTCGTGGGCATCGTGCCGGTGACGACGCCGATGTTGACCAGCACCTGCAGCGCGAACACGACCGTGACGCCGGCGGCCAGCAGGCTGCCGAACCGGTCGCGGCACTTGAGCGCAATGCGGATGCCGCGGTAGACGATGAACGCGTAAGCGGCCATGATCAGAAGCCCGCCGATGAGGCCGAGCTCCTCGCACACGATCGAGAAGATGAAGTCCGACTCGCCGTACGTCATGTACAAAAGTTTTTGCTTGCTGTTATTTAAGCCCACGCCGAACACGCCGCCGTTGCCGAGCGCGTAGAACGACTGGATCAATTGGTATCCGTCGCCGAGCGCGTCCTTCCACGGGTCGGAGAACGACGTGAGCCGCGCCATGCGGTACGGCTCGATCACGGCGAGCAGGCCGAACAGCGCCACAAAAACGACCGCGAGCAGCAGCATCTGCTTAACGTCGCAGCCGCCGACGAACAGCAGCGCGTAGCCCATCATGCCCATGATAACCGTCATCGACATGTTCGGCTGCAGCATGACCAGGCCGCAGACCACCCCGATGACGAGCAGCATCGGCAGCATGCCCTTGCTGAAGCTCCGCATGACCGCGTGCTTCTTGGCCATGAACGCGCACATATACAGCATCATGCCGAATTTCGCGATCTCGGACGGCTGGATGCTCTGCCCCGCGATCACGATCCAGCGCTTGGCGCCGTTTGTCTCTTTGCCGAATATCAGCACGCCCACGAGCAGGGCGATGGAGAGCAGTATGCCCGCGACCTTGAATTTCTCCAGGCGGCGATAGTCGAAATAGGAGATGAGCACCATGATCGGAAAGCCTATGGCAAGATAGATCGCCTGCTTGCGCAGGTAATAATAGCCGTCGTAGCCGACCGACGCGGTGTTCTGCGCATAATAATAGCTGGCGGAAAATACCATCACGAGGCCGAACGCGCAAAGGAGCGCCACGGTCAAAAGAATCGGATAGTCCGGCCGGCTCAGTTTGTTGCGGCTGCGTGCTTCCAAACGGTTGCTCCTTCTTTAAATTTGTGTTGGCGCGGGTCGGGGCGTTCAGAGCCCGGGTTTTTGCGGGGGCTTTGCCCCCACTCCCCCACCAAAGGGCCGCAGGCCCTTTGGAAACCCTGCCTGCTGGTGACGGAAATTCGGCTCGTCGCCGGTTCATCGGGTTCCAAGGGCCTTCGGCCCTTGGCGGAGGTTTGGAGGCGGAGCCTCCAATCGTTCCCGTTCCCGTTCCCGTTTCCGTTCCCGCTCCCCGCGATATATGACAAAAACAACACCGTCCGCAAGGCGGCTTTTGTATCATATCATTTATTTGTATGCGGAATCAAGATGGGCGACCACCGGCCGCCCATTGTTTGCAAATTATTCCCTTTTTCAATCGTATTTCCCCACAATCCGTTTGAAGACGCGCCCGCGTTCTTCAAAGTTTGGGAACATATCCCAACTGGCGCAGGCGGGGGAAAGCAGCACCGCGTCGCCTTTCTGCGCGAGTTTCCGCGCGGTCCCGACCGCCTCCTCGAACGTGTCGGCAGCCGTGCAGATGCCGCGGCAGCCGCACTCCGCGGCCTCGCGCAGGATCTGCTCCTTCGTCGCGCCGAGCACGACGGCCGCGCGCACCGTATCGCCGAAGGCGGCAAACAGCGGGTGAAAATCCGCGTGCTTGTCATAGCCGCCGAGTATGAGGACCGTGGGCTGATGCATGGCCTCGATCGCGCGGATCGTGGAGGCGGGGTTGGTGCCCTTGGAGTCGTTGAAGTAGGAAACGCCGTCGAGCTCGCGCACGAACTCGATGCGGTGCTCGACGCCCGGGAACGCGCGCAGCGTCTCGCGTACGGCGTCGAGCGAAACGCCCATCGGGAGCGCGAGCAGCGACGAGAGCATCGCGTTCTCGAGATTGTGGCCGCCGGGGATGCGGATGTCGGAAGCGGGCAGCAGCTTCGTCTCGCGGCCGAAGCGCCGGTAGATCACGTCGCCGTCGCGCAGAAACATGCCGTTGTCCACCTCGGTTTTACGCGAGAAAAACAGCGCCTCCGCGGGCGTGTCCGCGCACATGGCGCGCACGACAAAGTCGTCATAGTTGAACACCGCAAAGTCGTGTTCCGTCTGGTTGAGATAGACCTTGCGCTTGTTGTCGATGTAGTTCTCCATCGTGCCGAAGTGGTCGAGATGGTCCTCGGTGACGTTGCAGCAGGCCGCCGCGCGCGCGTGGAAGCGCACGCAGCCCTCGAGCTGCAGCGCCGCGGTCTCCGCCACGACGATGTCGCCGGGCTTGGTCTCGAGCGCGTGCTCCGTAATGGCCACGCCGATGTTGCCGAGCACGAACGTCGGGAAGCCGCCCGCCTTGAACATCTCGCCCGTCAGCGCCGTGCAGGTCGTCTTGCCGTTCGTGCCGGTGACGCACACAAAGTCCGCGTCCGCGTACCGGTACCCAAGCTCGATCTCCGAGATGACCTCGATGCCGCGCCGCCTGGCCTCGACGATGAACGGCCGCGTCATCGGGATCACGGGGCTCGGAATCAACAGGTCGACGCCGTCGAGCAGCGTCTCGGGCGGCTCGCCGAGGCGGTATTCGCACCCGATGCCCGCAAGCTGTTCAAAAAGGCCGGGAATCTCGCCCTTTTGGTCGTTGACGCGCACGTGCCAACCCGTTTTATACAGAAGCTTCGCCGCGCCGACACCGCTCTTGGCCATGCCGACGACGAGCGCGGTTTTCTTCTTTGGTTGCATCGGAATTCCTCCCCCGAGGCCGCCGTTTATCCGGCTAAAAAGCGGCGCGCCCGCGCACTGGGCCGCGCGGCCCGCGTTACCACAGGATGACGTACGATAAAAGGCAAACCGCGCAGGCGACGGTCGTGACCAGCATGTACATCGAAACGATGTGCGACTCGCTCTGGCCGCACAGCTCGAAATGGTGGTGCAGCGGCGCCATCTTGAACACGCGCTTGCCGTGCCGGAGCTTGTACGACCCGACCTGCAGCACGACGGACAGGGCGCTGCCGACAAAGCAGATGCCCATGACCGGCAGAAGGATCAGCGAGCGGCTCAATATCGCCATCATCGACACCGCGCCGCCGAGCGCGAGCGAACCCGTGTCGCCCATAAATATCCTGGCCGGGTACGCGTTGTACCGCAAAAAGCCCAATAAAGCGCCCGCGACCGCAGCGGAAAATACGCCCATGCTCTCGAGATTGATGCCGTAGAGCGTCTGGCCGAACAGCTTGGCCTCGGCCGAGAGCAGCGTGAACACAAGCATCATGGCGAGCGCGTAGATCATCGACACGCCCGAGGCCAGCCCGTCCAGCCCGTCGGTGAGGTTGACGGCGTTGACCTCCGATATGATCGCAAACATCGCAAACGGGATGTAGTATACGCCGAGGTCCCATTCCAGGCTCGTAAACGGCACGTACAGCTTCGAGCCGATCATCGGCGAGCGGTAGGCCCAGTAGGCGATCACGAACGCGATGCCGAACTGCGCGATGATCTTCTGGTACGCGCGCAGGCCCAGATTGCGCTTCAACCGGACCTTGATGAAATCGTCGAGGAAACCCACGACCGAGAACGCGACGGTGACGAGCAGCGTCGGCAGTAAGAACTCCACGCCCTCCAGACCGAAGATCAGCGAGGCCGTGATCAGCCCCAGGAGAATCATGAGACCGCCCATCGTCGGGGTGCCCTGCTTGGACTTGTGCGACTGCGGCCCTTCCTCACGCTCCACCTGCCCGAACTTGAGGCGGCGCAGCATCGGGATGGCGGCGGGGCCGGCAAGCATCACGATGGCAAATGCGGTGAGCGCGGTAAGCAATAACCTTTGCATCTTCCGGTAAACCCTACAGCTCTGTTAGAAGCTCCTCTACGATTTCTTTATCGTCGAAATGGTACTTCGTACCGTTGATCTCCTGGTAATTCTCGTGTCCCTTGCCCGCCACGAGCACGATGTCGTGCGGCCTGGCCTCCGTCATCGCGCGGCGGATGGCCTCCTTGCGGTTTTCGATCACCACGTATTTTGTGGCGGTCTTTTTCATGCCCTCCTCGACCGATTGGATGATCTCCATCGGGTCCTCGCCGCGCGGATTATCGCTCGTGATCACCGCAAAGTCGGAGTACCGGCCCGCGACCTCGCCCATGATCGGACGCTTGGCGCGGTCCCGGTCGCCGCCGCAGCCGAACACGCAGATCACCCGCGCCTTGGCAAACTCCCGGACCGTTTTGAGCACGTTCTCGAGCGCGTCCGGCGTGTGCGCGTAGTCGACAAATACCGAGAACGGCCGGTTCGTGCGCACGGGCTCGAGCCGCCCGGAGACGCTCGTGAGCATCTCGAGCCCCTCCTTGACCTGCGGGAGCTTGATGCCGATGGACAGCGCCATGCCGACCGCGCCCATCGCGTTGAACACGGAAAACAGCCCCGGTATCGGCAGCCGCATTAAAACCTCGCCCTCGGGCGTACGCAAGTCAAACTGCACGCCGGAGGGCGTAATGTCGATATCGCTGGCGGAGATGTCCGCGCGTTCCCGGACGGCGAACGTCAGAATCGGGATATTCAGGCCCTCCATGATGCGCGGCGCGTACGGATCGTCGACGTTGACGACGGCCTTCTTGGCGTTTAAGAATAGGATGCGCTTGCTGCCGACATAATTGTCAAACGTTTTATGGTAATCGAGGTGATCCTGTGTCAAATTGGTAAACAGCGCCACGTCGTATTTGATGCCGTGCACGCGGTATTGGTCGAGCGAGTGGCTGGACACCTCCATCACCACGAGGTCGCACCTCGCGTCCGCCATCGCGCGCAGGATGCGGAACAGGTCGACCGACTCCGGCGTAGTCCGCTCCGTCGAGATGCTCTCGTTGCCGATCATGTTGCGGATCGTGCCGATGATGCCGACCTTTCGGCCCGCGCTTTCGGCGATGGCCTTGACCATGTAGGTCGTGGACGTCTTGCCGTTCGTGCCCGTCACGCCGAGCATCTGCATCTCGCGCTGCGGATATCCGTAGAACGCCGCCGCCATCTCGGCCATGGCCTTTCTGGCGTTTTTGACCACGATTTGCGGCGCGTCGACGGGTAGCTCCCGCTCGACGAGCAGCGCCACCGCGCCGTCGCGGACCGCGCCCTCGGCAAAGTCGTGCCCGTCGAACAGCTGCCCCACGATGCAGCAGTACAGGCTGCCGGGCTTTACCTTGCGCGAGTCGTAGTCGATGGACAGAACGTCCGGATCTTTGTCCGTATAGCGCACGCCACACGCCATGGCAAGCTCGGATAACAGCATGCGTTTCCCTCCCAAATTGATGCGTCCCTCGGCGGCAAAAGCGTGGTGTTGGCGCGTTCCCATCCGCGCCCGCGCGTGTTGCCGCGTATCATTGTCAGTTGAGCACGGGCGCCCCGCCGACGTCGTCGTTCGTGCCGGGCGTCGTCGGCTCGTTGCCGCCGGCCGTCGTCGACTCCGGCGGCGTGTCGTCCTTGGTGGGTTCGCGGAAGAACGTCACGAACACCTCGGTGCCCGGCTCGACCTCCGTGCCCGCCTCGATGCTCTGCGAGTCGATCTGGCCGACGCAGGCGGTTCTGTCGAAGTTGAGCTTAAGGCCCAGCTTGGCCAGCACGTCGTACGCGTCCTGCCGGCGCTTATCGATGAGGTCCGGCACCTTGACCATCTCCTTGAACACGCCCTCGTCGTTGAACGTCGTCATCGTCGTAAACAGCACGACGATCGTGTTCTTGGGCACCATCTCGCCCGCGGCGGGGATCTGCGTGGTGACCTGGGCGTCCTCCTCGCTCTTGGTCATGGTTACAACGAAGCCCTCGCCCTGGAGCGCTTCCTGCGCCTCCTTGCCGGTCATGCCGACGACGTTGGGCATCTCCTTGGTGTCGTTCTGCGCGTCCGGCAGCAGCTCGTAATACTGCACGAGGTCCGTAAACACCTTTTTGACGAACGGCGCGGCCACGGTGCTGCCGTAGACCACGGGAAGCTGCGGCTCGTCGACCGTGATCAGGCATAAAAGTTCCGGGTCGTCCGTGGGCAGAAAGCCGATAAACGACGCGATCAGCCGCGTACGCGAAGCCGTGCCGTCCTCCTCGTATTTCTGCGCCGTGCCGGTCTTGCCGCCGACCTTGTAACCCGCCATCTTGGCGTTGCTGCCGGAGCCGTTATCCACGACGCTCTGCAGAATCTGCCGCACCTTGGCGCTGGTCTCCTCGCTGATCACGCGGCGGATCGGCGTGGGCTCGTGCGCCTCGACCACCGTGCCGTCGGTCGCGGTCACCGAGCTGACCACGTACGGCTGGTACAGGATGCCGCCGTTGACCGCGGCACAGGCCGCGGAGGCGATCTGGACGCCCGTGACCGACAGCGTCTGGCCGAATGCGATGCGCGCCAGGTCCGACGGGCGGATGTACTTCCGGTGAATGACCTCGCCGGTATCCTCGCTCGGGATGCCGCACTCGGTCGATTCGTCGAAGCCGAACGCGTAGATGTAGTCGTAGAGCGTATCCACGCCCATCATGTCGGCCATCTGCATGAACGCGCAGTTGCAGGAGTTCTCGACGGCCTCCGTCAGCGTCTGCGTGCCGTGCCTTTTATTGTTCGCGCAATGGATCTTCTCAAGCCCGTATTCGCGGACTCCGTTGCACGTAAACGTCGTGTCCATCGTGACCGCGCCGGAGTCGAGCGCGGCCGCGAGCGTGATGACCTTGAATATCGATCCCGGCTCGAACGTGTCCGTCGCGATGCGGCTCCTAGACATCGACATTAGCCCCGTTACGTCGTCGCGCGGCGGGCTGTTGAGGTCGAAGCTCGGGTAGGTCGCCTCGGCCAGGATCTCGCCGGTCTTGGGATTCATGATGATGCCGGAGGCGGTCGCCGCGCGGTTGACCTGCTGGCACTCCTCCAGCGCCTTCTCCAGGTACGACTGCGTGACCGAGTCGACCGTGAGCGTCACGTCGTAGCCGTCGACCGGCTCGATGTACTGCTCCTTGCCGTTGGGCAAGGGGTTGTTCTTGCGGTCGGTCTCCGTCACGAGCAGGCCGTTCTGCCCGGCCAGGTACTCGTTGAGATCCGCCTCGAGGCCCGTCTGGCCCTCGCTGTCGATGCCCGTAAAGCCCACGAGCTGCGCGAACAGCTGGCCGAACGGGTAGTACCGCTTCGTGTCGGTCGTGAAGCTCACGCCGGAGCCAAACTGCAGCGCCGTGATATCGGCGACGGTCTTGGCGTCCACCTTGCGCTTGAGCTGCACCTGCTGGCGCTTCGTGTTCGACACGCGCTCGAGCACGTAGTCGTAGTCGAGGTCCAGTATGTCCGACAGCTCGATGGCCACGCGCGTGCGCTCCTGCTCGTCGATCCACTGCGGGTTGACCAGCACGCGGTACGACGTGCCGCTCTGCGCCAGCACCAGCCCCTCGCGGTCAAGCAGCCGCCCGCGCTGCGCGGTCAGCTGCGTGCGCCGCGTCCACTGCGTCAGCGCTTTCTCCTGCAGCTCCGGCCCCTGGAAGATCATGACCTGCACGAGCCGCAGCGCGAGCACGAGAAACAGAATCGCGAAAACGATCATCATCGTGACCAGTTTTCGCTTCAGCTTCGGTACCGGTGCTGGCATGCCTACTCCTCGTTTCCGCGCAAAACCATGGTCCGCGCGCTAATTTTCCGCCGGCGGTTCCGTCGTGTCCGTGTCGCCGTCTGCCGGCGTCTGCGGGTTCGCGTCCGGATTTCCGGTCGGGGTCGCGGTGTCCGGCGTGGTCGGGCTGAGCGGAATCGTGCTGCCCGAGCGCACGTACTGCGACTTCGAGGGGTACTGCATGTTATGGTCCTTGGCCCATTGCTGGGCCTGATCGATCGTGACGGCGCACTCGATGGCGGCTTCGAGGGCGTTGATGTTGAGCTTGGTTTTGTCGATCTCCGCGTTTAACGCGTTGATGTCCGCATACGCGCGCGTGATGCGTTCATACCCGGTCAGAACGAACAGGATCATCCCTGCGAATATGAACGAGCACAGGATCAGCATAAACCGCGCAAACGGCTTGACCTCGTGCTGCGGCCGCCGCGCCGCCTCCTGCTCGGGCTGTTCCTGCGCCTGCGGAGAAGCGAACCGTTCGTCCTCCGTCGCCGGACGGTACGAGCGCTGCTTCCCGTGCGTCGGCGCGTACAGCCGCGTTGCAGGCCGGCCGCCGCGCTTCGGCTCGTTGTCGAACTGGAACTCCATGCAATCCCCTCATATACTTATGTCGTTATATGCGTTGGATTGCACGCATTTTTGCCGAGGCCGCGCGCGGGTTCCTTTCCAGTTCCTCCGCGCTGGCCGTGACCGGCTTTTTCGTCAATATTCTCGCCGTGGGCGTCTTGCCGCAGATGCAGACCGGCGCGGACGGCGGACACGTGCAGGGATGTTCGTACGAACGAAACGCCTGCTTGACGATGCGATCCTCCAACGAGTGAAACATAATTATACACAAGATTCCGCCCGTTTGCAATAAGTCCCGGGCGTCGTCGACGGCCTGCCGCAGGCCGGAAAGCTCGCCGTTGACCTCGATGCGGACGGCCTGAAACGTCCGCCGCGCGGGATGCTGCGGTTCGTTCCGGAACTTTGCGGGGATCGCCTCCTTAATAATTTGCGCAAGGCGCGCCGTGGAATTGATCGCACTTGTTTTCCTTGCCGTCACAATTCTGTTTGCGATTCGCCCGGCGAAGCGCTCCTCGCCGTATTCGCGCAGGATTTGCGCCAGCTTTTCCTCGGGATAGCCGTTCACAACGTCGAACGCGGAGGGGCCGCTCGAGCGGTCCATGCGCATGTCGAGCGGCGCGTCTAGATGGTACGAAAAGCCGCGTTCGGGCGTGTCGAGCTGATAGCTGGACACGCCGAGATCGAGCAGGAT
>CAZIRB010000022.1:23268-24344 GCA_964541695.1 uncultured Oscillospiraceae bacterium
CGAGCGCCGCGTCGTATTCGTCCATCGTCAGCTCCGTGTGGCGCGTAAAGTCCGCGGGATTCCAGATCTCGACGCGGTTGCCCACGCCGACGAGCATCGCGTCTTTAGCCAGGTTCGCGTACTCGCGCAGGGACTGCGGAATCAGGATCCGCCCCTGCTTGTCCGTTTCGCAGGCCGCGGCCGTCGCGTACAGCCGCCGTTTGACTGCCTGGCCCGCCAGGTCCGTCAGCGGCAGCAGCGCGAGCTTTTCCGAGAACGCGTCCCATTCCTGCTGCGACATGCCGAACAGGCAATTAACGCCCTTCGCGCCCAAAATCCCCTCGGTGACCACGATCAGCTCGCCGACGGTCTCCCTCCACTTTGCGGGTATGAACACGCGGCCTTTCGCATCGAACGAATGATCATAGGTCCCAATCAACATGCCGCTGCCGCCCCTTCCCGCTCAAGTGCCCATATGTCGCAAGCTATGGTAGAAGTATACACCACTTCACCCCATTTGTCACCACTTTTATGAATAATTTGTGCATGTTTTTTGAACAATCTATTAATTCGATTCGTTTCGCGGCAAACTTTTGGATTCGGGTCCGGTTTTTTCCCTTGACGCATGGAAAAATATGATATACTGAAAGTTCAGAAACGTAAAATACGGGGTAGCTATGGCTTCAGAATATACGGTGGATCAAATCAAGGTCATGGAGGGCCTCGACGCGGTGCGCATGCGGCCCGGCATGTACATCGGCTCGACCGGCCAGCGCGGACTGCATCATCTTCTGTGGGAAATCGTCGACAACGCCATAGACGAGGCGGCAAACGGCTTTGCCAACGAGATCGCCGTCACGATCCACCGCGACAACTCCGTCACGGTGGCCGACAACGGCCGCGGCATCCCCGTGGGCATCCACGAGAAGTTCGGCGTGTCGGGCGTGGAGCTCGTGTTCACGCAGCTGCACGCGGGCGGCAAGTTCGGCAACGACTCCTACGGCTACTCCGGCGGCCTGCACGGCGTCGGCGCGTCCGTGGTCAACGCGCTGTCGGAGTGGCTCACCGTCGAGGTGTATTTTGAGAACCGCGCGTAC
>CAZIRB010000022.1:24444-26775 GCA_964541695.1 uncultured Oscillospiraceae bacterium
CAACGCGCTGTCGGAGTGGCTCACCGTCGAGGTGTATTTTGAGAACCGCGCGTACAAAATGGAGTTCCGCAGCGAGCCCGACGCTTCCGGCAAAATCGTCTCCGGCAAGCCGCAGTCGCCCTTAGCCGAGGTCGGCCGCACGCGCAAGCAGGGCACGGTCGTGACGTTTATGCCCGACGCGCGCGTGTTCGAGACGGTCGAGATGAGCTTCGACGCCGTCTCGCGAAGATTGCGCGAGCTGGCCTACCTCAATCGCAACGTCAAAATCACGCTTTGCGACGAGCGCGGCGGCGCGGAGAAAAAGCGCGTCGTGGAATACCGCTTCGACGGCGGCCTTTCGGACTTTGTCGCCTATCTCAACAGCGACAAGACCGCGCTCTACGAGCCGCCGATCCACTTCTCCGGCACGTGCGGCGACATCGTCGTCGAGGTCGCCATGCAGCACAACGACGGCTACGCGGACAACATCTTCTCCTACGTCAACAACATCCCGACGACCGAGGGCGGCACGCACGAGACGGGCTTTAAGGTCGCGCTGACCAAGGTGCTCAACGACTTCTGCCGCAAGACGGGCACCCTCAAGGACAAGGACGCGCCGCTCTCCGGCGAGGATTTCCGCGAGGGCTGCACCGCCGTGCTCTCGCTCAAGATGCGCTCGATCCAGTTCGAGGGCCAGACCAAGACCAAGCTCGGCAACACCGAGGCGCGGCCCGCCGTCGAGAGCGTGGTCACGGAAAAGCTTTCCCCCTATCTCGAGGACCTCAAGAACGCGGATACCGCCGCGCGCATCGCGGACAAGGCCGTCAAGGCCGCCAAGGTGCGCGAGGCCGCGCGCAAGGCCAAGGCGACCGCGCGCGAGAAGAACAAGCTCGAGAACGCGCCGCTCGTCGGCAAGCTCTCGAGCTGCACCGGCCGCAACGCGAGCGTCAACGAGCTGTTCATCGTCGAGGGCGACTCCGCCGGCGGCAGCGCCAAGCAGGGCCGCGACCGCAGATTCCAGGCGATATTGCCGCTGCGCGGCAAGCCGCTCAACGTCGAGAAAAAGCGCCTCGACCAGGTGCTGCAGAACGAGGAGTTCCGCTCGATCATCACCGCCGTCGGCACCGGCATCGGCGAGGACTTCGACATATCGGGCTTAAAGTACGACAAGGTGATCATCCTCTCGGACGCGGACCAGGACGGCGCGCACATCCGCGCAATTTTGCTCACGTTCTTCTACCGGTACATGAAGGAGCTCATCATGGACGGGCATATCTACATCGGCCTGTCGCCGCTGTACAAGGTGGAGAGAAGCGGAAAAATCCTGTACTGTTACGACGACGACGAGCTGCGCGCCGCGACCAGGAGCGTCGGCCGCGGCTATACGATCCAGCGCTACAAGGGCCTCGGCGAGATGAACCCGGAGCAGCTCTGGGCGACCACGATGAACCCCGCCGACCGCAAGATGATACAGGTCACGATCGAGGACGCGGCCAACGTTGAGCACCTCGTGACCGTGCTGATGGGCGACAAGGTGCAGTCGCGCAAGGAGTACATATTTGAAAACGCCGATTTCAACCGGTCGAGCGAGACCTTTGAACGGCTGAAGGATTAGACGGCATGGCAAAGAAGATCGACGAACCGACGCAGGAGACCATACTCCAGCGCAACATGGAGGACGTGATGCACGCGTCCATCATGCCCTACGCCGAGCACGTCATCCTCGAGCGCGCTTTGCCGCGCGTCGAGGACGGCTTAAAGCCCGTGCAGCGGCGCATCCTGTTTACGATGCTGGAGCTGAGCCTGACCCCGGACAAGCCGCACAGAAAGAGCGCGAGGATCGTGGGCGACGCGCTGGGCAAATACCACCCGCACGGCGACTCCTCCGTATACGACGCGATGGTGCGCATGGCGCAGCCGTTCAGCATGTGCGTGCCGCTTGTCGACGGCCACGGCAACTTCGGCTCCGTCGACGGCGACCCCGCGGCCGCCATGCGCTACACCGAGGCGCGCATGACCGAGGCCGCCATGCAGCTGCTGCGCGACATCGACAAGGACACGGTGCCGTTCAGCTTCAACTTCGACGACACGCTCAAGGAGCCGGACGTACTGCCCGGGCGCTTTCCGAACCTGCTCGTCAACGGCGCCTCGGGCATCGCGGTCGGCCTTGCCACGAACATCCCGCCGCACAACCCCGCGGAGGTCATCGACGCGGTCGTGGCCGTGATGGAGAACCCGCGCATTCCGCTTGCCGAGCTGATGCGCATATTGCCCGCGCCGGATTTTCCGACCGGCGCGTTTTTGCTGCATTCCGACGAGATCGCGCACGCCTACGAGACCGGCCGCGGCAAA
>CAZIRB010000023.1:0-26432 GCA_964541695.1 uncultured Oscillospiraceae bacterium
GCCCTTTGGCGGGAGCTCGAGGGCGGAGCCCTCGAACGGCTTTGGATTTGTGAGGGCTCCGCCCTCGCGTACCCGCTTCTTTTCTTAAAGAAAAGAAGCAAAAGATGCGAACCGGCATCGCATTTTTATGTTTGCCGATTTTATCGGGTTTCCAAAGGGCCTTCGGCTCTTTGGCGGGAGCTCGAGGGCGGAGCCCTCGAACAGTTCTGGGAACGACTCCCTTAGCAGGGGAGTCCCGCCTTCCGCCCTTTCCGCACAAAAAGCCCCCGCAGTGCGGGGGCTTTCTAAATACATCCCTTCCTGTTACGTTCCCAGATACGCGGCCTTGACAGCCTCGTTGGCAAGCAGCTCGCCGCCGGGGCCGGTCATCGTGATGCGTCCGGTCTCGAGCACGTAGCCGGTGTTGGCCGTGGACAGCGCCATGTTCGCGTTCTGCTCGATGAGCAGAATCGTGACGCCGCGCTTGTTGATCTCCTTGATGATGGCGAAGATATCGCGCACGATCATCGGCGCGAGGCCGAGCGACGGTTCGTCCATCATCATCAGCTTCGGCCGGCTCATCAGCGCGCGGCCGACCGCAAGCATCTGTTGCTCGCCGCCGGATAAGGTGCCGCCAACCTGCCACGAGCGCTCCTTGAGCCGCGGGAACAGCTCGTACACCCAGTCGATGTCGGGTGTCAGATCGTCCTTGCGCATGTACGCGCCGACGCGCAGGTTCTCGTAGACCGTCAGGTTCGGGAATATGCGCCGCCCCTCGGGCACGAGCGTGATGCCCTTTTTCACGATGTTCGTCGGGTCCTTGCCGGCGATGTTCTCGCCCATAAACTCGATCGCGCCGCTCTTGGGCCGCACGAGCCCCGCGATGGCGCGCAGCGTCGAACTCTTGCCCGCGCCGTTGGCGCCGATGAGCGTCACGATGTCGCCTTTCGGCACGTCGAACGAGATGCCCTTGACGGCCTCGATGCCGCCGTAGTTGACCTTGAGGTCCCGGATGCTCAGTATCGTCTCGCCCATCAGCCCACCCCCAGATATGCGTTAATGACGCGCGGATCCGCCTGCACGACGGCGGGCGTTCCGCTGCTGATGAGTTTCCCGAAGTCGATGACGTAGATGCGGTCGGAAAACTGCATGACCAGGTCCATGTGATGCTCGATCATGAACACGGTCAGGTCGTACTTGTTCTTGATCTGCACGATGAACCGCCCGAGCTCCTGCGTCTCCTGCGGGTTCATGCCGGCCGCGGGCTCGTCCAGCAGCAAAAGCTTCGGCTCGGTCGCAAGCGCCCGCGCAATCTCCAGCCTTCGCTGCAGGCCGTACGGCAGGCTCACGGCCAGATCGTCCGCGTACTGCAGGAGGTTCTGCTCCTCGAGCAGCGCGGCCGTCTCCTCGCGCATGCGCTTCTCCTCCTTGTGGCTGATGCGCAGCGTGGCCGTAAACACGTTCTGCTTGGCGCGCATATGCTTGGCGGTCAGCACGTTTTCAAACACCGTCATGCTCTTCCAGAGCCGGATGTTCTGGAACGTGCGCGCGATGCCGAGCTTTGTAATCTGGTCCGGCGTCGGGTCGACCGTCTTGATGCCGACGTACTTCTTCGCGTTCTCGCCCGCGTAGAGCTGTCTCATCTTGCCGCGCGGGTGGTTGGCGACAATCGTTTTTTCGTGGAAGCTGACGACGCCGTTGGTCGGCTCGTACACGCCGGTGACGCAGTTGAACGCCGTCGTCTTGCCCGCGCCGTTGGGCCCGATCAGGGCCACGATCTCGCCGCGGTTGACCTCGAGCGAGAGGTTGTTGACGGCCACGACGCCGCCGAACTGCATCGTCACGTCCTCAAGACGCAGCACGTTTTCAGGCATCCGCACCGCCTCCTTTCGCCGCGTCCGCAGGCTTTTGCTTTTGCATCAACCTTTGCGCAAGACCGTGGAACGAGAGCTCGCGGTCGCCCATGAGCCCCCTGGAGAAGAACAGCACGATCACCATGATGATGACCGAGAACACAAACCTGCGGAAGCCGGAGCGGAACAGCGTCGCCGAATCGATGCCGAGGAACCGCCCCATGTCGAGCCCGCGCAGCCACCACTCCGAGCACGCGATATAGAGGAAGGTCGCGATGCACGAGCCGGAGATCGAGCCGATGCCGCCGATGACGACGATCAGCAGGATCTCGTAGGTCATGGCGCTCTTGAACTGCGCCGCCTGCACGGTGTACTGATACATGGCCAGCAGCGCTCCGGAGACGCCCGCGAAGAAGGAGCTGATTATAAAGCTCATCTCCTTGTGCTTAAAGAGGTTGATGCCCATGGCCTCCGCCGCCACCTCGTCGTCGCGGATCGCCTTGAACGCGCGGCCGTAGGAGGAGTTGATGAGCAGCACGATCAGCGCGATGCAGATCCCCGCGATCAAAAACACGTACAGCGTGGGCGGGAACGGCGCGTCCGTAAATGGAATCCGCACGTCCGTGAGGTCCTTGTACTCGCGCATGACGTTCGCGCCGTTCGTCACGGGTCCCAGCGCGTCCCACTGGAAGATCGCGCGGATGATCTCCGCAAAGCCGATCGTGGCGATGGCGAGGTAGTCCGATTTCAGCCTGAGCACCGGCAATCCGATGAGCGCCGCGAATACGGCGGCGGCAAGGCCCGCACTGAGCAGCGCGACGAATATGCCGGTGTCGAACTGGAACGCGCAGGTGTAGTATTTGTAGACCTGCTCCGTGATCTTGACCTCGACCGGCATCGTAAAGATCGCGTACGTGTACGCGCCGATCAGCATAAAGCCCGCCTGCCCGAGCGAGAACAGGCCCGTAAAGCCGTTGAGCAGGTTCATGGACACGGCCACGAGCGAGTAGATCGCGCCCTTCTTCAGCACGGTGAATATGATGTTCCCGGCGTCCATCGACTGCTCCAGCACGAACACCGTGATATAGAGCAGCGCGATCGCGCCGAAGGCGATCATAAGTTCCAGCCTGCTTTTCTTTCTCATGCCTTCCCCTCCCCCTAGACCTTGTCCGTGGCCTTTTCACCGAACAGGCCGGTGGGCTTCACTACCAGTATGATGATGAGCAGCGCGAACGTGAACGCGTCCGAGAACGTGGTCCAGCCGCTGCCGCCGACACCGAATATCGAGCTGCCGCCCTTGATGATGTTCTCGCAGATGCCGATGATGAACGCGCCGATGACCGCGCCGGGGATGCTGCCGATGCCGCCGAACACCGCCGCGACGAAGCACTTTAAGCCCGGCATGCCGCCGGACACCGGCGTGACGGAAGCATAGTTCGTAAAATAGAGCATCGAGCCCACGGCCGCGAGGAACGAACCGATGACGAACGTGACGGAGATGACCGAATTGATCTTGATGCCCATGAGCTGGCTGGTCTCAAAGTCCTTGGACACGGCGCGCATCGCCATGCCGACCTTCGTGTGCTTGATGAGGAGCGACAGCAGCACGACCAGCACCACGGTGAGCGCGGGCGTGACCAGCGTGACCATCTTGGTTGTGGCGCCCCAGATCACGACCGTGTTCGAGAGCCACGGAACCGCCGGATAGACCTTGGCAAGGCCGCCGGTAAAGTACAGCGCCGCGTTTTGCAGAAGGTACGACACGCCGATGGCGCTGATCATGACCGACATGCGCGGCGCGGTCCTCAGCGGCTTATAGGCCGCGCGCTCGATCAGAAAGCCCAGAACGACCGTCAAAAACAGCACGAGCGGGATCGACAGCGCGATGGGCAGCGAGGCCGACAGATACACCATCATCAGCCCCGCGCACATGAACACGTCGCCGTGGGCGAAGTTGATGAGGCGCAAAATGCCGTACACCATCGTGTAGCCGATGGCGATCAGCGCGTACTGCCCGCCCACCGAGATGCCGGACAGGATGTAGGACAGGTTGTCATGCAAAAATGCAATCATATGAACGCCTCCATTGATGCCGCTTCAAAAGGGGACGGCGCACATTCCCTTTTGAAGCGGCATATACGCATCGGAAAAACTGAAGCGATGGACGGTTTGATTCGCGTGAGAAAGCGCGGCGGGGGCCGGAGACCCCCGCCGCTTGCTTGCCACAAAACTACTCGACCGTAACGGCAGGCAGGGCGTCCCACTTGCCGGTCTCGTTGTTGCAGTGCTTGACATAGGCGGTGTTGCGGATGGCGTCGCCGTTGACCTGGTCAAGCGCGATGTGTCCGGACACGCCGTCATACTCGGTCGACCACAGCGCCTCCATGATGGCGGCGGAGTCGGTGCTTCCGGCCTTCTGCATGGCCGCGAGCGCAAAGTAGTACGCGTCGTAGCCCATCGCCGTCACGGCCGAGACCGTGTCGTCGCCGCCGTTGTTGGCAAGGCGGGTCGCGTCGGCCTTGACCCACTCCTTAAAGCTGTTGTCGAACTCCGCGTTCGCGCCCTCGGGATAGAAGGTCGTGACGGTGACGTCGACGTCCTTGCCCTTGGCGGCCTGCAGGATCACGTTGGAATCCCACGTGTCGCCGGCCAGAACCGGCATGCCGAGGCCCTGCGACTGGGCCTGGTCGATAATGAGCTGCGCGGCCTCGGTCGAAACCGGCGAGAAGAACACGCCGCAGCCTTCGTTCTTGGCGTTGTTGATGTAGGACGTAAAGTCGGAGTTACCCTCCGGGAAGGTATCCTGCACGCACGTGCCGCCGAGCGCCTCAAACGCCTTGACGAAGTAGTTGACAAGGCCGCCGGAGTAGTCGTCGCCCAGCTTGGAGAGGCAGTACGCCTTCGTCACGCCCAGCGTGCTGAACGCGTAGTTGGCCAGCACCGTGCCCTGGAACGGATCGAGGAAGCAGATGCGGAAATAGTGCTTGTTGCCCTCGGTGACCTGCGGGTTCGTGCAGGTGATGCCGATGCAGGGGATGCCCGCGGCCTCAAACGTCGGGGACGCCGCGATGGATACGCCCGAGCCGTAGGAGCCGAGCACCACGGACACGCCGGCCGAAACCAGCGTCGACGCGGCGGAGGCCGCCTTGTCGTTGGAGCTCTCGTTGTCCACCTTCACGAGCTGGACGTCGTAGGTTTTGCCGCCGATCTCGACGGTCGGGGTCACGGCGTTGGCGAATTCCACGCCGAGGGTCTCCTGCTTGCCGCCGGCGCCGTTGTCGCCGGAGGCGGGTTCGTACACGCCGATCTTAACGACCGGATTGCCGGAGGCGGGCGCGGCGGGTTCGGAACCGCCGTTATCGGCGGCGGGCGCTCCGCAGGCGCTGAGGGACCATACACATACAATCGCGAGAACAAGAGCCAACAGTTTCTTCATCGTTTTTCCTCCCTATTCATGATCAAGCTCCACATGTAACCGCCCGATACGGGCGTTTGACGGCCCGTATCTACCGTTGATTATAATTCAGAACGCAGGATGATTGCAAGATTCACTATACACACAAAAATCCATAGTTTATCGGATTTTATACGTTTTCTTCCAGCCGGGCGCGGCAAAACCGCTCCGCCGCCCCGGACAAGACCCCCCCCTTGCCGCTACGCGCCCGCGCCGCCGCGCCGCGCGGCCGTTGCGGCGTAGGGTTCGATGAACGCGAGCACGCAGTCGTACACCTCGCGCCGGTTCAATTCGTTATGCAGCGTATGGTAGCCGCCGGGCCAGATTTTAAACGCGGCGTCGCCGCGCGAGACGCGCCGGTAGAACCGCTCCGTGGTGCGGATGTCGGTCAGCCGGTCCGCATCGCCGTGCATCAAAAGCAGCGGCAGCGGGAACTGATCCGCATGGCGGACCGCCCAGCGCCCCGAGCGGATCGCGCTGGCAAACAGATGCGCCGACACGCGCCCGAACGCGAGGCGGTCGCCGTTGTAGCGCGCGATCACCTCCGGGTCGTGCGTGAGCTTGTCCGCGCCGATTCCGGAGCGGAATATGCGCTCCGGCGCAAACAGGTCGAACACATAGGCCCTAAAGCGCCGGATGAGCGGCTTCTCGGCCAGCTCCAGCCACGGGGCGGCGGCGATCACCGCCGCGATGCCGGGCCTTCTTCGGAGTGCGTCGTTTAACACGAGGTTGCCGCCGAGGCTGTGACCGTACAGGAACACGGGCAGGCCCGGGAAGCGCAGCTTTGCCCGCGCAATGAGCAGGTCGATATCGTCGTAGAAGGTCTCGAGATTTTCAATATGTCCGCGCACGCCGCCCGAAGCGCCGTGGCCGTGCAGGTCGATCGCCGCGGCGCAGAACGAGGCGGCGGTGAAATACTCGATCATGTGCGAGAAGAACCCGCTGTGGTCGCCGAGCCCGTGCACGAGGCAGAGCACGCCGCGCGCCTCCCCCGCCGGTTCGGCAAACAGCAGCTTTAGCTCCGTCCCGTCGTTTGCGCTTAGGGTTTCATAATATTCCGTCAACGCGATCTCCCTTCCACAGCGCAACGCCGCCGTGCGCTTTTCCGTTTCGCGGTGGAAGGCCCCGGTTGCAACGTCCGTTCTGCTTGGATTATATATACTTTCGCTCCATTCTAGTGCGAACCGCACGCCCCGTCAAGAACGGATCGGCGGAATTTGCGCTTCCAATAACGACAGGGCGCGGGAGCGGGACAATATGTCGGCGCAGGGCAACGTTCTGACACGGACTTACGTACTTAATCATTAAAAACAGAATTTGGCGCGTGATCCTGGCGGCCGCCCCAAACTTGCCCTTTCGCAGGACGAATATTTATGCTTAAATAGTGAAGAACAAAAAACTGACACTTTAGAAACGGTGCGGTACGACGAAATCATGAAATTGAAGGACAGTTTTCACCCGTATGCGGCCCTGACCATCCTGTTCTGGTCGCTGGCCTATGTGCTGACGCGGCTCGCGCTGCAATATTTTTCCGCGTTCGCCATGGGCTTTTTGCGCTATTTGATCGCGTCGGCCGCGCTGCTTGTCATCGTCGTCATAGGCAAGATTCAGGCGCCGCGGCGCGCGGATCTAAAGTGGTTCGCGCTGGCCGGCTTCTTCGGCTTCTTCCTGTACATGGTGGCGTTCAACAAGGGCTGCGAGACGGTGACGGCGGCCACGAGCAGCGTCATCATTGCGACCGTGCCGGTCATCACGGCGCTGCTGGCGCGCGTGCTCTACGGCGAGAAGCTGAGCGCGATCCAATGGGCCGCGACGGCGATTGAGTTCTCGGGCGTGGTCCTGCTGACGCTGCTCGACCATTCGTTCTCGGTCAACGGCGGCCTTTTCCTGCTGCTTGTTGCGGCGCTCTCGCTGGGCAGCTATAACCTGCTGCAGCGCAAACTGACGAAGACCTATTCCGGCCTGCAGGCCTCCGCATACAGCATATTCGCGGGCACCGCCATGCTGGCCGTGTTCCTGCCGGCGTCCATGCGCGAGGTGCAAACAGCGCCGCCCCTGCAGCTCGTCTACGTCGCGGTGCTCGGCGTGTTCTCGAGCGCCGTCGCCTACGCGACCTGGGCGTACGCGTTCAAAAAGGCAAAGAACACCTCGTCCGTCAGCAACTACATGTTCGTCACGCCGTTTGTGACCGCGCTGCTCGGCTTCCTCCTCGCGGGGGAACGGCCGGATATCGCGACCATCGCGGGCGGCGCGGTCATATTGGCGGGCGTGCTGGTGTTTAATTTTGGCGGCAGGATAACCGAGCGGCTGCGGCGGAAAAAGCCGGATAATGGCGGGCGTGGGAATTGACGGCCGCGTCGGTTTCCAATCTTTAGTTGGCGTGATAAGCGGCTGCTGCAGAAAAGCGCCAACGAGTATAAGAATTTAACGGGAATGCTGATCTTCGACCTCGGAGGAGCGCCGGGCAAAATTAACCAGTGCGCTGATCTTCAACTTCGGCGCGATATAACTGAATAGCTGCTGCGGCAAAAGAAACGCGGCCGCTGACGAACCCAAAAACCACGGTTTCAGATCCCCGCCCCTTACCGCCCAATCAGCACGGGCAGGCCCGTGACCTCCTCGAGGAGGCGTTTGGCGGACTCGACCGCCGGATCGTCCGGCGCTTTGACATCCGGCAGCTCATAGGCGCGCCCGAGCTGCGCATATTTATGCAAGCCGAACTTATGATAGGGTAAAAGGCCGAGCCGCTCGACATTCGGCAGGCCGCGGATAAAGCCGCCCATCGCGGCAAGCTCCGCCTCGGCGTCGTTTACGCCGGGAATCAGCGGGATGCGCACGACGAGGTGCCCCCGGCAGCCGGAGAACCGCGCGAGGTTATCCAATATGAGCCGGTTGCTTCGGCCGGTATAGCGCTCGTGCAGCGCGTCGTTTAACAGCTTAAGATCGTAATAGACAATGTCGGCGTGCTCCACGCTGCGGACAAACGCGTCCCACGGCGCATATCCGCAGGTCTCGACGAGCGTATGCAAGCCTTCGTCCTTTGCGCAGCTTAGCAGCGCGCCCGTAAACGCCGGCTGCATGGCCGGCTCGCCGCCCGATACGGTCAGCCCGCCGCCGGAGCGCATGTAGAACTGCTTATCCCGGCGGATGAGGTCCATCGCTTCGCCGACGGTGACCGTCCGCCCGAACCGGCGGATCGCGCCGTTCGGGCAGTTTTCAAAACACGCGCCGCAGTTGATGCAGGCCGGCCCGATGGCGGCCTTTTTTTTCGTCAGCTGAATCGCCGCGCTCGGACAATTTCGCGCGCAGGTGCCGCAGCCGACGCACTCGTTCGCGTCGACCCCGTATTCCACGGCGCCACTCTGCGACTCGGGATTTGCGCACCATTGGCAGCGCAGCGGGCAGCCCTTCAAAAACACCGTGCTGCGGATGCCCGGCCCGTCGTGGATGCAATAGCGCTGGATGTTGACGATCCGGCCCGAGACCGAATCCCGTTCGTCAGAAGCTCTGGAACTCGGTGCGTCCAATGACGTCCTCCTGTATCTCCCGGTTCAGATCGACAAAATACGCGCTGAATCCGCTCACGCGCACCAGGAGATTTTTGTACTGCGACGGGTTCGCCTGCGCGGCGAGCAGCGTCTTTTTGTCGACGATGTTGAACTGGATGTGCAGCCCGCCCAGGTCGAGCAGGTATGTCTTGACAAAGTCCGAGAACAGGCGGCGCTGGTAGTCCTCCTTCAGCGCGCTGGGTACGAACTTCTGGTTTAGGATGCACCCCTCGCCCGCGCGCGCAAGGTTCAATTTGCTGGACGAGTTCATCACCGCGGTCGGGCCGGAAACGTCGTATTCGTGGATGGGCGAAATGCCGTCCGCAAACGCTTCGAACGCCAGCCGCCCGTCCGCCGTCGCGCCGGTGTACTTGCCGAGGGACACGCTCTTTGTGACGGTGACGTAGCCGAGCGTCACGCGCGTGTCCTGGTGTGCGTGGAACGTATCCGCCGCGTCGTAGAGCAGGTTCGCAATCCGAGTACCGAGCGCGTCGACCTCGTCGATGTCGTTGCCGTACTTGGGCAGGCTGCGGATTTTCTGCAGCAGGTCCTCGTGCCCGGCGTAATTGCGGTTCAGCGCCTCGTTCAATTCGGAAAGCGGCAGCAGCCGGTCCTCGTAGACGAGTTTTTTGACCGTGTAGCACGAGTCGATGATGTTGGCCATGCCGGTGATCGTAAAGCTGCTCCAGTTAAACCGCGCGCCGCCTCTGGCAAAGTCGAGACCCTTCGTCAGGCAGTCCGGATAGATCGTGGACAGGAACACATGCGGCATCTCCCGCTCGAGCACGGGGTGCGTGATGTTCTTCTGGATGCCGATCAGCCGGCCGAACACATAGGTAAACTCCTTGCGGAACGCGTCCAAAAAGTCGTCGAACGTCGCTAGGCTGTCGAGGCCGCCGACCGGGACGCCGCAGCGCTTTTGTTTGACCGGGTCGAAGCCGTCGTTCAGCATCAGCTCCAGTATCTTAGGCAGATTGAGGTGCCCGCTCTTAAACCTTCCCCAGCCGCCGACGACGCCCGGCTCCACGCAGCCGATGATCGCAAAATCCGCGGCCGCGTCCTCCGCGATGCCGAGCGAGGTCAGCGACTCCGCGATCGTCCGGTCGCTGACAAACTGCGGCTTGCCGCCGCCGGTGGCGAGCGTTTCCGCCGCCTTGGCGATCAGTTGGTCCGGCGTATTGTCGCTGACGCGCAACGAGAACTGCGGCTCCTTCAGGCACAGCCGCCGCTGGCAAGCAAGGCACAGATAGGACAGCTCGTTCGTCAGGTCGTTGCCCGCGGCGCCGGTCCCGCAGATCGTGATGTTCTGGTTCATGATATAGCCGGACCACATCTTGGCCGCGGACGCGCTGCGGTATTTAAGCAGGTGGTTCGTCTTGATCCAGAAGCAGTCCAAAAGCTCCTGCAGCGATTCCTGCGGCTCGCCCTTTGCGACGCTCGCGCGATAATACGGATACAGATATTGATCGAAGCGGCCGAACGACACGCCGGTGCCGTCGGACTCGAGCTGGATTAATAGATGCGTCATCCACAGCGACTGCAGCGCCTCGTAGAAATCCTCCGCGGGATTGGCCGGGACCTTGCGGCAGGTTGCCGCGATCTTCACTAGCTCCGCCTTCCGGGCGGCGTCCGTCTCGGCCTGCGCCAGTTCCTCCGCGAGCAAAGCGTAGCGGTTTGCGTAATCGACGGCGGCCTGGCAGACGATGGAAACGCCCTGCCAGAAGTGCTTCTGCTCCTTCGTCGCGCCGGGCGCGCTCTGCAGCGACTCGGCCTTTCGCTTGAACGCGGCCAAGCCTTGGCCCAGCACCGACGCGTAGTCCGCCAGGCAGTGGCCGTAGCCCATGTCCTTCTGGATAAAGAACGCGCCCGCGTCGAGCAGCGCCTGGTCCGTGTCCCCGATCATGCCGGTGATCGTGTCGTTGGCCGTCTTGCCGGACCAGAACGTGGCCAGCTCGAGCACCTGCAGCTTGGTCTTTTGCGGCACGAGAAACTTGTCCTGCTCGCGCGTGGGCAGGGTGTTGATCTCGCGCACGAGCTGGTACGGGCTGTTCTCCGGGAAAAACACCTGCGCGATGTTTAAATCGTCGCCGGGCAGGCCCACGATCAGCTCGTCCGGAAGGATGTTGATCGGGATCTCATTCAACACCGCCTCGAATATCCGCGCGCGCTGCACAAGCTTATCCTCGTATTGGTGCGCAAGGTACGCCTTCTGCGCGATGCAGCTCCTGTCGGCGCGCAGCGCGGGCGGCGTTTCCAACACCTGCCTGCGCAGGGTTTCCACACGTTTTGTGATGTCGTTCATAGTCCTCACCCTACAATAACCTGCTGTAAATCTCAAAAACGTCCTCGGCGCTCAACGGAACGAAGCTGTTGTTCATCAGCCGCGTCTGGTTCAACATGACGGAGTCCGCAAACGCGCGCGCGTCCGCCTCGGTCATGCCGTACTCGCGCAACCGCTTCGGCGGCAGAATTTTGGCAAACAGTTCCCGAAGCTCCGCGTACACGTCCTTTTCGCCGCAGCCCAGTATGGAGGCCATGCACACGTTCAGCGTCTTGAGCTCCCCCGCGTCGCCCGCGCGCATGTAGCGGTCCAGTACGCCGAACAGCACAGCGTAGTTGGACTCCCCGTGCGCAACGTGGTATTTTGCGCCGAGCGGATAGCTGAGCGCGTGCACCGCGGCGCAGCCCGCGTTGCCGAACGAGATGCCGGCCATCGTGCTGGCGAGCAGGAAGTCCTTCAAAAGCGGATAGCGTGCGTCCGCGCCGGAAGCCGCGATCGTTCGGTACCCGTTTAAGATAATCGCGAGCGCCTGGTAGCCGAACATCCTGGAGAGCGCGGTCGCCTTCGGCGACAGGATCGACTCGACGGCGTGGATGAACGCGTCGATGGAGCTTGTCGCAAACACCGCGTACGGCAGGCCGCTGAGCAGCTCCGGTATCAGCACGACGGCGTCGGCATAGAGCGCCCGGTGCGCCAGCCCCTTTTTGGTACCCTGTGCCGTAAGGCTCAGCACCGACACGTTCGTGACCTCGCTGCCCGTGCCGCAGGTGGTCGGGATCGCGACAAGTTCGCGCACTTTTTCCGGCTGCGCCGTCCCGGCAAACAGCGCGGCGATATCGGAGCCGTCCGCGAGCGCGAGCAGCTTGGCAAGGTCGAGTATCGTGCCGCCGCCGATCGCCACGACGCGGCGGTAATCGCGGTGGATGCCCGCGCGGATGCTCTCGAGCATCGCGTCCGACGGCTCGCCCTTCCCGTACGCCTCCTGGCAGATCACCTGGCAGGCGGCGGGAACGTTTTGAAAATAAGGGGAAAAGATATACTCGTTGGTCAGTACGAGGTCGTCCTCGTTCAGCGGGAACGTCTCGACAAACTCCCGGCAACTCTCGCACAGGTATACCCGGGGCGTTACGTTAAATTGCTGCAGCATTTCGGCACTTCTTTCCTATCGGTTCAATATACGCGCGGCGTTGCCGCCCAGTATCAGCTCGCGCGCCGCGGGGTCCTTGACCAGGTACCGGACCGTGTCCAGCTCCTGCTTCATGGACCCGTACAGCCCGTCGGAGGCAAACAGCAGCTTCTCGGGCCCGAGCGCGTCCAGCGCGGCGGCGATGTGCCGCGGGAACGCGCCCGCGGTGATGAGGTACAGGTTCTTCGTGCGCTTGGCGCATCGAATCGCGGAGTCCGCCATGTTGGGCGCGCCGATGTGCGACATCAGAATCGGCACATTCGGGAAGCTTTTGGCCAGCTCCTCCCATTTATTCGGCAGCGAAAACAGGTCGGACATGCAGTGCGCGATGACGAAGCCGCGGTGCCTGTCGGTGATGGCGAGCAGAGGGTCCATCAGCGAATGCCGGTCGGCCGAGAGGCCGAAGCGCAAACAGTTCATCTTCACGCCGCGGAACCCGTACTGCGCATAGCAGGTTTCGAGCGCGGCCTCCGCGTCCAGGCTCCACGGGTTGACCATGCCGACGCCGATGAGCCGCCCGGGATATTCGCGGACGGACCGGAACGTCGCCTCGTTGTCGATGCATTCCGTCTGGCAGATCGCGACCGAGCGGTCGACGGAATACCGGTCCATCACCGCGACGAGCGCCGCCGCGGAGCAGTCGAAATCGTTGTTCTTCTTGACGCCGATGTTGGTCAGCATGTCGATGATCATGCGCGCGCCCCCGTTTCCCGCGCGATGCGGAACAGCCGCGCCGCGTTCCCGCCCAGCACCAGACCAAGCGCCGCCTCGTCCGCCACCGCGTCGCGCAGCTTTTGGATCTCCAGCGGAAAATAGCTCGCCTCGGGCGTGCCGGAGCCAAGCAATATCTTCTCCGGGCCCGCGGTGCGCAGCGCGCGCATCAGATTCTGGTGCATGGCCGCCGTGGGGTCCAGATAAACGTTCGGGTACTTGGCCGCGATCTGCACGGACAGCGCCGCCTCGTAGTTGAAGCCCATATAGCCGAGTATCAGCGGGACGCGCGGAAACGCATCCGCAAGCTCCGCGGCGAGGATCGGCGAGCAGCTCACGTCCGCCGTGCAGCACAGCCAGACGGGCGCGCCGAACCGCTCGCAGACATCCAGCAGCGGCGAAAGCAGCTCCAGATTGTCCGCGGTAAATCCGTGCTTTACGGGATCGAGCCGCAGTGCGCGAAAACCCTGCAAAAACCCGTTTTCGAGCGCGTCGGTCGCGCCGGGGTCGTTGGGGTTGGCCGAAAACATGCCGACAAGGCGCTGAGGATACCGCGCGACCGCATCGAAGACGTACGAATTGTCGATCGCCTCCGGAAAGCAAGACACGACGGCCACATCGACCAGCGCTTCGTCCATCTCGAAAAGCAGCGCCTCCGGCGTCCGCTTGGCCATAAAGCGCCTGCGCCCGATCAGGTTGTGCACGTCAACGATCATGTCGTCCTTCCTCAACGCGGCGGTATTGGGCGCCGCCGTTTCTTTGGCGCAAAGAATGCGCTTTTGCGCAGGGTTTGCGCAAAAGCGGCGGCCAAATTGGCAAGGCGGTTTCCATATTGAATTTAGCACAATCGCCGAACAAATACAAACATTTTTTGAACATAAATGGCGTTATTTATGTGCGGCCGGCCGTATGGAGTTGCGTCGGGGTTGCTTTCGCGCATAATTTTGAGTTGAACAGTCAGTTAGTGAAGCGTTAGTCGCGGATGCCAACACGCGGGCGCGCGGCGGCGCGGCAAACGTGCCGCGCGCAAAAAGAAATGTGCTTTCCATATCGGAAACCGCTTGAATTTTTGAAACAAACGTGCTATTTTATTAAAGGGTTCGATATTGTGCACTTAGTTCGAATATCGAACATTATAAGACAGTTTTGCGCCATTCAATAGCCCTCATATGGCCGTCGGCGCATCAGAGGTGGAAGCGACATGTACGAAAAGAGCACCGTCATCATCAATCAAACGGGTCTGCACGCGCGGCCCGCGAGCAACTTCGTCACGGAAGCGAAAAAATACGCCTCGCACATCACGATCAGCAACCTCGACACCGGCAAGAGCGCCGACGCAAAGTCGATGCTGCGCCTGCTCACCCTCGCGCTCGTAAAGAACACAAAGGTCGCCATCCGCGCCGAGGGCGAGGACGAGGCGGCGGCGGTCGAGCAGCTCGTCGGCCTGATCGACGCGGGCGCAGGCGAAGCCGAGGCATAACGCACGGCGGTCCGCCCGCAGACAGTCGGCATTGCATCGCGACGCATCTCGTGTCGCTATGGCATTATCGGGTTTCTTGACGCCGAAGTTACGCTGAACTATAATATAGCCGATAGCAGTCCGAATTTAATATTGGGAGGGATACCGTCCGGGGCGCGCAGCAGCCTGCGCCCGCCGGAAAAGGAAGATTGAACGGAGGCAGACAGTCCCCATCCCCTGCGGGGATGTTTTGTTCTGCCCGTTCATCTTTGGCCGGTATCCTCTTTGTTTTTCGAGGGATGCCGGAATAACGCGGCGTCCCTCTTTTTGGATTGCTGTCGAGTATGGGTTAAGAAAGGACCGATGTTTACGCTGGACGATTTATTGCGTGCGGACCGGCGGCCATCTCCGTACGAGCCGGGCGCGGAGCTCTGGAACGATCCGCATATTGCAAAGATGATGCTGGAAACGCACCTTTCCCCGGACACCGACTCCGCAAGCTACAGGCCCGAAACAATCCAGGCAATCTGCGCGTATCTGGTCCGGGCCATGGAGCTGAAAACAGGCGGCGCGATCGCGGACCTTGGCTGCGGCCCGGGGCTGTATTGCGAAAAGCTGGCCGGGCTGGGATTTTGCCCGACCGGAATCGACCGGTCGGAAAACTCCATCCGCTACGCGAAAGGCCGGGACAGCGGCAGCCGCTACGTTCTGGACAGCTACCTAAACCCGTTCGGAACGGAACTGTTTGACGCGGCCCTGCTGATCTGGCACGATTACGGCGTGCTCAGCCCGGAAAACCGGGAAACCCTGCTCGAAAACGTCCGCACCGCCCTCAAGCCGGGCGGCCGCTTTGCGCTGGACGTTCCGAGCCTATCCGCGTTCCGGGACAGGATGAACCACGCGGCGCCCAAGTGGTATGCCGCCGAATCGGGCTTCTGGCGGCCGCACAAGCACGTTGTTCTGGAGCGGACGTTTGTCTATCCGGATGTGTCTTCGGCCTGTGATTGCGTGACCGTATTCGACGCGGGTGGTGCAACGCGGTACCACATCTTCCAGACCTACTTTTCGCCGGAATCGATCCGCGCCGAGCTCGAGCAAAGCGGCTTCCGGGTCGAGGCGGTGCTGTCGAACCTGTGCGGCGAGGCCTATCACGACGGCTCGCCCGCGATCGGCGTCATCTGCAAAAAACCCTGACGGACCGGGCGGGCCGGCCTCATGCAAAACCGGCAAAATAAAGGGCGGGCGGCCAATCGGCCGCCCGCCCTTCTAATACGGTCGAGCAAGGTCCAACCTCACTCGAATTTCAGCCCCAGCAGCCGGATGATGTTGCCGCCCATGATCATCTCCCGGATCTTTTCATCGTCCGTCGCCTTGCGCACGAGCTCGATCGACAGCTCGAACTTGCCCCAGCTCGCGTCGGTCCCCATCAGGATCTTGGCGGGGTCCATCTCGTTGACCGCGCGCTTTAACACGTTGATGCTCACGCCCGCCGTGTCGACATAGATGTTCTCGTAGCGGTTGGCCGCGCGGATGGCGCCGTCGACGGCGTCCGGCTGGCCGATGTGCGCGAGGATCAGATTGACATGCGGGAAGGTCCTCGCCATCTCCTCGAACTTGCCCGGCAGATTGAATATGTCGGACTCGCCGTGGCAGAGCACGGGCTTTTTATAATGGTCGCAGATCTCGAATATCGGATCGACGATCTGATGGCGGTCGAGCGCGTAGCCGTGCCGCAGCGTGTTCAGTTTCAGGCCGTACATGTTGAGGTCCCGAAAGCAGCGCACGAGCTCGTCCTCGGCCGAATACAGCCACGGGTTCACCACCGCGTACCCGAATATGCGGTTCGGGTGCGCCTTCTGCGCGGCCGCGACATAGTCGTTGTCGATCTGCTCCGGGTGCGTCGTGGCGACGCAGCCGTCCACGCCCGCCTTGTCCATCCAGCTGATCAGCGTCTCGGTCGGGAAGCTCTCGCCCTTCCGGAAACCCAGATGGTTATGCGAATCAATGATCATTTCTGCGCTCTCCCCAGTAGTCGTTCGGCGTTGCCGTAAAGTATCGCCGCAAGGGCCGCCGGGTCCGACGTCTCGCCCCGTATCTTGAGCAGCTCGAGATCGTAGTCGCCGTACGGCATGTCGGTGCCCAGCAGAATCTTTTGGTACCCCGCGTCGGACAGCTGCTTCTTGATGTTGACCGCGAACACCGTCGACGTCTCGAGGTACAGGTTGTCGTTGCGCGCGGCGGCGCTAATGGCGGCCTTGGCCTCGTACATCTGCCCGCTGTGCGCCATCACGAGGTCCACGTTCGGGAAGGTTTTGGCCATCTCCTCGAACATGTTGGGGCTGCTGAGCACGTTCGCCGCACCGTACCCGATGACGGGCACGCCGTGCGCTTCCGCGATTTGAAACAGCGGGTCGAGTATCATGTGGTTGTCGAAGCTGAAGCCGTGCCGCTGCGGATGGAGCTTCAATCCGCGAAGCCCCAGCTCCGTCAGGCAGTACTCGAGCTGCTTTTCCGCGTCTTCGGCCCAGGGGTTGACCGTGGCAAAGCCGATCAGCCGGTCCGGATACCGCTTTACGCTCTCGGCGACGTACTCGTTGTTGATGCTCTCCGGGAAGCTGAATACGACGGCCCGGTCGATCTTGCCCTCGTCCATCCGCTCGATGAGCTGCTCCGCCGAAAAATCCAGGCCCTTTTTTCTGCCGATGTGGTTGTGAAAATCCAGGATCAAAGCAAGCCTCCTATCCGGTCCGGCCCGGCAAAGCCGCCCGAACCTTTGCCGTTACAGCGAAAGCACCTTCGCCACGTTGCCGCCGAGCACCTTTTCAAGGTCCGGCTCTTTTTTGATCACGTACTTGAGCTTTTCGATCTCCTGCTTCATCGAGACGAACGGCGCGTCTGTGCTCAGCATGATCTTCCCCGCTCCGACCGTGTCGTAGGCCTTTTTGATCGCCGGCGCGAACGAGCAGGCCGAGCCGAGGAACACGTTGTCGTACTGCTTGGCCAGCGCGATCGCGCGGTCGACCATGTACGGCACGCCCATGTGGTACAGAAGGATCGGCACCTCGGGGAACGTCCTGGCCATCTCGCCCCATTTATCGGGAATTGAGAACAGGTCGGACATGTTGTGCACGACCGCCATGCCCTTGTACGTCCTGCACAGCTCGAAGAAGGGGTCCACGACGCTGTGCCGGTCGGCGGAATAGCCGAAGCGGATCGCGTTCATCTTGATGCCGTGGAAGTGATAGTCGCGCAGGCATTTCTCAAGCTCCTGCTCGCCCTCGATGTCCCAAGGGTTGATGACGGCAAAGCCGAACACCTTGTCCGGGTGCTTATTGCAGCAATCGTAGATATACTCGTTGTCGATGGTCTCAAGCTGCGAGCAGATCATGCCCTTATCTACGCCGGAGGCCTGCATCATGTCGAGAACCTCCTCGACGTAGCATACGCTGCCCTTGCGCTTGCCGATGTGGGAAAGCATATCGATGATCATAGCTGTCACCTACCCTCAATTCCAAAGATTCTGGCCGCGTTCTTGCCGAGCACCTGCGCCACGGTTTCCGGATCGCTCGACGCGTCCCGGATCTTCTGGATCTCCAGCTCGAAATAGCCCCATTCCGGCGTGGCCGTGCCCATCACGGTCCGCCCGGCGCCCGCGTTCTTGAGCGCGCGCGTGACGTTGGACGTCATGCAGCCGGACGTGTCGAGATAGACGTTCGGGCAGCGCTGGGCGACGCTTGCGGCGCTGGACGCGTCGTACGTAAAGCCCATGGCGCCCAGTATGATGGACACGTCCGGGAAATCGCGCGCGATCGGCTCGAACAGGATCGGCGTGGAGAACACCTCCGCGCCGCCGTAGCACCAGAGCGGCACACGGTACTTCTGGCAGAGCCTGACGAGCGGATAGACGATCTCGTGCTCGCTCAGCGCGAACCCGTGCCGAACGGGATCGAGGCGCAGGCCACGGAAGCCGCGGTTCTTGAGCGCGTCCTCGAGGTCCTCCTCCGCGCCGTCCGCCCACGGGTTGACCGTGTACAGGCCGATCAGGCGGTCCGGGTATTTCTTCATGGCTTGCTCGACATAGGCGTTGTCGAGGCTCTCCGCGTAGCAGAACACGACGGCCTTGTCGACGCCGGCCGCGTCCATCTGCGCAATCAGCGATTCCGCCGAAACGAATTCCTTATATTTGTGATGACCGATCGTGTTGTGGATGTCGATGATCATTGTTCCGTTCCTCCAGACAATCTAGCGTTCACGATGCACTTGAGCAGGTCCCTCTCCGACGTCGCCACCATCAAAAGGTCCATGGCGTGGAGAATGATGATGCTGAACGGCACCTCGTTGCCGTTGAGCTGATAGGCCATCAGCTTCGTAAACTGCGCGCTGTGCGCCTGCTGCAGGAATTGCTCGCCCTCGTCCAGCGCGGCCTTGGCGCTTTCGTAGTCCTCCTTGAGCACATGCTCGAGGGCCTCGAACACGTGCGCGCGGCCCTCGCCGGCGTTGGCGATGATCTCCATGCAGGTCTGTTCGATGTATTCCGCAATGTCGACTTTGTTTTCCATGCGTTTTTTCCTTTCGCGGCGCTTACGCGGCCGGAAGCTATCTGCTCCAGCCCTCGCCGAGGATGTATGCCATCAAAAAGTTCATGCAGACGGTCTGCACGACGGGCGCGAGGCTCTCCCGGAACGCGGGATGCCTGAGCACCGCCGTGGACGCGTTGGCCTCGACCGAATCGTTCGCGGTGAGAATAATGGCCCGGCCGCCCTTCTGCATGATCGTGTTGTACATGCGGACCTCGACCTCGGCCGTAAACTCGGGCACGAACAAAATCTCCGTGTACGAGGGATCTACGGACAGCACCCAGTCGTGCGCGTAATCGGCAAGCATGATCGAAGCCGTCTTGGCCTTGGGGCCCTCGCGGAATATGAGTCCGCCCTGCAGCGCCGCCGCCATCGAGGGGCCGTCGGCCAGAAAATCGTACATGTCGGCGCCCTTGGTCATCTCGTAGAGCGGCACGGTGTACGCGTCGTAACCGGCGATGTACCCGTCCACCCAATCCACGACTTTGTACAGCTCCGTTTTCAGCGCGCCCATGTCGTCGCCGGCGATGACGTGCGAAACAATGTTCAGAATGATAATAGAATGCAGGTAACTCCTGTTGGCAAAGAACGTCTCAGTCTCCGCAAACATCGGCAGCTTGATGCCGCTCAGGCCGTCCAGCCGGCTCCCCTCCTTGTTGCAGATGCCCGCCACGACCGCGCGGCCCTGGAGTTTGTCGATCAATTCGGCAAGCTCCCAGGATTTGCCGGACTGCGAGATGCCGATGACAAGCGTGTCCTTGTCGACCTGCTCGCTCTGGTACCGCGCCGCCTCAAAGCCGTTGAGCACGAGCGCGGGCACGCCCTTCTGCGTCAGATAGCCAACGACAGAGTGCGCCGCGTAGTAGGAGCTGCCCATGCCGGCCAGCACGACCTTTTTGATCTTGCCCGCCTTGGCGAGCGCCTCGATCTGGGCAAGCCCAGGCACCTGACCGCCGAAATACCGGTCCAGGCATCCTCTCAGGTACCGGCCCTCCGATACGATCTCCTCAATAAACGCATTCTTTATCATGATGTCTCCTTATTCACTTTCAATCGTTTTCCAGGCGGTGTTTTGTGCACTTCGGCCATTAAAGCATGTCCAATACCTGCTTTAGTATGGCGTCGCCCTTGACGAGCCCGTACTCGTACATGCCGATATCCGCGATTTTTACGTTGTACTGCGCAAGATACTTGCGAATGTCGGCGGCCTGGCCGCGGACTTGCGGCGCCAGCAGCACGACGTCCACCGCGCCGAAGTCCTGATCCTTAAAGTTCAAGCTCGGCTGGCAATGCACGTCCACCTCGACGCCCTGCGCTTCGGCCGCCTTTGCGATGCTTTTCACGATCAGACTCGAGGACATGCCGGCCGCGCACAGAATGACTATCCTAACCATAGCGCACTCCCCTTTTTTCAATGAATTTGTCGATTACCGCCAGTTAATACTTGCACGGATCAAGTATGATCCGTGCAAGTATTCAGTATAACCGATGGACGCTTTTTTGATCAAGCGCCGCGCTCTTCCTCAATGCACTTCTGCTCCCAGACCTTGGCGAAGGGATACCAGATGATGGCGACGATCACAAGCAGGATCGCCTGCGCCACAACGGCCCTCCAGTCGCCGCCGGTGGAGAGGTACGGCCCGATGAACGGCGGGATCGACCACGGCGTCTGGACGTATGTGGTGGTGACCAGGCCGAGCTTGGTGATCAGGTAGCCGTACATGCCGCCGAACAGCGTCACGAACACGAACGGGATGAGGAGAATCGGATTGAGCACGACCGGCACGCCGAACGTGATGGGCTCATTGATGTTGAACAGGCCGGGAGCCAGCTCAACGCGGGCAACTTCCCTGAGGCGGACGGACTTGGACTTCCAGTAGAACAGCACGAGGGGCAGCGTCATGCCAACGCCGCCGATCATGATCCAGTTGAACACGAACGGCTCGGTGAAGATGCGGGTCATGGGCTGGCCGGCAGCAAACGCCGCGGCGTTCTCGGCCACGTTGCTGACGAGGAACGGGTACAGCACGCCCCAGACGGTGAACGAACCGCCGTGGATGCCGACAAACCAGAGCGCCGCAAGAAGTACGCAGCACAGCAGGATGGCATACCAGGTATCGGTCGCCGACAGCAGCGGGGAGATGATGACGCCCAGCACGCTGTTGAGGTCGAACTTGAGCACGATGCTGATGAGCCAGAAGAACACCAGCAGGATGGTCATCGGGATCAGGGCCGCGAAGGAAGCGGAGATGTTCTCCGGCACCTGCTCGGGCATCTTGATCGTGATCTTCTTGTCGCGGCAGAGCCTCATCACTTCGGCGACGACGATTGCGATGATGAATACGCTGAACATGCCTCTTGCGCCGAGGTTGCCGGTCGAGATCGTGCCGGCCTCGAGGTTGATCGGCGCGCACACGATCAAAAAGCTCGCGATCGTGACGAGGCTGACCGTCGTGGGCTCGAGCTTATAGGTCTTGGCAAACTCGGAGCCCAGGCTGATTGCCAGGAACAGGCTCATAAAGCCCATCGTCATGCTGTTGAGCGCGTTCAGGGCGGGGTTGAGCGGAGAAATCACCTTGGCAATGCTCGGGAAGGGGATGCTCGTGAAGATGAGGGGGATGGACCCGACGATGATCATGGGGATGATGCGGATCAGGCCGGACCGGATTGCAGCCATGTGCCGCTGGTTGCCGAATTTGACAAGGGGTGGTGCCAGGTTTTTCTCAACCCACCTGCCGACGGAATCCAGCCAGCGCCAACTCTTGAGTTTGCTTTCCTGCTTTTCCATAGACTTTCTCCTTTTCATAATCTTGCTTTACGCAAGTATTAGACACGATACTGTCATGGTGCGGTTTGGGCGGTCTGCCGTGCGGACGGCAAAATCGGTTTGTTTCTTTTCTTTAATTTCGAACGAATTAGTCCTTTTTCTTGGAACAAAATGTACTATTTCGAACCTTGCGAGAGAATTTTACACTTTAGTCATGAAAATGTCAATATGTTTATCCTGTAATTTATACCAGAAAAGTCTGGCAGTTCCGGCATTCTTGTGTTTTTGCCCGTAGTATGGCCTTTTGTTCGGTTCATTTTGGGTTTTCTTGTCGCATTTTTGGATGATTTCGAACCAATTCAAGTTTTGTGCACCTGACGCGGGCACGCGAAAAAACGGCCTGGAGCGGGCGTATACGCCCGCTCCAAGCCGTTTCCGTGTCAAACAGCTTCTATCAATACAATTCGACTATAGTTGTGTTTTAATGTCTTTAAAGATAAATATATGATTTTTATCGATTGTCGCAAACCGCGGCGGTTCAGGTCCGGGCGCGCGGCGCGATCGCGGATTGCCGGCTGTGGCCGCGGATTGCGGGCCGTGGACCGCGAATTACGAAGTCCGCGCCGGATTTTTTTGACACGCAGGAAATTTCCGGCCGAAGCCTCGCCCGAAGCTCAGGTCTGCGCCGGTTCGCCGGCCGCGTCCATGCCGACGCGCGCGTCGACAAAACCGCGGAGCTTCTCCATCTCCGGCTTGAACACCTTGATCGAGACGACGCTGTTCTTCTGGGAGATGCATTCCCGGATCTGCTTGATCTCGCGCTGGTCGTCGGCCGAGTAACCGACGACGAAAATCAGCGCGCGCTTATGCCGGAACGGATTCGCCTTGAGATAATCGAGCAGCGCGGCGGACGCGGAGCCGAAATAGGCCGGCGAGCCGAAGGCCAGCAGGTCGAACTCCTCGACATCGTACGGGAGTCCCTCCGCGGGATGGTTGACCGTCACGTCGTACCCGCGCCTAGCAAGCTCCTCCGCCACAATATCGGCGGCGCGGTCCATCGAGTCGTGTTTGGAGCGGCAGTACAGCAACAGCGCGCGCTTGGCAGGTTCGGCGCCGTCCCCCGCGCGGCGGACGGTTCTCTCGTGCGGCTTCTGCTTGCGCTTGCTCAAATTCTGATAGGACCGCAATACCAGGAGTATCGCGATCAGGGCTAAAATACCGATGACTTTCCAAATCCACATGAACTGGCCTCCTGTGCCGGCGGCGGGAGCGACGCGCTATATTTTATGCGCAGATGACCCGGACGCCGTGGCTCTCGAGCTGCGCGATGTCCTCGTGCGGGATGCTCCTGTCCGTGATGACCGCGTACAGGTCCTCGATTCCCGCGAATCGGACGAAGGCGGTCTGATGAAACTTCGTGTAGTCGGCCAAACAGACCGCTCTGTCGGCGACCGCGATCATCGCCTTCTTGACGTCGGCCTCCTCCGCCGAGAAGACCATGAGCCCCTTCTCGATCGAGATCGTGCTGGTGCCCAAGAACGCGATCGTCGCGTGATACTCCTTCAACGTGCGGATCGCGTCCGGCCCGATGAACGAATAGTGCGTGTCCGTCTTGAGCCGCCCGCCAGTCACATACAGCGTGACGGTCTCCGACGTGCAGAGCTCGTTGACGATTGAAAGATCGTTCGTGATGACGATGATCTTCTTTTTCTTGAGGAGCTTGGTCAGCTCGAGCGTCGTCGTGCCGTTGTCGAGAATCACGACGTCCCCGTCGTGGATCAGCTCATTGGCCGCCTGCGCGATACGCATCTTTTCGTCGATGTGGAGCTTGCGCCTGCTCTTGATCGGGAATACGCTGTTGCTGGCGACCTTGAGGATCGCCCCGCCGCGGACCCGCTCCAACAAACCCATCTCTTCCATTTTGTTGAGATCGTGGCGGATGGTCTTCTCCGTCACGTTGTGCAATTTGCTGAGGGATTTGACGTCTACGCTGCCGTCCTCCTCCAGCATTTCACAGATGTCCTGCATTCTCTTAACCTGCATTTGGTCGCCTCCACACCACATTTCCCCGGTTACGATCGCAAAACCGTCGTTTTCAGCGTTATTCTTTCATATCCACTATGTTACATAGTATATCAATGTCCGCTAAACTTCAAGGAGTTTCGTTATCATCGGGCGCTCGGGGCCGCCAAAAAAGTCCGGGGCCGCCGTGTCAGCCGGTCCGTTCGGCGGTCTTTGGCGTCCCGGCGGGTTCCGCATGCAATATGGACCGAAGCGGGCGAAGCCGGCGCATGATCGGTATGCACCGGCTTTGCCCGCCGGAGGGGGAAAGCGTGTGTATGGGTCAAAACCGGTTCTGTTCCATTAGCCGACGAGCCGGCGCACCGCGTCCGCGATCGTATCCTTTGTGGGATAGAACGCGTCCTCGCAGTTCGGCGCAAACGGGATGATCATGTCCGGCGCCGCGACGCGCCTGACCGGGCCCTTCAGCGCGTCAAAGGCTTTCTCGCACACGATCGCGCTGATCTCCGCGCCGTAGCCGCCCGTCAGCGAGGCCTCGTGCACGACGACAAGCCGCCCGGTCCTGCGGACGGAACTCAATATCAGCTCCTCGTCGATGGGTTTAAGCGTCCTCGGGTCGACGATCTCCGCCTCGATGCCCTCACGGGACAGCAACTCCGCCGCCTCGAGCGATCTATGGACCATCCAGCCGGTCGCGACGATCGTGACGTCTCTGCCGGCGCGCTTGATGTCGCCCTTGCCCAGCGGGACGATATAATCGCCGTCCGGAACCTCGCCCGAGACCGTTTTGTACAGATACTTCTGCTCAAAGAACAGCACGGGGTTGTTGCTGCGGATGGCGGCCTTCATCAGCCCCTTCGCGTCATAGGGCGTCGACGGCATGACGATCGTCAGGCCGGGCGAGTTCAGAAACGCCGCCTCGGGGCTCTGCGAGTGGTTGAAAGAGTACCGCCCGCCGCCGCCGTACGCGGTGCGGATCACGAGCGGCACCTTCGTGTCGTCGCCGATGATGTAGCGCATCTTGTTCGCCTGGTTTGCGATCTGATCCGCGCACACGAACAGAAAGTCCGCGAACATGATCTCGGCGACCGGGCGCTCGCCCATCATGGCCGCGCCGATGCACGAGCCGAGCAGCGCCGTTTCGGAGATCGGGCTGTTGATCACGCGCTCGCGGCCGAACTCCTCAAAAAGCCCCGCCGTCACGCCGTAGCAGCCGCCGTACTCGGCGATGTCCTCGCCGATTAAATAGACCGACGGGTCCCTTTTCATCTCCTCGCGGAGCGCCTGCTTGATCGCCGCCAGATACGTCATATTAGCCATGGATCTCATCCTCCCGGTACAGCATGCAGTTCGGGTTCAGCGTTTCCTCCACGCTCGGATACGGGCATTCCTCCGATATCCGGATGGCCTCCCGAATCTCGCGCTCGACGCTCTCCTTCATATCCACAGCTTCCTCGGCGCTTAAAATATTCGCGGCCAGAAGATAGTTTTCAAATTTGATCAGGCAGTCGTCCTGCCGCCAGCGCAGCATCTCGTCCGGCGTGCGGTACACGTTCTGGTCGTTGCCGGAATGGCCGGACCAGCGGTACGCGCGGACCTCGACGAGCGACGGACCCTCGCCGCGCCTTGCGCGCTCGACCGCCCTGTGGACGGTTTCGTACGTTTCCAGCACGTCGTTTCCGTTTGCGATATAGCCGGGGAAACCGTAGGCCTTCGCCCGGTCCGCCAGGATGTCGAGCTTGAGGATGTCCGACGTCGGCGTCGACCAGGCGTAGTGGTTGTTTACGATGCAGAACACGATCGGCAGGTTATACACCGCCGCGAAGTTCATCGCCTCATGCACCGCGCCCTCGTTGCTGCAGCCGTCGCCGATGATGTTGACGACCACGCTGTCGCTGCCGTTCCTCTTATTGGCAAACGCGACGCCGTTGGCGATCGCCGTCGACGCGCCCAGCACAGGGTTCGGCGGGAGGATGTGCTTCTTCAGATCGCCAAAATGCATGACTCGCGTCCGGCCCTTCGAGTGGCCGCAGTCCTTTGCATAGAGCATGCCCATGACCTCGAGCGTGGTCATTCCGCCCGCCAGCATCGCCCCGAGGTCCCGGTACGAGGGCGAGATATAGTCCTGCTCCGACAGCGCCATCGTGATGCCGACGGAGGCGCCTTCCTCCCCCACGCCCGCGTGGATGCTGCCGATGATGCGCTTCTGCTTATTCAGTTCGGTCGCGGTCTCGTCGAATCGGCGCGTTAAATACATCATTCGGAACATGCTGCATAGCTTTTCTTTGCTCAATCCCATACGGTTCCTCCTAAAACGGCACACAATCTGCATTCAAAAAGTATTATACCATCAAATCGAACATTGTCAAACCAAATTCAAACATTTATGAACATGTTTTGAAGGTGCGGATGGTGCGGTAGGGGTGGGATGTGGGTATAGATTGCGGGGTACAATGCGGGGACGAGGTACGGCGGTATGGCGCGAGGGTGGGCTACGGCGCGGGGGTGGGCTACGGCGCGGGGCTCCGCCCCGCACCCTGCCAAAGGGGGTTTCCTCCTTTGGTGGGGTGCAGGGGCAAAGCCCCTGCGGGGAAA